>NZ_JBHXDQ010000003.1:132223-286277 GCF_042725875.1 Streptomyces sp. NPDC127038 | reverse complement strand
GCCCGGCATCGCGCCGGGCCCACCCCTCCGTCGTGTCCACCGAGCTCCGCCGTGGATCGAGAGGCGGCAGAACACGCGGCAGTCAGCGCGTGAAAGTGCCCCCTGAACTGCCTCTTCTTCCCTTGTGGCACCGGTCGGCGGGGTGTGACACTGGCCGCGACGTCGGCTGCGGAAGCGAGTGGAAGCACGGGCGACATCCTCGCTCCGAGCCGGGATCCGAGGCCGCTCGACGCGAATTCCCGGCGGATCGGCGGCGACATCGTCCCACTGTCGCCTCGGGCGGCCGCCCGACGTCTCACCCTCCGGAAGGAATCGCCGTGCCGCACGCCACGACCTCCGACGGAGTCCGTGTCGCCTACCAGGTCAGCGGTGACGGTCCCCCGCTCGTGCTGCTGGCCGGCCAGGCGAACAACCACCACTGGTGGGACGGCGTCCGTGACGACTTCACCGGGTCCCGGAGCACGGTCACGATCGACTACCGGGGCACGGGCGACAGCGACAAGCCTCGACTTCCCTACTCCACCGCACGGTTCGCCGAGGACGTGGTCGCGGTCCTCGACGAACTGTCCGTGGACCGGGCGGACTTGTACGGCACGTCCATGGGCGGGCGCGTCGCCCAGTGGCTGGCCGCACGCCATCCGCGCCGGGTGCGTGCCCTGGTGCTCGGCTGCACCTCACCCGGCGGCCGGCACGGTGTCGAGCGCAGCGTCGACGTCCGCAGATCGCTCGTCCGCTCCGATCCGGCCGAGGCGCGGCAAGCCCTGCTGGAGCTGATGTACACCCCTGCCTGGCTGGCGACCCACCCGGGCCCGTACCACACGCTCGGCGACCCGGGTATGCCGCCGCACGCCCGGCGCGGGCATCTGACCGCGAGCGACGGACACGACGCGTGGGACGCGCTGCCCGGCATCGTCGCTCCGACGCTGGTGCTGCACGGCACCGACGACCTGCTCAACCCCACCGCCAACGCGCCGCTGCTGTCGGGCCGGATCCCGGGCGCCCGGATGGAGTTGGTCCAGGGAGCCCGGCACGCCTACTTCGAGGAGTACCGCGACCGCACAAGCCCGCTCGTCCTCGACTTCCTCGACCAGAAGGTGCCCTCAGGTGACCCGCATCGATGATCTGCCCGTCCGGGACGAGCTGCGCGGCCAGAGCCCGTACGGGGCTCCCGAACGAGACGCTCCGGTACACCTGAACGTCAACGAGAACCCCTTTCCGCTGCCGGAGCCGCTGGTGTCGGCCATGGCGGAACGGGTCCGCGAGGTCGCGGCCGGGCTCAACCGCTATCCGGACCGGAACGCATGGGAGTTGCGTGCCGGACTGGCCGGACACGTGACCCGCGCCGCCGGTCACCCCGTGGACGCCCGGCAGGTGTGGGCCGCCAACGGGTCCAACGAGGTGATCCAGCAGCTGTTCCAGGCGTTCGGCGGACCGGACCGCCGCGCCCTCGGCTTCGAACCCTCCTACACGATGCACGCGTTGATCGCCCGCACCACCGGTACGGCGTGGATCTCCTGCCCGCGGGACGAGGGTTTCGGCATCGACCTGCGTGCCGCGCGCGAGGTGCTCGGCGAGGAACGGCCCCATCTCGTCCTCATCACCTCTCCGAACAATCCGACCGGCGCCGCCGTCCCGGCGGAGACCGTGGTCGAGTTGTACGAGGCGGCGCAGGAGGCCCGTCCGTGCATGGTCGTCGTGGACGAGGCCTATGGGGAGTTCTCCGACCGGCCGTCCCTGGTGCCGCTGGTCGAGGGCCGTCCCCATCTCGTGGTCACTCGCACGATGTCCAAGGCGTTCGGTGCCGCGGGGCTGCGCGTGGGTTATCTGGTCGCCGATCCCGCCGTGGTCGACGCGGTCCAACTCGTCCGGCTGCCCTACCACTTGTCGTCCGTGACACAGGCGCTCGGCTTGGTCGCGCTCGAGCACTCGGACACACTGCTGGCCTATGTGGAACAGCTCAGGACCGAACGGCGCCGTGTCGTGGGCGAGTTGACGGCCATCGGTTACGACGTCGACGCATCCGACGCATCCTTCGTGCAGTTCGGCCCCTTCGCCGACACCCACCGTGCGTGGCAGGCCGTGCTCGACCACGGCGTCCTGATCCGCGACAACGGCGTACCGGGTCGGCTGCGCGCCTCCGTGGGGACGCCGGCGGAGAACGACGCCTTCCTGCGGGCGGCACGTGCGGTGCGGAAGGAGAGGACAGCGGGAGCAGGGACACCTCGGTGAGGCGGCGGCTCGCGCGTGTCGAGGCCGATCATTCGGGGGTGATGGACACGACGAGTTCGCTCTTGACCCGGGCGAGCCGGTCGACGACTTCGCGTGCGTCCTTGCCCCGGACGGACGCGACCGCGATCGCGTCCTTCGCCTGCCTGGGCTCCCTGACGAGTTCGCCCGGACGGTAGGGCGCAGTGAGTTGGAGCAGCCAATCGGCCCGCGGAGACGCCTCGAAGCCACGGAAGCGGCCCAGCCGCGGCGGGTAGATCATGGACCAGCCCGTCGCGGGCTGGTCCGCGGGTGCCTGCTTCCCGCGGTCCGGAACAGTGCGCCCGATCTGCGGGAGGATGCTGGCGTAGAGCAGTGAGATCCCGTGGCGGTACCGGAACGTGGTGTCTATTCCGGCGCCGCCGGGGCGGCCGCCCAGTTCGCAGAACACCGGCGTTCCGCCGTCGTCGAGGAACACTTCGAGGTGCGTGACGCCACTGAACCAGGTGATGGCCGCGAGTACCGCGCGGTTGAACTCCAGCAGCACGTCGAGGTCCGGCCCGTCGTCGAGGGTGTGCGACCGGACCTGGCCGTCCAGCGGAAACGCCTCGTGCGAGTCCAGGTACTGCGAGACGGAAGTGGCCACCGGCACGCCGTCGCTGACGACGCTGTCGATGTGGAACTGACGGCCCGCGATGAATTCCTCGGCCTCGTACCGGTCGGCGCCAGCGAACCCCTGCTGCTGCAAGGTCTTCAACTCGCTCCGGTCCCGGACGATGTGCACGTCCATGGAGGAGGAGCCGAGGACGGGCTTGATGACGATCCGGCCGAACGTGTCGAGCAGGTCGGCCGCCTGGGCGGGTTCGGAGATCTCCATGAACTCCGGGACCCGGATTCCGTGCGCCGAGAAGTGGCGCTTCATCGCCGTCTTGTCGCGGAGCAGCAGTGTGTGTTCCGTTCCCATCCCGCCGACGCCCAGGGTCTCGCGCAGACTCGCGGCCGGCAGCAACAGCCGCTCCTGGGTCGCCACCACCCAGTCGAACCCGGAGTCACCGATCAACTCGGGCAGCGATCCGGCGAGTTCGCCGGTGGGGTGGATGTCCACCGGGATGCGGCGGCCGACCTGTCCGGGCGTCACCCGTGCGATGTCGCGGGGGCGCGCGAGCAGGGTGACGTCGAACTCGTCCGGAGGGAAGAAGGGGCTGCCGTCGTCGTGGTGGTAGGCGTCGTAACCGACATGGCTCACCAGGACGACCCGTTGACGAGTCACTGTACCTCCGTGCTCACGGCGCGATGGGGATCGATTCCCGGCACCGGTTCCGACGTCGCTGACTTGGACTTGATGGCCACGTACGCCAGGCCGGACGCGAGGGCCAGTGCCACCGCCGCGATCAGCAGCAGCGCCCCCGGGCCCAGTGACTGGATGACCAGGCCGCTGAGCGCCGCCCCGGCGGATCCGCCCAGCGACATGAACGAACTGATCCACGACTGGGTCTCCGCGGCCAGGTTCTCCGGCGACAGATCGCCGACCGTCGCCCACAGGGCCACGAAACTGGGCCCCACCGCGATGCCCATGACCGCCGCGGCCACGACCAGTCCCCACGTCCAGGCCAAACCGGCCGCCGCCGCCACCAGCAGGGTGCCTGTGGACAGCACGGCCAGCGTGACCGGGAACGTTGCCCGGACCGATCGGCCCGCCGGCATCGCTCCCAGGGCGAGACCGCCCGCCATGCTGCCCACGGACATGCAGCTCAGGAGCACTCCGCTCATGAGGGGTGCGTGGTGCTGCTGGGCCCAGGCGGGGAAGGCCAGTTCGATCGCGCGGACCGCCACGGAGAAGGCCACCACCGACACCATGGTCCGGCGCACCGCCCGGTCACGCAGCGGGCCCAGCCAGTGGCGCTCCACGGACTGCGGCTGTCTGCTCTGGTGCGGCAGCTTGCGGGAGAGCAGCAGCAGGGTCGCGCCGGCGGTCAGCAGCGCGGAGACGGCCAGACCGGCCCAGGGCGCCACGGCCACCACCAGGAGGGCCGCGATGGTCGGGCCCAGGATGTAGCCCATGTCGGTCAGGACGGCGTCCAGGGACAGGATCGTTCTCCGGAGGTCGCCCGTGGTCATCGCGCGCCACATCAGCCGGGTCACGATGTAGATGGGGGGAAGCGACGCCGACGCCACGAACGCGCAGCCCACCGTGAGGGCGAACGGTCCGTGGGCGCTTTCGTTCAGCACCAGGACGAGCAGCGCGCCCAGATACGCCACGAGCCCCGGAAGCATCACCCTGGCGTAGCCCTGGCGGTCCATGAGCCTGCCCCGCAGCGGGACGGTGGCTCCGGCCAGCGCGGACACCGAGACGACCACGGCGGCCTGGCCGAAGCCCCGGAAGTGCGCGACCTCCAGCAGGAGGGCGACCGAGGAGATACCGGGCTTCAGCTTGCCCGCGACCGCCGCGAACAGGGACGAGCCGAACTTGGGCAGCGTGAAGAGTTCGCGATATGCGGACAAGAACTTCATCGGGATCAGCGGACCGGTTCGATCACGGGTTCCACGGTGTCGCGGACCGCGGCCATGCGCTCGATCAGTGACCGGCGGTCCGGCGCGGAGACGCTCACCCTGAGCGGAATGGTCGGGATGCTGGTGGTCGTGGGCACCAGGTCGCCCGGCTGGTAGCGCACCACCAGCTTGTCCACGCCGGGCAGTTGTCCCACCTTGTCCAGCCCGCGGATCTCCACCAGCCGACCGGGCGGCCCGTCGTTGCGGATGGCGTTGGCGCCGCAGAAGCTGTCGAACCTCACCGGCTCGGTCGCGATCCTCGGCGCCTCGCCCAGCCTGCCGGCCAGGGTCTGGCCGTGCGGGTCGAGGTCGCTGTGCGCGATCCACGCGTCGATCATGGGGTAGGCGGGCAGGCGGGCACCCAGTTCGATGAGGTGGGCCTCGCCGGCCGACATCTTGATCTCGGTGTGGCTGGGGCCGATCCGCACGCCGAACGTGTCGAGCACCCGCCGTACGTAGTCGACGGCGGTCTGCCAGTCGGGGTCGTCCTGGGAGATCTGTGCCCACTCCCAGTACGGGAACGAGTAGTCCTGGTTGTCGGGCTGCCGGTATTCCCAGATGTCCAGGACGTGGTGGGTGCCGTCGTGCGAGAAGAAGTTCACGCCCAACTCCCGCCCACGCACGTACTGTTCGACCAGCCAGGCCTCGACCGGCCGTCCGAAGTGGTCGGTCCGGTGCAGGGCCGACAGGTCCTCGGCGTCCTGGGGCCCGCTCAGCAGCCGGATGCCGTGCGACCCGGCGCCGGTCGTGTGCTTGGCGATGGCGGGGAAGCCCACCTCACGCGCGGCCCGGGCGATGTCGGCCGCGTCCTCGACCGTCACGTAGCGGGGGATGCGGACTCCGGCGCCCGCGGCCCTCTCCCGCATCGCGGACTTGTCCCGACGGGCCAGGGCCAGCCGCGCGCCGTTGCCGGGCAGCCCGAACTCCTCGGCCAGGGTGTCCGCCTTGTCGACGGCCACGTCGTTGGCGGGCACCACCGCGCGGATGTCGGCACCCAGTCCGGCCAGGAGCGCCCGGATCTCGCCGAGTTCCGTGGCGTAGAGACTGACCGTGTCACCGACGGTGTGATCGGGGTACCGGGTCCGGATGTGCTCGCGGGGCATGGTGTAGACGGAGATCACGGCCATTCCGCGCTCGGCCACCTGGGGTTTGAACCCCATGCTCGGGCCACAGGGGTCCATCAGCACGACGGCGGGTGTGCCGTTGAGCGGGCTGGTCATGATGCTCCACATCGCTTCTGGTTCGGGGGCCGGGCTCAGGTCGTGCCGGCGGCGGTGGCAATGACGGTGTTCGTACGCCGGAGGGGGCTCACATCGTGGTGGCCGCCGTGTCCTTCGTGTCGTACTCGTGGGAGAAGTAGCCGGTGGACAGCTTCGTCCCGTCGCTCACGTGCGAGCCTTCCTGGACCTGGTACAGCGAGTTGAACTCCGCCTCCGCGATGGGGAGTCGCCACTGGCCGGCCTCGCTGCGTACGGTCCCGGAGGCACTGCCGCGGACGAGCTTCGCCGTCGGCTCGTTGTGCGCGGCGTGCGGGCCGTAGTAGATGGGGAGGGCGTCGGCCGCGCGGTAGGACGGGATGAAGACGCGGCGGTACAGGTCGGAGAGGTTCTTCTCCGACGAGTGCAGGAGCAGGGGGTGGATGAACACCACTGATCCCGCGGCCCCTTCGCAGTCGACGATCGGCAGGTCGTCAAGGCCCGCCTCCGCCGGCGACGCGACCTTGCCGACGAAGTAGCCGTCCGCCTCGTGCGGGATCAGGCCGTGCCGGTGCGAACCGGCGGCGACCCGCAGGCAGGCGTTCTCCCGGGTCGCGTCGTCGAGATAGATCAGCGTGGCGACCAGGTCGGTGTTGGTGTGGGGGTAGAACGCGAAGTCCTGGTGCCACTCGACGACGCTGCCCACACGCGGCGGCTTCACATTGAGCTTCGAGTACTGGAGCACGATGTCGGAGCCGATCAGCTGCTCCACCGCGTCGAGGAGCCGGGGGTCCTCCGCGATGCCGGCGAAGAGCTCGTCCCGCGAGGTCGGAGCCCAGATGCGGCGGGCCTTGGAGCCGTCCTCCGGCTCCGCCTCGGCCACACCGGCGAGGTCCGCGGAGGAGAGCAGGCCGTCGACGACGGATCGCGCCTTCTCGATCAGTTCCGCGTCGAATATTCCGTCGACGACGCAGAATCCGTTCGCGTGGTAGAAATCGACCTGGCTGTCGCTGAGAATGCCGCCCATCGAATTCTCCTTCCTCACCATAACCTCGTGGCTCCCGCAGATCCTTACGCTCCAATTCGTACACGCCGACATCACTCGCCGCAAGCCATGTACGGCAGTTACGAGAGGCAGTTGCGTCACTCGGCGCGCACTCTTCTGCCGGGTTTCTGCCGCACTTCTGCCGCTGATACGGGTGCGTTTCTTGGCTAGTGTCGACACCACCCTTGTCCCGCACTTCTCCGCTCGAGGTATTCAATGTCAGAGACATTGCCGACGCCACGGTCGATCGTGCTCGGCGGGATCGGCGCCGACGCACATTCGGTAGGTCTCACACTGCTGAAGCACGCCATCACCGAGGCCGGCCACGCAGTCGACTTCATGGGCACGCAGAACAACCTCGACGACTTTTTCAGACACGCGGCCGACGCGGATGTCGTGATGATTTCGTGCATGGACGGTCATCTGCGCCATTATCTGAAGCAGTTTCCGGACCTGATGCTCAAGTATCCCGACGTCGACGCGCTCTGGTATGCCGGTGGAAACCTGGACGTGGGCAGTTCCGAACGGATACGCGCCGAAGCGCGCCGGCTCGGCTTCCGACGGGTATTCCCGACGTACGTCGACATTCCCACGGTTCTCTCGGTGCTGGACGAGGATCTCCTGACCAGGCCCGCGGCGGTGCGCGGCAGACCCGTCGCCGCCTCCTGGCCCGCCGAGCCGGGTACGGCGCCGCCCGACCAACGGCTCACCGTGGACGAGCTGCAGCAGCAGCGGCCCGCGGTTCTGGAGTCCTGGGCGACAGGTGCGCGGGCGCGGAACCTGGCGGACAACGCGGCCTTCCTCCTCCGGCAGCCGTCGTTCGCCCGCGCGCACTCACCGTGGCCCCGGGGGGAACGGCCGTTCCTGGTGCAGCCGCGCTCGGGCGTGGCGCTCGCCGCCGCGCAGCGCACGGCGTTCGTGGCCCTGCGGCGGGCCGGCGCGGACGTGCTGTCGTACCAGATCGATTCGCTCACCAGGAACAACGAGTACCAGAAGGCCGCGGACGCGATCGCGGAGAGCCGGGAACGCGGCTCCTCCACACTCAACGGATTCCCCATGGTGAACCACGGGGTCGACGTGCTCCGGCAGTTGATCTCGGAGGTACGGACACCGCTCCAGACCCGCCACAGCACACGTGACCCGCGGCTTCTCGCCGAGATCTCGTGCGCGGGTGGCGTCACCGGTTTCGAGGGCGGCGCGATCACGTACAACATTCCTTATTTCAAGGACTACTCACTGGCCCAGTCGCTCAGAAGGTGGCAGTACGTCGACCGGCTGGCGGGCCTCTACCGCGAGAAGTTCGGCGTGGTCATCGACCGTGAATTCTTCGGCACGCTCACGGCGGTGCTGATCCCGCCGAGTCTGGCGATCGTCGTCAACGTGATCGAGGCGATGCTGGCGGCCGGCCAGGGCGTGGGCTCGGTCTCCCTCGGATACGCCGAGCAGGGAAACCGGTCCCAGGACATCGCGGCGATCAGGGTCCTGCACGAACTGGGCCAGAAGTATCTGGCCAACCTGGGATATCCGGGGGTGCAGGTCAACGTCGTGTTCCACCAGCACATGGCGGCCTTCCCGCAGGATCGGGCCAGGGCCACGCAGTTGATCGTGGCCTCGGCCACCACCGGCCGGCTGTCCGGGGCCACGCGGCTGATCGTCAAGACACCGGTCGAGGCAACCACCATTCCCTCGGTCTCCGACAACCAGGAGGGCTTGCAGCTGAGCCGGCTGGGCGCGTTGGAGGCGAACAGCGTCGAGGTGGACGAGCGGACGGTACGCGAGGAGGCCACCGTCCTGCGGGCCGAGGTGGACCAGATCCTCGAGAGCGTCCTGCTGGCCGGCGACGGCAGCCTCACCGACGGCGTGGTGAAGGCGTTCGCGCGGGGATTCCTGGACGTGCCCTTCTCGCCCAGCGTCTACAACCGCGGCGAGGTGCTGACGGCCCGGGACGTCCACGGTGCGGTGCGCTATCTGAACACCGGCCGGCTCAGGTTCTCCTCCGATGTCATCGACTTCCATCGGAGCCGGATGAGCGAACGCCGCAGGACCGAGCAACCGCCCGTGCGCAGCGAATGGCAACTTGTCGAGCGTGATGTGCTGCGCATTCCGTCGGGCCATTACCGGAAATGGCCGCTCGATGCGTGAAAGACATCCGAGCGCAGACCGAGTCGCATTGATCTCCTCATAGAAACGGGCAGAGCACGATGGCAACGGAATTCACGATCCCGGAGTTCACGATTCCCGAATCGGCGGCCGAGGCGCTGCTGACCCGGGAAATAGACGCGGAAACACCTCTTGACAAGTGGCCCACCGCGACTTTCCCGACGGCCGGTACGGAGATCCTGGCGCTGCGGGACGACATAGTGGCGGCCATCCGCAAGGACGCGGGTGGCGTCGTCGTGCGCGTCGCTCCCGAAGGGCTCAGCGACCACGACATCAGCACCCTCTACTGGAACTTTTTCACGGCGCTTTTCCGCCCGGTTCCGCAGTACAGCTCCGGTGAACTCATCTATCCCGTCGAGGTGAAGGCCGGAGCCGCGGCGACCAGCCATTACTCGAACTCGAACAAGACGGGCAACTATCACACCGACGGCACCCTGCTGCCGCAGCTGCCCGACGTCGCGTTCCTGTTCGGCCTGTCCGCGGCGACGGGCGGGGAGACGCTGCTGATGGACGTCGAGAACCTGGTCGAGCGGCTCGCCGAAATAGACCCGGCGCACGTCGCCGAACTGAGCCGGCCCGTCCCCTTCGACGTGAAGGACCAGATGGCGGGCGTCAAGATCAAGCGGCAGCCCGTGCTGACGCACACGGACCACGGCTACGAGCTGCGTTATGTCCGCATGTACATCGAGCAGGCCTTCGCCGCCGAGGGAACTCCCGTACCGCCGGAGCTCCAGGCCGCCATGGACGAATTCGACCGGGTCTCGGCCGCCGCCGCGGTGAACGCGGAGGCCGTGCTGCTCGAACGCGGCGTCGGCCTGCTGTGGGACAACCGGCGGATGCTCCACGGCCGCCGCCCGTTCCAGGAAACCACCACTCACCGCAGGCTGCGCCGTGTGTACGGGGTGCAGGAAGACGGACGAGCCAAGTAACCCGAATCGAAGGAGTGGGCACCGCATGCCACGCACAGTTGATCTCTCCCGTCCCCTCGAAACGGGTATGCCGCACGCGCGCACGATCCCAGCCCCCGAGTTCACGCCCACCAGCACCTGGGCGAAGGACCGGATGCGGGTCATGCGGCTGAACATACCGACCCATATCGGTACCCACGTGGACGCCCCGTCGCACTTCGTCGAGGACGGCGCCACGCTCGACCAGGTGCCGGTGTCGACGCTGGTCGGCCGGGCCTACTGCGTCGAGATACTGCGGGACGAGCCCGTTCCCATCACGGCGGCCGACCTGAAGTCCGCCGTCGATCTCGAACCCGGCGACGCCCTGCTGATCCGCACCGGCTGGGACGACCGCTACGGCGAGCCGGCCTATATGGACAGCCACCCCTACCTCGCGGTCGACGCGGCGCAGTGGGTCGTGGACGCGGGGCTTCGCCTCATCGGCATGGACACCATCAGCCCTGACCTGCCGATGGGCATGCGGCCGGCGAACTTCCCCTACGACGTGCACCGCACGCTGCTGGGCGCGGGCACGCTGATCGTGGAGAACCTCGTGCTGAAGGAGGTCGCGGACCGGTGGAGCACGCTGTTCGTCGGCGTGCTCAACGTCAGCGGCGGCGACGGCGCACCCGCGCGCGCCTTGGCCGTGCTGGACGACTGAGCCCTTCGACTCCGCGGCTCGCACGCACGACTTGGGGCGCCGGCGCACGAGATCCCTCTCGCCCGGCGCCCCCGTCCACGAACAACGCGCCAACACCCCGGAAAGCACATGAACCCCATGCCAGCAAACCACCCCACAACCGGCACCTCGGGGTTGACGAGGAACACAGCGGCACCCCCCACACTGTTCTGGCTGCGCGCGGACCGCGACCACACGACCGTCGCGGCGGCCGACCACGCACGGAAGACGGACCTGACCGCGGTCGCGGCGGACCTCGGTCTCCAGCTGCGCACGGCCACGGTCGACGACCTGGTCGTGAGCCAGGTGGGAGGAACGGCCGTGGTGCGGGTGCGGGGCGTCCGCGTGGACCCGCGCGACACCTTCTTCCACACCGGCTCTCTCGACGGTCTCACCCAAGGACCCGACGCCTGGCGCCTGTTGAGCACCATCGGGATCCTCGAAGCCGCCGGGTTCATGGTCACTGTGCCCGCCACCGACTCGATCACCTGGAGCGACACGATCGTGCCGCTCCTGAGTCCCGGCCTCGGCGAGGTGCGCACACTGCCGTCGGTGCGGTTGTGCACCCGTGAGATCGAGGTCCATCGCGACCGACTGCGGCTCGCCGACTGGGGGTTGGAGTTCCCGGTGGCGGTGCGCCCGGCGGTCCGCCGGCCCGGCGACCGGGCCTTCGTCGCGGACAACGACCGCAGGCTCACCACCCTCCTCCAGGTGGCGGGCGCCGGCGAAGTGACCGTCCTCGTGCAGCCATGGCTCGGCGACCACGTCGTCGAGCACGTCGTGGTGTGTGTCGACGGCGAACCGACCGGGCTGGAGGGGCCGCTCGCCGAGCGGCTGTCCGGCCCCGCGAAGTCGGTCGCCACCGAGCTC
Organism: Streptomyces sp. NPDC127038; assembly: GCF_042725875.1. Taxonomy (NCBI): domain Bacteria; kingdom Bacillati; phylum Actinomycetota; class Actinomycetes; order Kitasatosporales; family Streptomycetaceae; genus Streptomyces; species Streptomyces sp. NPDC127038. Next base: position 274,625 of record NZ_JBHXDQ010000003.1, on the reverse strand, counting down.
GGACTCGCCTACGTCCAGGTCGAGTTCGTCCAGGACGCCGACCGGTTCTGGCTGTCCCGCGTGGACTGCACGGGCTTCGCCCCCACCGACGACGCCGATGCCGCCGAAGTCCAGCTCGCCGCCTACCGCGCGGCGTTCCACAGGTTCCGTGCCGCGAGCGACGCGGTTTCGGCCTCAGTCGACGGAGTTGAAGCGTGACAGCCGTGTACGACAGCGATGCGGTCACGATGTTCTGGATTCGCTCGGAACGCGAGAGCAAGTCACCCAATCCCTACGACGCCCCGATCACCAAGGCCTACGACGACGCTGCACGCGCGGTCGGCGTACGGCTGGCCCGGGTCAGCGTCGACGACGTCGTCGTCGGCACCACCGAGGGCGGCGCCTCGATCCGCGTACGCGGCGAACTGGTCGCACCGGACAAGGCCTTCTTCCACACGAAGCTGGTCACCTGGCCGGTCGACCGGCACGACTACTGGCGGCACCTGACGACCTACGCCGCCCTGTCGGCTGCCGGATTCTTCACCACGTTCCCCGTCGGACACAGCCTGATGAACAACGAGAAGCTGCTCACGATGCTGCGCCCCTACGGCAGTGAGGTGCCGCGGCTGCCGACGGTGCGCCTGTGCACCCGCGGCTACGGCCCGGACCGACTCGACTGGTGCACGGCCGCGATGCGCACGAGCGACATCGACTTCCCGGTGGTCGTGAAACCCGCCAGCTGGGGCGGCGGACACGGGGTGTTCGTCGCCTCCCATGCCGGAGAACTGGATTCGGTGCTCGCCTGGGCGGGCGCGGCCGAGCTGACGATGGTGGTGCAACCGTGGCTGGGACGCGACGTGGTCGACCACCGCGTGTACTTCATCGACGGTGAGCCGTACCGCGTGCTGACGCGCCGTCTGACCGGCGACGCGTTCGCGGGCAACACCAGCCAGGGCGGCGTGGCGGAGTGGTCCGACCTGCCCGAGGATCTGGTCGCGCCGGCCAGGGCGGTGGCCCGCGAGATCGGACTGCCCTACCTCTGCATCGACTTCCTGCGGGCCGACGGGCAGTGGTGGTTCTCGGAGATCGAGATCGACGGCTCCGCCGCGGGTGACCCGGACATGAACCAGGCGCGCTTCGGGGCCTACCGCTCCCGCTTCGACACCTTTGTCCGCGAACTAGGTTCGGGCGGCGGGGAGTAAACGACTCCACCCCCTGTATTCGTCATTCCTCACTTCTCCGGGAGGCATTTGAGCGCGTCGGTCCGCGCCTTTCTGCCGGGCTTCTGCCGCTGACGGGAATGCGCTTCTCGGTTAGTGTCGAAACACCGTTTTCCCATACTTCTCTGCTTGAGGTGTTCGATGTCAGAGACATCGCCGATGGTCGCCGAGGACAGGCGATCGTCAGCAGTCGAAATAATGGACTGCACGCTCCGTGACGGCAGTTATGCCGTGGACTTCAAGTTCACCGAGGACACGATCAAGAGCGTTCTGACCGGTCTTGAGTCGGCAGGTGTCCGGTTCGTCGAACTGGGTCACGGGTTGGGCCTCAACGCCGGCGAGCGCACGCCCCATTCCACCCTTGTCTCCGACGCACGGTGCTTCGACATCGCGTCCGAGACGCTGACGAGCGCGAGTTGGGGGATGTTCTGCATCCCGGGAATCGCCGAGCTCGATCACCTGAGGGAGGCCGCGGCCGCCGGCCTGCGGTTCGTCCGGGTCGGTGTGGACATCTCCGCCGTCGCACCGGCAGAGGACTTCCTCGCCCTGGCCAAGGACCTCGGCATCACGGCGTTCGCCAACCTCATGAAGACGAACGTGCTCGAGGTGGACGGGGTCACGGACGCGGTCCGGCAGTGCGCGGAGTACGGCGCGGACGCCGTCTACCTCGTCGACTCGGTGGGCGGCTACCTCCCCTCGGACGTGACCGAACTCTTCGAGAAGGTCGGCCAGTCGGTGACGGTTCCGCTCGGCTTCCACGGGCACGACAACCTGAGCCTGGCCAACGCCAACGCGCTCGCGGCGGCGACGAGCGGGGCGCGGTTCGTCGACACGACGCTCGACGGCATCGGCCGCGGGGCCGGCAACACCGTCACCGAGACGTTCGCGGCGACCCTCCACGCCCAGGGCGGCGGGAGCACCTACGACTTCCGGGCTCTCGCGGAGCTGAGCGAGTCCGTCGTCCGCCCCCTGGAGCGACTGCACGACGACCGGACGTACCAGCTCGTCGGCGGGATCACCCGCACGCACTCCAGCTTCTTCCCGCTGATCAGCAGGTGCGCGAAGACCGCGAACGTCGACGTCTTCGAGCTGATGGCCACGGTCGCCGACATCGACCGGGTCCATCCCGCCGAGGACATGGTGCTCAGGGCCGCCAACGCCATGGCCGCGCGACAGTCGTAGTCGCCGCCCCTACGGAGAGGAGTTCCGGTGGAACCGAAGAACCCGGTGGTCCTGCTGGTCGACCCGGCAGACAGCAGGAACGGACGCGCGTACAAGGCCGCCGTGCGCGATCTGGGATTCCAGGTGGTCTCGTTGTCCACGGGCCCGCCGCCCGTGGCCCCGCCCGTCGACCCCGACGGCGAATTGTCCCTGCACGCCGAGGACGTGGACGATGCCGTACGGCAGGTCCGTGCGGCCCGTTTGGACCCGCTGGCCGTCGTCCCGTCCCGTGGGTCGACACTCCATCTGGCCGACGAGATCGCGGCGCGGCTCGGCCTGCCCGGGAACGACCCCACGCTGGGCTGGGCGCGGCGGAACAAGGCGGCGATGCGCGCCAGGGCCGTACAAGCAGGCATCCGCGTACCGGAGTTCCGGCTGGTCGGCTCCCTCGACGCGGTCGCGGGCGCCGCCCAGGACATCGGTTTCCCCGTCATCGTGAAGCAGACGATGGGCTCTGGATCCTTCGGCGTCACGGTCATCGGCGACGCGGAGGAACTCGCCGAGGCGACCAAGGAATTGATGGTGGACTGGCACGACCGGCCGGTCACCGAATGGCTGGTCGAGCAATATGTGCGCGGGCGCGAGTACGCGGTGAATTTCTGCAGCGCCGACGGCGAACACCGGCTGATCGACATCTGGGAATACCGGCGGCCCGACGACCGCGACTACGATTTTCCGCTCTGGGACATCGTCCAGATCGACAGCACCCACCCCGACCACGCCCGGGTGGAACGCTATTGCAAGGAGGTCCTCGACGCGTTCGGCATCCATTACGGGCCGGGCCATATCGAGGTCAAGTGCGACGGCGACGGGGACGACATCCACCTGATCGAACTCGCGGCGCGCTTCTCGGGCGGCCCCGCGGTGCCGATGTGGCTGCGGCACTCCGATCTGCGGCCGTTCCACGACGCCGTGGAGTGCTTCCTCGGCCGGCGTCCGGACATGATCGACGGGGATCACGGGTTCAGGGCGGTGCTGGGCTCCGTCGTCATCCGCAACGACGACGCACCCGGCACGCTGGTGTCCCTGCACGGGCTGGACGAGCTGAACGCGCTCCCCGGAGTCGCCGATGTGCTCGTGGAGTACCGGCCCGGGGACCATGTGCCGGTCACCAACCACAACATGTGCATTCCGGTCAGCGCCTCGGTGTACGGCCCGGACCGGGCGACCGTGCTCCAGACCCTGGCCGCCGCCCGGGAGGCGGTCCGGCTGGTCATCACACCCGACGATCCCGGCCAGGCCGTCCGATGAGTGTGCTCGGTGCCGTCGTCGCGTCGGCACCGAGCACAGGTCGTACTCGCTCATGTCCCGTTCATCTAGGCGGGCTTGAGCTTGACGGTGTTGCGGAGGTCGCCCACGCCCTCGACCAGGGCGTCCACCGTGTCCCCGTCGTGGATGACGCCGGCGCCGGGGGTTCCCGTGGCGATCACCGTTCCGGCCTCCAGGAGCATGCCGCCGGAGAAGTAGCCGACCTGCCAGTAGGGGTCGTACTTCATCGCCGACACCTGGTTGGACGCGATGGTCTTCCCGTTCACGACGGTGGAGATCCGCACGGCGGAGAGGTCGGGGATCTCGTCGGGGGTGACGACCCACGGGCCGAGGCTGCAGAAGGTGTCGAAGGCCTTCGCCCACGGAATGTGGCGGGGGTTGACCCGGATCACGTCCTCGGCGGTCATGTCCAGCAGGGTGGTGTAGCCGAAGATGACCGACGGGGCGTCCTCGGGTGCCACGTCACGGCAGGTGGTGCCGATGACGACGCCGAGCTCGGCTTCGGCGGTGACGCGCTGCGACTGGCCGGGGAGCAGGATGTCGTCGCCGTGGCCGATCACCGTGGAGGACGGCCGCAGATACGAGCCGGGGGCGTCGGTCGGCTGCAGAACGCCCAGGTCGTCGGCGTGGCGCACATAGTTCAGGCCCACACCCCACAGCTTCGGCGGGTTCCGGTAGATCGGCCCGAACTCCGGCTCGGCCCGCACCGCGACGGCATCGAGGTCGGGCAGTGCGGCGACCGTGGCCGCGAGCGCGGCGGCCTCGCCCTTCTGGATGATGTCCAGCATGGTGGGGCCGTACTCGGTTCCAGCGGTCGCGTTGACGAGGCTCAGCACGGCGATCGCGCCGGGCACCGAGATGCCGACGTCCTCACCCGTGTCGGTGCGAAGAGTGCAGAGGCGCATGGTCAAGTCCTTTCTGGTGGTGCCCGGTTCAGGCAGCCGTGTGTTGTCCGGCGATGTCGTTCCGGCCCGCGACGGCGTGCTGACCGGCGACGCCGACGATGTTGAGCACCTTGAACATCGCCACGTCGTGGTGGTCGACACGGCAGAGCAGGCCGAGGATGACGAGGTGGTAGATGTCGTCGGCGCAGTCCGCGGCCGACAGGCCCAGCGCGTCCGCCGCCTCCGGCACCGACCAGTAACCGTCGGTCCCGCGTGACGTGGTGCGGGACATGGCCGACAACAGCTCGCGCTGGCGGACGCTCAGCGTGGCGACGGTGTGCCTGACCGACGCGTAGGGCTCCGGCCGTTGCTGGTCGCCGCGGGGTCGCCGGGCCACGGTGAGCGGCTCGACGGCGAGTTGGTGGGCGAGTTGCCGCAGGGAGTAGACCAGGCTCCAGTGGGCGGCGGATTCGAGTGCGGCGGGAAGGCCGTCGAGTGCGCGGCAGATCCGGGCGGCATCCGCGAGGACCTGGGGGTCGGGACGGAAGGCCGGCTGAACGCGCTTCGTCTGGGCGAGCAGCAGCGCCACCGACGCCACCTGCCCCAGGTCAGCCGGCTCCGTGTCGGACGAGGGCACCGGCAGCGGGGCGAGGGGGAAGAGGGTGTCGAAGGGCATGCCGACCGGGTTCCTCGTCGTGACGAGGATCCTCAACCGTGGACAGGAGGCCAGGAGTTGGGCCGCGATGTCCGACGGATCGTCCTCCGGCCCGGCGCCGTCGAGGACGAGGAGACTGCTCGACTCCCCGATGGTCTCGGCCAGGCGCCGCCGGCTGTCGGGCCCGCGGTGCACGCCCTCGCGCAGCCACGCGGGCTGTTCCGGAGCCCTCAGCGGCGCCATCCCGTGCCAGAGTCGGTCGTCGTCGAGGGGCAGCCACAGGACCGTCGACCGCTCGGTCGCCTCCAGTGCGTGCGCCACCTCCCGTGCGAGCCGGGTCTTGCCGACGCCCTCGATCCCGGTGATCGTGATCAGACGGTGGTGTTCGGCGCCGAGCATCGCCGCCAGCGCCGCCGCCTCCTGTTCCCGGCCGATGAACGGGCCGCCCACGGCCGGCTCGGTGGCCGCCGCCAGAAGGCCGAGCGAGTAGTGGTCGTTCACCAGCCGGTTCATCTGCGGGGCGCTGACACCGAGGGCGTCGGCGAGCAGGCGCAGGGAATCCGCCCGGGGCTGCCGTACCCGGCCGTTCTCCAGGTCGCGGATCGCCCGGATGCTGAGCGTGCTGGAGCGCGCCAGCTGCATCTGGGACAGTCCGCTCCTCAGCCGCAGGTCACGCAGGTGTCGGCCGAAGGGTGCGGCCCCGGTGCCGCCGTCGTCGGCCGGGCCCGGACAGAAGGCGATCGGAGTGTTCTGCTCGACCGACTCGTCGGCGGCGACGGCCGGTTCGCGGAGGAGGGTCATCGGCGTTTCCCGCCCCGAGGGCCGAGTGGGGATCAGGTCGATTCCTGACACCGATGGTGTTTCCATGGCACACGCTCCTCGGGGCCGCGGCAGCGACCCGGTACGGGGCCATGGCAGCGGCCCCCGATAGGTCTCAAGGGTGCGGATCGGTTTCAGGGGCGCAGCAGGCCGAACAGCTCGGCACGCAGCCCGGCGTCCTCGCCGAAGGCCCCGTGGTAGGCCGTCGAGGTCATCTGGGCGGCCGCCTTGATGCCGCGCATCGTCATGCACAGGTGCTCGCCCTTGGCGATGACGGCCACGTCCTCGGCCCCGCTGAGCTCGGTGACGGCCTCGGCGATCTCGGAGACCAGCCGCTCCTGGACCTGGAGCTTGTGCGCGTGCAGATGGGCGATGCGGGCGAACTTCGACAGGCCAAGGAGCCGGTCGGTGGGCCGGTAGGCGATCGTCACCGAGCAGTTGAACGGCAGCAGGTGGTGCTCGCACAGGGACCACACCTGGATGTCGGAGACGACGACCAGCTGCTGGGTTCCGACCGACTCGAACAGGGTGCCGACGGAGCCCGGCTCGTAGTTGATGAACTCACGCCACCAGCGGGCGAACCGGGCCGGTGTGTCGCGCAGCCCGTCGCGGTCGGGGTCCTCCCCTATCTCCTTCAGAAGTTGCCGGGCGAGTCCGACCAGGGGGTCCTCCTCGCGCGGCCCCTCCGAGTCGATGTCGTCCTCCTGCACCCACGTCGTCACAGACATTCAGGCACCTCTCCAGATACGACCGGCACGGCCGTTGCTCGATTCCGATGAACGGGCGGCTGCTCTCTCGGCAGCCGGCCGGCGTTTCAGGGCCGGTACTCGGCCCAGGTCTTGGGGGTCTCGGAGATGCGCACGGAGGTCAGCTCCGGGAACTCCTTGGACCAGCGCTCGTAGAGCCACACCGCGAGGTTCTCGGCAGTGGGGTTGCTGTCGACCAGGTCGTTGAGGTGACGGTGGTCGAGGGTCTGGTCGAGCCACGCCTTGAACGGGGCCAACTCGCCGTAGTCACGGACGAATCCCGTCGGCGTCAGCTCCGTGCGATCGGCGCTCAGCTCCAGCTCGACGACGTAGTTGTGGCCGTGCAGCCTGGCGCACTGGTGTCCCTCGGCCAGGCCGGAGAGCCGGTGGCTGGCGGAGAACTCGAACTTCTTCGTGATGCGCAGCGTCATGTCTCCGATTCGTCCTTCTCGCTTGATTCGGGCACGCGTTCAGACAGCTCGCGTGTCGCCCCACAACAAGGTGTGCAGGCGTGTGGTGAGGTTCCAGCCCCGCGCGATCACCGCGTCGGCCAGCTCGGCCATGTGCCGGCTCACCTCGGCGCCGGTCTGCCCCTTCGGCATGATCCAGACCGAGTCGAGGCCGAACTCCGCGACCAGTTCGGCCACTTCGTCCAGATCGCGGGTGTCGCGGCAGACGAACTTGAACGTGGTGCCGTCCGTCGCCGCGAGGTTCTTCAGCGCGTCGGGCACGATCCGCCGATGGGCCGGGTCGCCCGAGTGGGCGAGCTTCGGCGAGACGTTGAAGCGGACGCCGGCGGCCACCAGGGCCGGGTCGGCGGCGTGCGTCCCGTTGGTCTCGATCTCGATCTCCAGGCCGCGCGCGGTGAGCAGTTCGGCCAGCGGGACCAGCCGGTTCTGCTGGCCGAGCGGCTCGCCGCCGGAGATGACGATCAACTCGACGCCGAACGCCAGGAGCTCATCGGCGACCTCGCGAACGGGACGGCGGTGCAGCTCCTCGCGTGGGTCGTACGCGACCCCGGAGTCGCCCGCTCCGGTCCAGTCCCAGGTGTACGGCGTATCGCACCATGTGCACGACAGGTTGCAGCCGCCGAGCCGCAGGAACGCGCATCTGCGGCCGAGGGAGCGGCCCTCACCCTGGACGGTCGGTCCGAAGATCTCGTTGACCACGAGTTCCGCTTCCACGCGGGCGCCTCCTTCCGTGTCGGGGCCACCGGTACGGCGGCCGGTGCCGGTCACCGCGGAGTCCACGGTTCGCGGTAGACCGTCGGGTCCGTGATTCCGAGGTCGGCGAAGGCTCCGCGCCGCTCCGAACAGGCCGCGCACGCGCCGCAGTGGATGTCCTCGCCGCGGAAGCAGGTCCACGTCAGCTCCCACATCACACCGAGCTTCTCGCCGAGGGCGACGACTCCGGTCTTCGGCAGTTCGATGAGCGGGGCGAGCAGTTCGACCTCGGGCGGAAGCGAGCCCTTGGTCGCCACCCGCTCCATCGCGAGGAACAGCCGCAGGAACTCGGGGGAGGTGTCCGAGGGGCCGACGTCCTCAGCCATCACGCCGAAGGCGACGGCGTCCGCGGACACGGTGACGGCCAGCGCGAAGGCCACCGACAGGAGTACGGCGTTGCGGTTCGGCACGATGTTCGCGTTCCCGCCGGCCGGCTGGTCCGGGCGGGGCACGGCCACGGAGGGATCCGTCAGCGACGATCCGCGCATGACTCCGCGCAGCGAGCGCAGATCGACCTCTTCGTACGGCGCACCGAGCCTCTCGGCGGCTGCGGCGGCGAACTCAAGCTCCTTGCGGTGGCGTTGGCCGTAGTCGACGGCCAGCACCTGAAGCTCGTGGCCCTCGGCGGCGAGATGGTGGGCCATGGTGACCGAGTCGATCCCACCGGACACCACTGCGACGATTCTGCTCATGCTTGACCCTCCGGAATGGAGTCGGGCGAGACACCGAGCTTCTCCAGGACACTCCGCCGCGCGTACACCGGCGGCAGCCCTCGGCCGCCACCGACCGGAGCGGCGAACGGCTCGATCAGCGTGTCGGGGTCGGTCTCGAAGAAGAACACCAGCGAGAGCAGTTCCTCGTCCGGAGCCGCCGGGCTGGGCGGCAGCACGCGGTGCTTCAGCGCCCGCCAGCGCCCGTCGGTCCACTGCTCCATCAGGTCGCCGAGATTGACGACGAGCGAGTCCGGTCCGTACGGCGGCGAGAACCAGTCCTGCTCCTCGTTCCACGCCTGCAACCCGCCCACGCCCTGCTGCCTGCTCAGCAGCGTGACGGTCCCCAGGTCGGTGTGCGGCCCGTTGCGGAACTGACCGTCGGCGACCTCGCCGATGCTCGCGTACGACGGGTACCAACTGGCGTTCTGCGTCCAGGTCGCCTTCCCGGCACGGGAGGTGAAGAAGTCCTCGGGCAGCCCCAGCGTGACGGCGAGCACCTCGTTGACCGTCTGCGCCACACGAACCATGTGCGACGTGTACGCCTCCGCCGCCGCCCGCAGCTCCGGCAGCTCGGCCGGCCAGCGGTTCGGCGGATAGTTGAACCGGTCGCGCCGCTCGTCGCCGGTGCGGTGGCCGGGCCCCACGTAGAACGACTCGTGCAGGTCCGGCGCACCGGGGAGCTGTTCGCCCTCGGTGACCGGCACCCCGACCCCGCCGGGGGGATGCATCTCCAGCCACCCGCCGTCGTAGGCGGCCTCGATGGCGTACTGGGTCTTGACGTCCTTCGGCAGCTCGAAGAACCGCTTCGCGGTGGCCCGGAACTCGTCGATCACGGCCTGCGGCACACCGTGCCCGGACGCGAGGAACATGCCGGTTTCGCGCAGCGCGGCGTCCACATCGGCGCCGATCAGGGCGCGTTCGGCGGCTGACGCCTTGTGCCACGCCTCCAGGTCGACTTCGGGAATCTTGACTGGCACAGCCGTGACCTCTCACTTGCTCCGCTCGAGTACCGCGTCCACGCAGGTACGGATGATGTCGAGGCCTTCGTCCAGGTCGTCGTCGCCCATGGTCAGCGGGGGCAGCAGCTTCACCACGTCGGCGGCGGCGCCGGACGTCTCCATGAGCAGGCCGTGCTCGAAGGCCGCGACGCACACCGCGCGGGCCGCGCCGGGTGCGGGCAGGCGCAGCCCGGCCGCGAATCCCCGGCCCCGGACCTCCAGACCCGCCTCGGGGCGTCCGTCGGCGATGGCGCCCAGGGCCGTGGCGATCCGACCGCCCCGTTCGCGGGTGGACTTCTCCAGCGTTCCGTCGCTCCAGTAGGAGCGCAGCGCCTGTGCTCCGGTCACGAAGGATCCGCTGACGCCGCGGAACGTGCCGTTGTGGTCGCCCGGCTTCCAGACGTCCAGTTCGGGCCGGATGAGGGTGAGGGCCAGCGGGAGGCCGTACCCGCCGATGGACTTGGACAGACACACCATGTCGGGCGTGATCCCGGCGTCCTCGAAGCTGAAGAACGACCCGGTGCGGCCGCAGCCCATCTGGACGTCGTCCACGATGAGCAGCACGTCGTGCCGCTTGCACACGGCCGCGAGGTCGCGCAGCCAGTCCGCGTCGGCGGCCCGCAGCCCGCCCTCGCCCTGGACGGTCTCCACGATGACGGCGGCGGGCAGGTCCAGGCCGCTGCCCGGGTCCGACAGCAGCCGGTCGAGATGGCGCGGGCCGCTCTCCCCGATGCCCGGATAGCCGTCGTAGGGCATCGCGGTCGTCAGGGTCAGGGCCACGCCGGAGGCCGCGCGCTTCGTCGCGTTGCCGCTGACCGCGAGGGCTCCCAGGGTCATGCCGTGGTAGGAGTTGGTGAAGCTCACCACCGGCTGCCGTCCGGTCACCCGGCGGGCGAGCTTCAGGGCCGCCTCGACCGCGTTCGCGCCGCCCGGGCCGGGGAACGCCACCTTGTACCGCAGGTCACGCGGGGCCAGGACGAGATCCTGGAAGGTCTCCAGGAAGTCGCGCTTGGCGACGGTGGACATGTCCAGCGCGTGCGAGACCCCGTCACGGACGATGTAGTCCACCAGGGCCTGCTTGAGGAAGGCGTTGTTGTGCCCGTAGTTGAGGGCGCCCGCGCCGGAGAAGAAGTCCAGGTAGGGCCGGCCGTCCTCCGAGTACAGTCGGCTGCCCTGCGCCCGGTCGAACACCACCGGCCACAGCCGGCTGTAGCTGCGGACCTCGGACTCGATCTCGTCGAAGACCGTCATATCGTCCTCCTCGCGCGAACCACGAACCAGTGCCGGTCGAGCCGCACACCGCGGTCACTGCCGGCAGATGCCACATACCGCTCGAACGCCGCCCGGTCCGCCGTCGAGTCGTAGTCCTCGAAGATCGGCACCTGACGCAGGAAGCGGTCGAGTTCGACGGGCGAGTGGTAGAACTCCTCGGTCCTGAAGGCCTTTTCCAGCACCACGGTGAAACCGGCCCCGGTGAGTTCCTCCACCACCTCGTCCATCACCGGTCTGCCGTCCCAGCGGCCGTAGAGCTGGCCGCGGCCGAAGGTCTCCTTCAGCTCGCGGACGTCCGTCTCGCCGATGCCCATGTAGACCAGGTGGCCGCCGGGCTTGAGGACCCTGTGGAACTCCCCCGGGAACAACGGCCCGCGGCGGGAGGTGAGTACGTCGGCCCCGCCGTCGGGCAGGCCGGTGCGGGAGGCGTCGCGCCGCTCGAACGCGACGTGGTCCAGGCCCAGTTCCGCGCACGTGCGCTCAGCAGCGGCCAGCATCGACGCCGACATGTCGATGCCGAGCACGTCCGCGAACGCCGGGGCGATCCTCAGCAGGCTGCGGCCGTCCGCGCAGCCGACGTCGACCAGCCGGCCGTCCCGACCGGCCGGGCCTTTCGCCAGCTCGTCGAACGCGGCCTCCGGATCACCGTCCGGGAAGACGTCGGTCCGCAGACCCCCGCTGGTGTATTCGCCGAATTCGTCGGCAACCCGCGAGTAGAAGTCCGGGTTCATGATCACCTAACTCGGTTGGGGCGATCCGGCCGAGCCACTGCGCGCGATCCGTCGCGTCCCGGGTCACCACGCTCATGGGGCCATTCCTTTGAGTGTCGTCCCCAGAAGGGGTGTTGAGGCCGACAGGACCCACTCTCCGGTGTCGCCCTATCGGTCCGGCATCCATCGCGGACGGGGCCGGGATAGGACGGTGATAGCGCGGAGATGCGCCCGCAATAGGCGCCCGGTCCACGCTGGTCCGAGCGACACCACCCGGATCGCGAACCGGGTCGGGCGGGCGCGCGGCCGCACAGCCGCACGACCGCCCGCCCGCACCGAAGGAGCACCGAGATGTACGTCAGGAAGTCACCGGTCGCCGCACCGCTCACCGACGGCCCGGGCACCGGCAACACGCCCTGGACGTGACCGGCCGGCGGACCGTTCAGCCGACCGGCGTCATGGGCCTTCCCAGAACGGCAACGATGTCAGCCCGTACGGCGGCGGCCCCGCCGTGGTCCAGGATCCGCTCCCTGATCCTCGCCGACCGGGAGTAGTACTCGACGGCGCGTTCCACGTGCCGCAGATCGACGTTGACCCGGCCGAGGTCGTGCAGCACGTACCCCTCCCCGACCAGGTCGCCGCTCGCCTCGACCATGGCGAGGACTTCCAGGAAGGTCCGTTCGGCCGCCTCGGACTGCTGCTGGTGCATGAGTAGTTGGCCCATCCGACGCAGCACGAGGGCCTGGCCTCGGTCGAAGCCGGTGGACCGGCAGATGCCGAGGGCCACGTCGAGATGGGAACGGGCGCGCGTGAAGTCTCCTCGGCGCATCGTGATGTGCGCCATCTCGCCGAGCACGCAGGCACGGCCGATGACGTCCTCCGCCCGCACGAAGTCGCGCTCGGCACTCTCGTAGAGGGCCATGGCCCGGTCGTCGTCGCCGTGGTGCCGCTCGATGCGCGCCAGGTCGCGCAGGCACAGCGCCTGCCCGCTCATCTCGCCGAGCCGCTCGAACATCCCCAGCGCGGCGCTGAGGTACGGGCCCGCCGCCTCGTACTCGCCGCGATACAGGTGCAGGGTTCCCAGGGAGCCGAGCACCGCCGCCTGGCCCCGCTCGTTGCCGGCTTCCTGCACGGCGGCCAGCGCCACCCGGTGCGTGTGCTCCCAGAGGTCGGGACAGCCGCGGGCCTCGAACAGCGTCACCAGAGTGGTGGCCAACTCCCAGCACAGCTCGTCCAGCCCGAACCGGGCCGCCAGCTCCACCGCGCTCACCAGGTTGCCCTGCTCGCTCTCCAGCCACCCGAGCGGGTCGGGCAGACACCGCTGTACGACGTCCTCCGGCGGATGCCAGCGTTCGGCCCGGCCGGGCACGAGCGTGTACGCACCGCCGTAGATCTTCTCGTGCGCCCGCCCGGCGAGCGCCAGCCAGCCGCCGACCATGCGCCGCACCGCCGCGACACGTTCCGCTTCGGGGATCTCCGCGGCCAGCCGTTCGCGCGTGAACGTCCGCGCCAACGGTGAGAGCCCGTACCGGGGTTCGCCGCCAGGGTCCATGGCCGTGATGTCGAGCAGCCGCATGTCGACGAGCGGCTCCAGGAGGTCGGTGGGGCACGGTGTGCGGTCGTCGACGAGGGCGGCGCCCAGCCAGCCGGGAATCACCGTGCCCTCGGCGAGGCCGAGCAGGCACAGAAGGTGACGGTCGGCCGCCGCCAGGCCGGCGTGGCTGCGGGAAAGGCTTGCCCGGACGGACAGTTCGCCGTGTGCCAGCTCGTCCAGCCTGCGGTGCTCGTTCTCCAACCGGTTCCACAGGGAGGCCAGTGACCAGTGCGGGCGCGCGGCCAGACGGGCGCCGACGATGCGCAGCGCGAGCGGCAGCCCGCCCACCAGGCGTGCGAGGGCCCGCGCCGCCTCCGTCTCGGCCTCGACCCGGCGCTCGCCGATGATCCGTCCCAGCAGGTGGAGGGACCGTTCCGTACTCAGCGGCGTCACGTCGAACCGTTGGGCGCCCGGCAACGCGGTGAGGAGTCCGCGACTGGTGACCAGGACGGCGCTGCTGCCGGTTCCGGGCAGCAGTGGCAGCACCTGCGACTCGCTCACCGCGTCGTCCAGCAGCACCAGGATCCGGCGATCGGCGATCAGACTGCGGTACATCTCCGCGCACTCGTCGAGCGCGTGGGGGATGTCCTCGCCGGGTACGCCCAGTGCCCGCAGGAATCGCCCCAACGCCTGGGCCGGGTCAACCGGTTGGCCGCCCAGCCCGCGAAGGTCGCAGTAGAGCTGTCCGTCCGGGAAGTGCTCGGCGGCCAGCCGGTGCGCCACGTGCGTGGCCAGCGTGCTCTTGCCGACACCGGGCCCGCCGAGCACCAGGGCCACGCTCAGCGGCCCTTTCACCTGGCCCTCGGTGACGGCGGCGCAGAGCGCCGGGACGATCGTGTCGTCGGCCACGAAGTCACCTATGTCAGGGGGAAGTTGGCGAGGGACGACAACGGGTTCGGGGTCGGCGCCCGGCTCCTGCTCCGGCTGGGGGACATGCGTCACCTCGGCACGCGGTTCGGGTTCGCCGTCCGGTGCCAGGGCGGGGTCGTCGGTGAGGATCGCCTGCGCCAGGTCGCGCAGTTCCCGGCCCGGGTCCAGGCCCAGTTCCTCGGTGAGCAGGGCGCGGCCCTGGTGGTAGACGTCCAGCGCCTCCGCCTGCCGGCCCGAACGGTACAGCGCCAGCATGAGGTGCCCCCGCAGCCGCTCGCGCAGGGGATGGTTGGCGACCAGCTGCATCAGCTCGCCGACCACGTGTTCGTGCCGGCCCAGCTCCAGCAGCAGCCGCATGGCCGTCTCGATCGCCTCCAGGCGGCTCTCGTCCAGCTGCGCCGCCGTACCGGCCAGCACCTCGCTGGGTACACCGGCCAGGCAGCGTCCCCGCCACAGGGCTGTCGCCGTGCGCAGCGTCTGCACCGCGGGCATCTTCCGGCCGTCACGGGCGAGCGCGTGTGCCTCGGTCACCAGGCGGCGGAAGGTGCCGACGTCGGTCGCGTCCTCCGGGGCCCTGAGGACGTAGCCGCGCGCGCGGGTCTCGATGATGGCGTCGACTCCCCCGGCCGAAAGGGCCTTGCGGAGGCGGGAGATGCAGATCTGCACCTGGGCACGTGCGGTCTTCGGCGGATGGTGGGCCCAGATGGCGTCCACCAGGTAGGCCGTCTCCACCACCCGGTTGAGTTCGAGGACCAGGGCCCCGAGGACGGTCTCCTGACGCCCCGACGCCACGGACACCGTCCCCCGGTCACCGCTCACCTCCAGCGGTCCGAGCACCCGGAAAGGCGCTGCTGCCGCGCCACTGCCCTCGTGACCTGCCAAGTGTTCCATGGGTAACCCTGCTTGCTTCTGTAGTGCCAAGGCGATGTGGATGGTGTTCATGGGGCCGCCGTCCCGTCGGCCGTCGACGGCCGCGCCTCCGCCGACGCGCTGTCGCGGGACCCTCCGCCGGACGCGGTGGGCGGGTGCGGCTCCCGCACGGTCACGTCGTCCGGGCGGGCGCGCTGCCGTACCGACCAGGCCGCCAGGTGCGCCCGCGAGCGCAGACCGTGCTGCTGGCGTACGTGCCAGATGTGGGTCTCGACGGTGCGGACCGAGATGTGCAGCCGCGTCGCGATCTGCTGGTTCGTGAGGCCCTCGGCGATCAGGTCGACCACCTGCCGTTGCCGGCTGGTGAGCGAGGGCGGCTGCCCGGTGGCGGCGATGCCGTCCTCGTCCAGCGCCCAGGCGACGGCCTGCCGGGCCGGCAGGGCCGCTCCGGCCCGCGCTTCGGCCTGCACGCGGTTCGTCGGCAGGGCACGGACCGAGGCGATGTACGTCTCGCGCAGCCACCCTTGCCACCACGGCATCGGGGGATCACCGGCCCGCTCCCGCAGCGTGTGGGCGGCGTGCAGCAACCGCAGGGACCGTGCGGCGCCGCCCGAGGCCGCCGCGGTCAGCGCCATGCCTTCCAGCCCCCAGGCCGTCAGCGCCGGCCCCGTGTGGTCGGTGAGCAGGCCGGACCTGAACAGCGCGGCCGCCGCCGTGGCGTCGCCCCGGCGGAACCTGAGGGCGCCGAGGGTGTGCCGCAGCGCCGCCAGGGCCGGGGTCGGCGCGAGGTCCTGGGCGGCGTCGGCCAGGGGGCGGGAGGCCTCGGCGGCCTCGGTGAGCCGTCCCCGGCCCACCTGGTATCCGAGCGCGTCGGTCCGGCACCACAGTTCGGCCTCCCTGTCCCGGAGGCGCCCGGCGCTCGCCGCGCCGTCGGCGGCGGCCCGGACGGCCGCGTCCAGGTCGCCGGCGCGGGCATGGGCCGACGCCAGGACGCGCAGGCGGTGCGGCAGCGTGTGGTGGCAGGTGCGGCGGGCCAGTTCCACCGCCTCCTCGGCGAGGCTCAGGGCCATGAGGGTGTCGCCGCGCCGCGCGGCCAGCACCGCGACGGCCGCCATGCCGGTTCCGCGGCCGGCGGCCTCGGGTCCCGTCACCCGCGCCGTCTCCACGAGTCCGGCCCGATCGCGGGGGGCAGCAGCCTCGGCGACCTCACACCCGACCAGCCGGGCCACGGCGAGGGTGACACGCCGGTCGTCCTCGGACCCCTCCAGCAGGGCGGCGGCCGCGCTCAGATTGGCGCTCTCCTCGACGAGACCGACCAGTGAGCGCCCCGGCAGCAGTCCGGCTTCGGCGTACGGCAGTGCCAGCTTCGCCATGACGGCGACCAGGCGGGCCTCGGCACCCCGCGCCTCCTCGGACTCCGCGAGGCGGTCGAGGGCGAAGGCCCGGATCGAACCGGTCATCGCCAGCCGACGGTCGGAGCCGGAGCCGGGCCGGGCCACGAGGAGCGACTTGGCCTCGAGGGAAGCCAGCAGGAAGAGGGTCGGAGGCACTGTCCGGTCCGGGGACCTCACGTCGACCACGGCCTCGGCGGTGTCCGCATCGAAGGACCCGGGCAGGACGGCCAACTGCCGGAACGCCGACCGCTCGGCCCGGGACAGACGTCGGTAGCTCCAGTCGATGGCCGCCCGCAGGCTGCGGTGACGCGCGTCGGCGGTGGGCCGGCCGCCGGTCAGGGCCGTGAGGCGGTCGTCGAGCAGGGTCAGGATCTCGGCGGGTGACGACACCCGTGCCAGTTCCGCCGCGAGTTCGATGGCGAGCGGATTGCCGTCCAGGGTTCGGCACACGCGCGCCACGTCATCCGTCCGGTTCGCCGCGAAGGCCGGATCATGCCGGACGGTACGGACCCGGTCGAGGAAGAGCCGTTCGGCCGCCTGGGGTGTGTGCCCGTCCGTCGGCCCCGTCCGCAGTCCGGTCACGGTGTACACGGTCTCGCCGGGCAGTCCGAGATGTTCCCTGCTGGTGGCGAGCGCCTTGAGCCGCGGGCACCGGGGCAGCAGGGTCGCGAGCAGATCGGCGCAACCGCCCAGGTCGTACTCGCAGTTGTCGAGCAGCAGCCAGGCCTCACCCCGCGCGGGCAACGCCGTGGCGACCGCGTCGAGGACGGAGTCACCCGGTGCCGTGGCGGCTCCGACAAGGTCGGCGACGGAGCGGATCAGGCCACGCCCGGTGGCGACACCGACGTCCAAGTGCAGTGCCATGTCGCGACACTTGTCCAACACGGCAGCACCCAGCCGGGACTTGCCGACGCCCGGCTCACCGACGAGCGTCAGGAGTCGCGTCCGGGCAAGGAGTTGGCCGGTCACGGCGATGTCCTCCTCACGGCCGTACAAGGTGTTCGCATACGCATCCGGATCGGCCGACAGCCGCTCGGACGGCACACCGGAGAAAGGAATCCGGGAGACCTGCCGCTGTTGGCCCGCGCCATAGCGGTGGGGCGTCACCGGGAACTCGACGACATCCCGGCGGGCCGACGGGTTTTCGCACATCTCGCTCTCTGCGGACATGGTCGACGAGCCCCCTCAACCGCCAAGGACGTCGATGAAGTCCGGCCACGGAGCGCGCCGGCTCTCATCGTCGACCAGCACCAGGAATTCGCCGTCGGGGTTGTCGAACGGGTTCATGTTCAGCTCCTTGACCATCCACAGGACCGTAGATCATCATCCGTTACCTCCGGAGCCACCCGTATCAGCAAAAGCCACCGTTACGGCGTTCAGAGGGAGTCGGGGCGGACAGACCGACCGGTACGGACGCGCTCCGGCCTTGGCCGCACCTGTCCAGACAGGTTTCCCGCGCCATGGGTCAATTCCAGGTCAATCTTTGGCCTGGCACCCTTGACCCGGTGTTCACCCACCCGCCACCGCCTTCCGCCGGGGTGCCGACCTCCGGGCGGGCCATCGCGGGCCGCCGCGCGTCCCACCGGCGGCGCACCCCGAACGGGCGTGAAAGCCGGACCGAATGAACGGAATACAAAGGCGCTGACTTTTCGTCAATCCCATTGACCGGAGCGTTCAATTCCGGTGATGCCCAGCAAGTTCCCTGTTGTTCAAGTGATTGACGACACAGGGGTAACAGTGAACGAGCCCGCCCGCGTCACCGTCATGTTTACGCGAACGCCAATCCCCCCACACACAACTCCCCACCCCACCCCCCACCCCAGCGAGTACCTGCACGATGAACATCGATAAAGACGTGAATGGCGAATCCCGGCTCGGCGACCGCAATGTGCCCTCTGCCGAGAGGCGAATTCCCGTATGAGCCGGCCATCGCCCTCCTGCTGCGCCGCTTGCCACGGCCCGCTGCGACCCGTGCCGGCGACGGCCAGGCCCCGGCCCACCCGCTACTGCTCCAACTCGTGCCGGCAGCGGGCGTACCGCCGACGCGTCAAGACCGGCGCCACGGAGGCGGCGGGCGACCGTCCCCTCACCCACCTGAGCAGTTTCGTCGGGCGCACCACCGAGCTCTCGGAGATCCGGAAGATCCTGCGCGACACCGGGCTGTTGACCCTGACCGGTCCTCCCGGCGTGGGCAAGACCCGGCTGGCCAGGGAACTGGCCGCGCTGGAGCAACGCGGTGACTGCTACGACGTGGTGGTGGTCGATCTGGACGGCCTGACCGACCCGGAAACGCTGTTCGAGCGGGTGGCGGCGGCCGTCGACGACACAAGGGGTCAGCGCTCGGCCGACGGCCGCGAACCGCTGATGGTGCTCGACAACTGCGAGCACCTCCTCGAAGCGAGCGCCACAGCGGTGCGCCGTGCACTGCTCGGCCGACCGGCCCTGCGGGTGCTCGCCACGAGCGGTGCGCCCCTGGGTCTCCCCGGCGAGAAGGTGTACAAGGTGGCCGCACTGAGCCTGCCGACGGGCGACCCGGACAGCGTCCGCGGCGACCACGCGCACTCCGGCGCCGTACGGCTCTTCGTGGACCGTGCCCGCGCGGTGTCGCCCGACTACCGGGTGACGAAGGAGAACGCCACGCTGATAGCCGGGATCTGCACCCGGCTCGACGGTCTCCCGCTGCCGATCGAGATGGCCGCCCAATTGGTTCGGGCCCTTCCCCTCCGGGCGATCGACGACCGCCTGGACGACCGGCTGGATCTGCTGTCCGGCGGCTGGCGCACCGCGAGCGAGCGGCACCGCACTCTGCGGGCGAGTCTCGACTGGAGTCACCGACTGCTCACCGACGAGGAGAAGGCGCTGTACCGGCGGCTGTCCGTCCTGACCGGCGGGTTCACCGCCGAGGCCGCGTCGACGGTGTCGAGCGGCGGCGGTGTGACGGCGGCGGCGGTACCCGGACTGCTGGCCGCGCTGGAGTCCAGGTCGATCATCACGCGCCAGACCGGTCCGCGGGGCCGCACCCGGTTCCGTCTGCTGGAGTCCATGCGGCTGTACGGACACGACAGGCTCCGCGCCGAGGGCGAGGAGGGCCACACGTACGACCGGATGACGAAGTGGCTGGCCGAACTGGCCGGACCGCTGGTCCGCGACGCCGTCATCTCCCCGGAGACGATGGAGGCCCTGGTGGAGGAGCACGACAATCTGCGGCATGCCGTGGCCTGCGCCGCCGGCCGGCCCGACGATCGACTGCTGCTACTGGCGGGCGCGTTGGCGCTGGTCGACGTCTACACGGAACAGGAGGAACCCCACGACTCCCTCCTGTCGGACGCGCTGGCCGGGACGGACCCCGTGGCACGGCACCGGAACCTGGCACTGGAGGGAGCCGCCGTTCTCGCCGCCCGGCGGGGTGACTTCGCGGAGGCGCAACGCCTGTCCGAGGAAGCGGTGGCCCTGGCCCGGCGGCACGGCAGTCCCACGCTGAGCCGGCTGTTCCTGCTGCTGGGCACCGTGCAGGATCTGTCCGGCGACCAGGCGGGCGCGTCGACGAGCCACCTGAAGTGTCTGGAAGTCAGCCAGAGGTCCGGCGACGACGTCATGAAGGCGATCTGTCTGACCTCACTGGGCTGGCGCATGCTGGATCACGGCAACGGCGACATCGCCGAGCGACTGGCCCTGAGGAGTCTCCCGCTGCTGCGGACCCACGGCTCTCCCGGACGGCTGGCCGCCGGTCTGCACCTCGCCGGCGTGCTGGCGCTGGAGCAGAACGACGCGAGTACGGCCGAGCGGTATTTCGCCGAGTCGTTCGCCTGTGACACGGTCCATCCCAGCATGACGGCCGCCACCCTGGAGGGGCTGGCGGTCACCGCGGTCCGCGACGCGCGGTACGAGCGCGCGCTGCACCTGCTCGGCGTCGCCGATGCCCTCGGTTCGTCCCGCCTGAGTGTGCGGCGTCGGTGGCGGGAGCAGGTCGCCATCGCACGGGACGCGGCGCTGAAGGCACTGCCCACGGCACGCGCGGAGGCGGCCCTGGAGTCCGGGCAGGCGCTGCGGGAGTGCGCCGAGGCGTCCGGGTCGCCGGGCCCCCGCCCGGTCCCGCCGGCCGTGCCGGACGGCGCCGGGCCGCTCAGCCCCCGCGAGTGGAGCGTGGTGACCCTGATCCAGGAAGGCCTGACGAACCGTCAGATCGCGGACCGGCTGCATGTGTCGGAACGGACCGTGGAGACGCACGTCCGCACCATCCGGTCCACTCTGGGGCTCCGCTCGCGCAGCCATGTGGCCGCCTGGGGAGCGCGGAACAGCCCGGGAGGCGCCGCGGTCCCGGACCACCTCGCCGACCGGCCGGACGACGGCACACTCACGCCACCGGCCGGCGCGGCGCCAGGCGAGGCCAACTGGCACAGGCTGGTGTTCCGCACCTACGCCGCCTGACGGGATCCACCGGACGCGCCCGGGCCGCAGTATCGGCCCGGGCCGGCAGCGGCCCCGCTGCGGGAGACATGCCGGGAAGGGCATCAACCGTACGGGGGCGCGACCAGGGGGACTCCGGGTCCGGGCGGCGGGTGCGCAAGCGGTCGCCGCAGGGGGCTGTGCGGAGGCACGACGCGTTGGTCCATTGGAATGATTCACCGGCGCGCCGGGGTGAACGCCGGGGCCCTGGGCGCCGCTTGGCCGGTCCCCGGTCCCCCGCGGTCACTAGCGTGGCTCCCTGTGTCGATGAGCTATGCCTTTGTGAACCTGAAACCCGGAGTGGGCAAGACGACGAGCGCGGTGTGGCTGGCTCACGCCCTGCACGAGTCGGGCTTCTCACCGCTGCTGGTGGACAGCGACCCCGCGTCCTCGGCACTGCGCTGGAGCGAGCTGGCCGGAGGCTTCCCCTTCCCCGTGTTCTCCCTCCCGGTGGGCGATGTGCACCGGCGCGTCAACGACTTCCTCGGCGACCGGCAGGCGGTGGTCTTCGACGCCCCGCAGATGGAGGACCACGCCCACATCGCCCGGAGCATCATGCGGTACGCGAGCGAGTGGATCGTGCCGGTGACCCCGTCCCCCATCGAGCTGGACCGCATGGCCCCCATCGGCCGCGAGATGGGCGACGTCCAGTCCCTGCGGGCCCGCCCCGCCCGCTCCGCCGTACTGCTGAACCGTACGAACCGGCCGGACGCGACCCGCACCGGACCCGACGCCGACGCCCGCGAGGCGCTCACGGAGCGCGGCTTCGACGTGCTGTCCACCCACATTCCCCGACTCGACCTGTACTCCCAGTCGTTCGGCAGCCCCGTCACGGTCAAGGGATCGGCGTACATGGACCTCGCCGACGAACTCATCAAGCGTCAGGACACGAAGTGAACCAGCGCAAGGACACCTACCGGGCCGCCCTGCAACGGGAGCCCGACCCTGCGTCGCCCCGCCAGGCGAAGGTCGCACGGCTGCACACGCGCTACGTACGGGTGACGATCGAGCTGGACCCCGAACTCCCGCGTGAACTGACCCGCTGGGTGGGACCGCCCGTCTCCGCGCTGCTGCGCGCGGGCGCCGCCGCCCTGCGGCCGCTGACGAACACGCCGTAGCGACGGACGGCGACGGCTCAGGTGTCGAGCGGGTGGCCACCGTCGCCCTCGACGACGACCCGGTCGACTCCCGGTTCGTCGCCCCGCTCGACCATCGTCAGGTCGACCTGGCCGTCGCCGGTGGTGTCGAACTGGTACAGATCGGCCTTGCCGTCACCCGTGGTGTCCGTCATCCAGACGTCGGTCCTCCCGTCGCCGTTGGTGTCGGCGCTGAGGACCACGTGGTGCTCCTCGCCCTGTGTCTCGATCACTTCGTCCGTGCCGTCGTTGGTCTCCATGACGGCCGGTTGCCCCGGTCCAGCGGTCCGAAACGACGGCGCACCGGAGCCCGGGCCTCCCCAGGGGCGCGACCCCCTGACCTCGGCCGTCGCGGCGCGGGATCCGTGCACCGGCCGTCGGCCGGTGCCCCTCGTATGAGGCAGGATGGATCTCATGACCGAGATTCGCACCCCCCGCCTCCTCCTCCGCCGCTGGTACGACGACGACCTCGCCCCCATGGCGGAGATCAACGCGGACCCCGAGGTCATGCGCTGGGTCGACGACGGTTCGGTCCTCGATCTGGACGCCACGGCCGAGGAGATCGAGCGGTGGGAGGAGGACTGGGACGAGGAGGGCTTCGGGATCTTCGCCGTCGAGCTGCTGGGCTCGGGCGAACTCGCCGGTTTCACCGGGCTGTTCGTCCCCGAGTTCCTGCCGGAGGTGCTGCCCGCCGTCGCGATCGGCTGGCGCTTCGGTTCGCAGTTCTGGGGCCAGGGCTACGCCTCCGAAGCGGCCCACGCCACCTTGGAGTTCGCCCTCCAGGACCGCGGCCTCGACCGTGTCGTCAGCGTCGACCGGCCGGGCAACTCCGCCTCGCTGAACGTCGTGCAGAAGCTCGGCATGGAGCCGGCGGGCGAGGCGAACCACCCGGTCCACGGCTTCCCGCTGACCCTTCACGCCATCGACCTGACCGAGTACCAGGCCTGAGCTCCGCCTCCGCGCGCCCGGGCCCGGCCCGGCCCGAAGGACCTCAGCCGGACACCCGAGCCCGGCCCGGAGGACCTCAGCCGGACCCGGGTGAGCCGGTCGCGCCGTCCGCGCCCCCGTCCGTGCCCCCGCCCCCGCCCCCGTCCCCATCCCCGGGACGGGCCGGCCCGGTGCGGCGCAGGGTTTCGGCGACCGCCGTGTTCGCGACCACGACGACGGCCATGACCACGGCGGCGACGGGGTGCCCCACCCCGTACAGGGCCGCCGCTCCCCCGCCCAGGACCACCGCCTTGACGACGAGCACGAGCGGCAGACCGGGCCGCAGCCGCGCCTTAGGCGCCGCGAACAGCGACCAGAGGACGACGGCCACCAGGGGCACCCCCAGACCGAACAGGACGTGGGTGATCCAGCTGTTGCCGACGGTGAATCCCCACCAGCTCAGCGTGGCGAGGGCGACGAGCTCCACCAGGAACGCCAGGATCTCGTTGGCCGCGAACCACGGTCGCTCGGCGAACTGACGGGTGGTCCCGGGGTCCGTAGACATGAAGTCCTCTCGGTCTGCGTGGGCGGCCGGCCTGGCTTGCACGCGGGAACACTACTGCCCCGCACGGCAGTTGACTCCGAAGTCATGGTCGCCGCGCGGTCCCTCCAGGGCTCCGGCGCCCCCGCTTCGCCCGAGCGAGGAAGAACGGTGGTCACAGGATGAAGGCGGTCCGGTTCCATGAGTACGGCGGGATCGACGTACTGCGGGTGGAGGAGGTGGAGCGCCCGGAGCCGGGCCCGGGCGAGGTCCTCGTCGAGGTCCGCGCCGCCGGGATCCAGCCCGGCGAGACGATGATCCGCGAGGGCGCGCGGCACCAGCGCTGGCCGGCCGTCTTCCCCTCGGGGCAGGGCAGCGACCTGGCCGGAGTGGTGGTGGAGACCGGTCCCTACGTACGGGGATTCGCCGTCGGCGACGAGGTGCTTGGCTTCACGCACGGCAGGGCGAGTCACGCCGAGTTCGTCGCGGTGGAGGACGTGAAGCTGGTGGCCCGTCCGCAGGCCCTCCCCTGGGAGGTGGCCGGGTCGCTGTACGTGGCCGGCACGACCGCGTACGCCACCGTGTTCGCGGTGGACCCCGGACCGGCCGACACGGTCGTGGTGTCCGGCGCGGCGGGCGGTGTCGGATCGCTCGCCGTACAGCTCGCGCGGCGGCGCGGGGCCACGGTGCTCGGACTCGCGAGCGAACGGAACCACGCCTGGCTGAAGGATCAGGGCGTCGTCGCGCTCCCCTACGGCGAGGGCGTGGCCGAGCGGATCCGCGAGGCTTCGGGAGGGAAGGTCGACGCGTTCATCGACACGTTCGGCGACGGATACGTCGACCTGGCCGTGGAGTTGGGCGTGCGGCCCGACCGGATCAACACGATCCGCGACTGGGATGCGGCGGCCAGGGTCGGCGCCCGTACGTACGGGGAGGGCTCGGCGGCCTCCGCGGTGGTGGTCGGCGAACTGGCCCGTCTCGCCGCGCGCGGAGAGCTGGAGGTCCCGATCGCGCGCGTCTACCCCCTGGAGCGCGTACGGGACGCGTTCCGCGAGCTGGAACTGCGCCGGACGCACGGCAAGATCGTGCTGCGGCCTTGAGAGGGCGACGGGACGGTACGGGGCGGGGCCGAGAGGCAGCCCACTGGAGTCCACTGGACGGAACGGCGAACCATCATGCGTCAGAGGTGAGTTCGACGCCTGGGCGCGTTCGCCGGTCTCACTTCTCCGCGGTGACTGCCCTCAGATCGGCCAGCGCCTCGCGGATGAACTGAGCGAGTTCCTTCGTGCCGGTCTGGTCGACCCAGCGGCGGAACGCGCACTTGAAGACGGCCATCCCGACCTCCGCGGCGAGGGCCGCGGAGGGCTCGTCGACTCCCCGCAGCCGCAGGGCGTCGGCGAGCGCCGTGGACATCGACGCGAGTTTGATCAACTCGCGTTCCTGCAGCTCGGTGTTGGCGTCGATGACGGACTGCCGATGCCGGGCGTGCTCCTGGCGTTCCGCCAGCACGGCCGCGGCGCCTTCGAGGGCCACCGCCACGGCGTCCATCGCGGTGGCCGATCCGGGAGCCTGCGCTACCGCGTTCGCGAGCACGTCGAGCATCTCACCGGACCCCGCGAAGAGCACCTCGCGCTTGTCCGCGTAGTGCCGGAAGAACGTCCGCTCCGTCAGCCCCGCCCGCTCGGCGATCTCCGCCACCGAGGTCCGGTCGAAGCCCCGCTCGACATAGAGCTCCAGCGCCGCCCGTGCGAGGCGGCCGCGCGCGTCCGGCTGCCATCGACCCATGCCCGGCATCGTACTCGACGGCAGTGACTGACATCCCACCCCGGCGGTTCGATGACAGTCACTGACATCGAGTGCTACGTTTGATGACAGTCACTGACATCGCTGGGTCGCCTCGCACGCCCTGCCGGCGCGAGGACGACCCCGTACTGGAGGCTTTCTCATGCGTGTTTTCGTCACCGGAGCATCCGGATGGATCGGCTCCGCACTTGTCCCCGAGCTGATCGGCGCGGGGCACCGGGTGGTCGGGCTCGCCCGCTCGGACGCCTCGGCCGCGGCCCTGGTCAAGGCGGGGGCCGAGGCGGTGCCCGGCACCCTCGACGACCTCGATCTCCTGCGCGAGACGGCCGCCGCGTCGGACGGCGTGATCCACCTCGCCTTCAAGCACGAGCTCGCGTTCTCCGGCGGTTTCCAGGACGCGGCGGACGCGGACCGCAGCGCCGTCGAGGCCTTCGGCGAGTCGCTCGCGGGGTCCGGACGGCCGTTCCTCATCGCCTCGGGACTGGTCGGACTGGCGCCGGGCCGCTTCAGCACCGAGGCGGACGGACGGACACCGGACGAGGCGTCCGCGCACCTGCCGGGCGGCCCGCGGACCCGGATGGGCACCGCCCATGTCACCCTCGCGCTCGCCGACCGCGGCATCCGCACGTCCGTCGTACGCCTCCCCCCGACCGTGCACGGCGACGGCGACAACGGATTCATGGCGGCCCTGGTCGGCATCGCCCGGGACAAGGGCTTCGCCGGGTACGTCGGCGACGGCACCCAGCGCTGGCCGGCCACGCACCGCGACGACGCCGCCCGCCTCTTCCGCCTCGCGCTGGAAGGCGCTCCGGCGGGATCGGTCCTCCACGCGAGCGCCGAGGACGGTGTGCCGCTGCGTTCGGTCGCCGAGGTCATCGGCCGCCGGCTCGACGTGCCGGTCCGCTCCGTCCCGGCCGAGGAGGCGGCCGAGCACTTCACATGGCTGTCGGGATTCATCGGCCTCGACAGTCCGGCCTCCAGCACCCTGACCCGCGAACTGCTGGGCTGGGACCCGACCGGGCCCGGCCTGATCGAGGACCTCGACAAGGGGCACTACTTCCGGTCGGGCGGCGGGGAGTAGGCGTCACCCGGGGGACGGCGGGCACCGCCTGCGGCCGCGCAGATCAACGCGGCCGCAGGCAGTGCCGTACGGAGCCGTTGCCCGGCCGAACAGAGCGGTTGCCCGGCCGTGAGGACCCGCCCGTCCCGCCCGTTCGCCGAATGCCGCCCTGCCACCCGTCCGGCTCTGCCGCACCCGCCCGAAGCGGGGCACATTGAGAGATATGCCCCTTTCGCTGCACCACATCGTCATCGACGCGCACGACCTCCCCTCGCTCGCCCGGTTCTGGGCCGCGGTGCTGGGCTGGCGGATCCTCTCCGAACGGGAGCGGGAGGTCGTGATCGGGCCGGACGAGACGGCGCCGGTGGGCATCTGCTTCATGCCGGTGACGCAGGACAAGGTCGTCAAGAACCGCCTGCACCTCGACCTGACCTCCGCGGCCGAGGACAGGGAGGCGGAGATCGAACGCGTCCTGGCCCTCGGCGCCCGGCGGGCGGAGGTGGGGCAGAGCGGCGAGGAGTCGTGGACCGTACTGGCCGACCCCGAGGGCAACGAGTTCTGCGTGGTACGCCCCAAGTCGACCCTCGTCGGCTAGGGCACGTCGGCGCCCTCTCGGGCCAACCTCAGCGCGGGGGACGCGGCCCTATTGCTCGCTGGTGAACTTCGGGTCCTTCGTCTGGTCGTAGATCTCCTTGCCCGACGCGTCGTAGGCATGGACATAGGGGCTCGGACCCGCATAGTGCCGGCCAGGAGGGGTGTCGGGGTGGAGAGCCGCCGCGTAGACGAACGCGCCGCCCGCCATGACGGCCGGGTACTCCTTGGGCTTGCGGCCGTAGCTGACGGTGATCTTGGCAACGTCGCTGGTGTAGTGCCCCGCGCCCAGCATGAGGAACCGCCCCTTGCCGGCGGATTCGCGGTTGGAGTCGAAATACTCGATGACCCGGCCGGTTCCCCACAGGCGGTTGTTGATGAAGGTGGGCGGGGAGTCCTGGCTAGTGCCCTTGTCACCCTTCGAGGCGCACTGCACGTACTGGTCGGCGGAGTCGACGGCGACGACGACACCGTCGGAGCTGTCCGACACCACCGACGTGCGAACGGCGACCACGGCGTGATAGCGCGATGCGTCCGACCCCAGGCAGGAGGAGAGAATCTTGGAGACGGTCCCGGGAGCGATCGGGGTCGTCGTCGTGCCGGTGATGGTGAAGGCATCCTGTGACGGATCCGAGTGGGTTCCTCCGGATGTGGAGCCGCCGCCTGCGCTCGGAGTCGGCGACGCGGCGCTCGTCGGGCTCGCGCCGCTCCGCCCGGGTTCGGCGACGCGCGGCTTCGCCTGCCCCGTCCCACCGAAGGCGGCCACCGCCGCGACACTCACCGCCGTGACACCGGCCGCGACGCTCAACGGCACCCCCCACCTGCGAAACGGCGAAGCGTCCTGGTCCTCTGGGCCGATCTTCATCAGTAGCTCCTCGCGGATCCGCCGGTGGTCCGGCAGATCACGATCGGAAGGAGCCGCAGGAATGCCCTGCATGTCATTCATCGTGCGACTTCCTTCGAGTTGACGGGATTCCTCGAACTGAACGACGCCCCGACCGTCGCACCGCCGACGAGATCGCTCCCGAGCCTCCGACGCGCCCGGTGCAGCCTGGACTTCACGGTGCCCACCGCCACCTTCAGCACCGCCGCGGCCGCCTGCTGGTCCAGACCCGACCAGACGCAGAGCTCGACGACTTCACGTTCGTGGCGTGGCAGCCGAGCCAGCGCGCGGTGAATCTCCGACATGCGCAGCTCGTCGTCCACCATTCCGGCGACGCGGTCCGCGTGGTCGCCCACCGACTCGTCGTGCGAGACGAGCCGGTGCAGCAACGCCTCGGCCCGCCTCAGCCGCCGTCTGATGTTCGACAGCAGGCCGTCCGCGATGCCGAGCAGCCAGGGCAGAGCGGAGTCGCGCTCCAGCACCGTCTCGGATCGTCGACGCCAGGCATGCAGGAACACCGTCGAGGTGACGTCCTCGGCCTCCGACCAGTCCGCGGTCCGCCGGAAGGCGTAGTTGTAGACGGCCTTCCCGTGCCGGTCGAAGATCCGGCCGAACGCCTCCCGGTCACCGTCGACGGCCCTCGTCCACAGCTCGCGATCAGATATGTCTCTGACCGGTACGGCAGGACCAGCGTCGTTCAGTTCCATGCTCTATACGTGTCCGGCAGCCGACCGAAGGTTCCCGCGGAGCCGACTTCGCTCCAGGGCCCTCGATCTGACGTCCCCGGGCGCCCCTCGTCAGCCAACGGCCCGGGGTGGCATCGACGTCGGGAACCGGACGGCTCGGAGGAACCTGGCGGTGCCTCCGAGGTGGATCAGTGGGCCCGCGGATCCGGGTCGTGCGGTGGCGGTGATCGTCGCGGGGCGGCCGAGGGAGTCGCCCATGTCCACAGCGATACGGGTGGTGCCCCGTGCGGCCAGGTGGGCGGCGAGGCAGGCGGTGCTGTTGACGTTGGCGATGTCCTCGGGGACGCCGATCGACGGGGCGAACATGCGGGCGGCGGCGCGACCCGTGGACTCCGGTACGGAGTAGACGTAGCAGCCGAGGAGACCGAGCCGGTCACAGGCCGCGCGGAGGGCGTCGAAGTCCGGGGCGAGCGCGGCAAGAGCGGACCGGGTGGTGACGGGTACCAGCAAACGGGGCCGTCCCACGGAGGCGACGGCGGCGCCGGGTGCCGGAGTAAGCCCGGTGACGCCGACGGCGGCGAGGACGTCCGCGCACTCGGTCCCGGCGGGCTCCCGCAGCTCCACGGGACCTGGTTGGAAGCCGGCGTTCACCTCTGTGCCGTCCCACGTGGCCCAGCCCTCGAAGACGCGCCCCGAGGTGTGCAGGGTGGTCCGGTACGTTTCGCCTCCGGCCCGTGCGGCGAGGAAGGCCAGGGCGGCGACCGTCCCATGACCGCAGGCCGGCAGTTCTCCCTCGGACGTGAAGAAGCGCAAAGAGACCGGGGCACCACCGGGCCCGGCTCCGGGAGAGGAGACGAAGACGGCATGCGAAGTCCCGGCCAGAACCGGCAGGGCGCGACGCTGTTCGTCACTGAGCGGCATCTCGTCCAGCACCGCGGTCGGGCTCCCACCGCTGCCGTCCCGCAGACACGCGCCCACGATCGTGACGGGCACTCCCGGCTCACTCATCGACAGCCGACCGCCACGGCATGGAACTTCACGCCGAACAGGCTACCGGGAGGTGTGCATCGCGTACGGAAATCATCCTCGCCTGAGACATACACGGTCCCGCCCGCCACCACGGGCGTAGCAGTCACCTCTCCGCCGGTCCGCAGGCGCCGGCGTTCCTCACTGGTCTCCGCGTCCACGGCGCAGACGACGCCGTCACCGACCACCGGCGACGTCCCGATCCCGGCGTCGGCCGCGAACGGTTCCTGTTCACGGCCGTGGTCGTACACCCGGCGACGAAGAAGGGCAGGGGGTTCGACACCAACCGAGTGGAGATCAAGCCGAACCCGCTGGACCAGGGCGGGGGTCCGCAACCCTTTTCCAACCTCAGTTTGCCGATGTTTCGTTGAAGAGACTGTTATTTCGACCTCGGCTTGTTCCGTGCCCTGCGGCGGTCTTCGATGCCGCCTTAGTGGACGTCCCGTTTGGCTTTCAAGGTGACGTGATGAGCGTCTGCGACTGCCGTGGCAGGCGAGGTTACATGCCGCGCTCAGGCCCTCTCCAGGGTTCTGGCCGGTCGCCGGTGGTCATCGGAAGGCGACACAGTTTCACCGGGCCGGGATAGAAGGCCGAAGTGTTGGGGCCGGCCATGTCTTCGCCGACGAGGTAGCGGTAGAGCCATTCGGCGAAGCTCATGTCGTACCGGGCCCAGCCGCCTTCACCGTCTTCGACCAAGATCCAAGGGGCTGTGTCGTCCGCAGTCACAAGGAACAGCGTTTCACCTCGATCGGTGCCGGCGATCGGCCACAGTCCGTTGCGCGTACCGAAGCTCAACTCCGTGAGTCCGAACAGCAGGCGGGGGTCCTCGTCCGGGTCAAGGTCGTCCCAGGAGATCGCGGACCAAGCACGGGCCGAGTCCCGTATGTCCTGGCCCAGATTCCAGCGTTCGGTCGCGGGGTGGTGCAGGTACAGGTGGCTGTTGAGCTGGATGGGGGCGTATGCGTCCACGAGGGTTTGGTAGTCGGTCGGTAGCCGGATGTCGAGTTCTGCGTGGAGGCGGTCCCAGGCGGTGGGGTCCGCGTATTGGTTCTGGGCCGGGCCGAGCATGGCCATGACTGCGGGCAGGTAGTCGGTCATGGCGTTCCTCGCTTATGTGTCGTGTTGGCACAGGATCATCGCAGCTCGAAGGCCTCACCGATCAGGCTGTCAGCCTGCGAAAGCAGATCAGGGCCGCGGCGATACCGGCGAATGCCGGGAAATGGTCGGCCTTGCGCTCGTAGCGACGGTGCAGGCGGCGGCAACCGGACAGCCATGCCACGGTGCGCTCCATGGTCCAGCGCTGCCGACCAAGGCGCTGAGAGGACTCGACGCCCCGGCGCGCGATGCGCGGTGTGATGTTGCAGGAACGGAGCCATGCGCGTACTCGGTCGAAGTCGTAGCCCTTGTCGCCGTGCAGCTTGGCCGGTCGACGGCGGCGTGGCCCCCGTCGGGACCGGCCGCGTGCTTGAGTGGCACAGCGAGGAAGGACGGGGAGTTCTCGCTTCCGATACCTTCCCGGACAGTGCGTGGGCACATTTTTCAGCCATTCAGGCCGAAGGATTCCGTGAATTGACCGCCGGTCAGTCCGTTGCCTTCTCGGCTGAGCCGGCCGAACAAGATGAGTACCGCTGGCGTGCGGTGTCCATCTGGCCTGAAGGCGGAGCCACGCACTCGCAAGACGGGGAAGAGGGGCCAGGCTTCTCGTCCAGTCTGGACATCACGCTCGACTCCTGACGCAGGATCAGTCATCGACCGAACCTCTCCTATCAGCAAGCGCAGCAGCGGCATGGTCTGTTCTGCTGCGCGCTCTAGACAGGAATCTCGCGTCTTCGACATCCACGCAAAGGACTGCCGCAGTCGCATCCGTTGCACGACGAGGGTGCAACTACTTATGCTGACGAGTGATGTCGCGCGTGCGACGTGTCTACGACCTCACCCGGAGATGCCGAGATGACCGAGATCCAGCGCCCCGGAGCCCTCTACCAGCAGGTGGCCACCGCGATCCGCGAAGCGATCCTGGCCGGCGAGTACGAACCCGGAGGCCCGCTCCCCTCCGAGGCCCAGCTCATGGAGCGCTACAAGGTCTCGCGTCCGACCGTCCGCAACGCCGTCGCCGCTCTGCGCGCGGAGGGACTCGTCGACGTCCATCACGGCAAGGGCAGCTTCGTACGCTCCGCCAGCGGTCCCGCGATCGCGATCTCCCGCCACATCGGCAGGACGCCGGCCGGGCATTTCAGGCTGTACGGCGTCGCCGTCTGGCAACAGGCCGAGGAACCCCACACCTACCGCACCCACACCACCGAAGCCACGGCCCAACTGCTGGGACTCCAGGTAGGAGAAGCCCTGTTCGGCTGTGACCAGCTGCTCGCCGACCCGGACACCGGAGCCCGCGCGATGCTCCGGACCCTGATCCCTTTCGCCACCGTCGAAGCCGTATCCGATCTCGGCAAGAGGCCGGACGCCGCCCCGGCCGCGATCTACAGCATGCTGACGGCGGCCGGCCACGAGTTGTGGTGGTCGGAGTCGGTACGGGCCCGCATGCCGCTGCCCGACGAACGCACCACGCTGCGCCTGCCCGACGCGACCCCGGTCCTGCACGTCTCCCGCGTCACCTGCGGCACCGACGACCAGGCCCTGCTCCTCGAAGAACTCCACATCGGAGCAGCCCGCACCGAACTCACCTACCGGATCGACGCCGGCGAGTAACCCGCACGTTCCGTGATGCAAGCTCAGGACATGAGCGCATTCAGAAGCGATCTGGACCTTGAGGTCTACGACGTGACGGGTAACGGGGTACAGGTCGACGTCGCAACCAACGCCTTGGACGGCACAGTTCGGCTGGCCGTGTTGTTCACCCAGGAGATCTACCTGTCGGCCGATGACGCCGAGCGAGTCGCCCAGTCACTGTTGCGCGCCGCAGCACACGCCCGCCGCTTCGAGCCGAAGACCGACCCGGAACCGTAGATCGGTCGAAACAGTCTTCACTTCCTCAAGGGCGCGCCTGCGGCGCGCCGGGCAGCCCGGCCGCCCCGGCCGAGCGTGCGGCGCGACCGCCGGCCCCGCGACTGCCCGCACCACAACACGCCCAAGACTGAAGAGCATCGACCGGATGTACGCAGCCTGGGCCTGTGGGGCCGGGGGCCGCCGCCCACCGAGACTTTAGACGCTCCCTCAGTTGGCTCGGTGATGTGTCATGTGACGCGGCGGCGGTTGATGGCGCTCGTCCAGTTGCACGATCCTGGTGCGTCCGTGGAACGGACCTCCCCGAACCTTGATGCCGACCGTGTTGCCGACGACCTCCCCGCGCACCCATCGCGTGATCAGGTCCAAGTGCTCGCTGTCGCCACCGCTCATAGCGCCGGCGAACCACTGCCAGTGGTCCTCGGGGAGCCGGCTGCTTCGGCGTTGAGCGAACGTTGTCAGTTGAGCCTGCGGTAGCAGATGAGGGCGCTGGCAATGCCGACGAAGGCGAGAAAGCGCTCGGCCTTGCGCTCGTAGCGGCGGTGCGGCCGGCAGCAGCCGTTGAGCCAGGACATCGTCCGCTCGGCCACCCAGCAGTGCTGGCCCAGGCGGCCGGAAGACTCGATGCCGCGGCGGGCGATGCGCGCCACGAACTGCCGGCGGCGCAGCCATCCGCGCAGGTGGTCGAAGTCGTAGCCCTTGTCCGCGTGCAGTTCGACCGCGCGGTCATCGCACCACCGCCGGCCTCCGCCCTGGGGCGCGGATCGGCGTCTCCGGGGCCGCGTCCTGCAGGATTTCCCCCACAGCCCGTCCGGCACCAGCCGCTCAACTATGTCCAGGCCCAAAGCAACGAGCGACAGCCAATCAAAACATTGTCTTTAGTGGCGTCAGTGCGATCCGTGCAGCGTTGGAAGCCCTGACAAGGGACGAACCCTGGCGACGCCAACCCGCGCGGCAAGGGTTGGTGACTGGAGCTCAGAAGGTTTCATTCACACAGGTGTTGCGCGCAGCGCCAGCGGAAGACTGAGGACTCCTCGGTCATGTCCGACGATCAGGTCCGTGCCCGTGGTGGCCAGGCAGGTGAGCGACACGTCCAGGGCGATGTGCCGCACCAGGCCGGTCTCCGGTTCCCACAGGCGCAGCCGGTGGCCGTGGCGGGTGCCGGTGACCAGGACCGTGGGGCCTTCGTGAGGGGTGGCCGCGGTGATGAGCGGCGGGCCGGCGGTGCCCGTGTCGCTGGGCAGGCCGTCGCCGACCGGGGAACCCGTGGCGGGATCCCAGAGCATGACGACGCCCAGTTCGTCCGCCGTGGCCAGCATGGTCCGGTCGGATGTCGGTACGGCCCCCACGACCGCCGCCCGATGGTCGGCACCGGCGAGCGCCTGTGCGCTCAGTGGCACGGCCGCGCCGCGGTCCCAGGGGTCGTCGACGGCTGGATCCCACACATGAACACGGCCCGCGGTGTCCGAGGCCACGATCAGCGTGTGATGGGCGGAGATCGGGACGGCGGTGACCGAACGGATCGGACTGCCGTAGGGATTCAGATGCTTGACGCACTCACCGCTGTCCGGTTCCCACATCCGGACGGCGCCCTTGGGTGTGGCGGTGACGAGCAGTGTGCGGCCGTCGGGGACGAGGGCGGCGCACATCGTGGTCACCCCGCCGGGCCGGTCGCCGGCCGGTTCGCGCACCGGCTGCCCGGTCAGGGGGTTCCACACGGCGATCGTCCCGCTGCCGCCTCCGCTCGCCAGCAGGACCCGGCCGTCGGGCAGCGGCAGGGTCGTCATCGAGCGGACGGCGTCAGGATGTCCGGGCAGCGGATCGTGGACGAGTCTGCCGTCGGCCACGTCCCACAGGCACACCACACCCTTGTCCCCGGCGCCGCCCACGAGGGTCGGCAGACCGGGGCGGGACACCACCGCCAGGGCGTCGACGCCCCCCGAAGAACCGGGCACGGAGTCGGAGAACACCGAGATACGGCCCCAGGGTGTGCCGTCGGCCGCGACCACCGCGTTCCCGTCCTGCCGGAACCGCGTCGCCGCCCGGCCGGTGCGTCCGGGCGCCGCCGGTCGCGCCCCGGCAGCCGGCCCGTCGGAGTCCGTCAGGGCCCGAGCCGGACTGTGTAGGGATTGCGCGCCGTCCGGGTGCTCCGCCAGGCCGTCCGCGATCCTCCACGTGCGCTCGCAGTCCCAGCAGCGGAAGTACCCGGTGAGCGCCATCAGTCGGCGGGCCAGTTCCCCCGCTTCCCGTTGCGGGGTCCCCGTGACCGCGACCATCCCGGCGACCAGGCACAGGACGGCCTGTCCCGGTGTCTCGGGGGGCACCCCCCTCACCGCGACCTCGCGCGCCACCCGTAGAAGGGGTGCCCAGCCCTCCCCCAGCGCGTCCTCCCGCACCACCGCACCGGCCTCGCCCCAGGGATGCCCCTCCGGCCGGACAGGGACGGAGGCGGAGTCGGAGTCGGGCAGCTGTGGAGCCTCCGATGGCGGCCGCGCCGGGTCCACGGAGAGCGCGGAGAGCCCGGAGACCTCCGTGTCTGAGCCGCAAGCGGGGCACGACAACAGGAGGCCGCTTTCGAGGTCGTCCGGGAACCGCCAGAGCACCTCGCCCATGTGATGCCCGGCCAAGGCCACGCAGGAGAGCGCGAGTTGGGCACAGACCTGACCGGGAGCACCGGCGGCGAGGAGGCTGCGCACGGCTGCCCGCTCGGCCAGCCGCAGCGCGGCGGCGAAGCCCGCCTCGAGATCGGCCGGGACGGGGGGCCGGTGGTCGGCGGTCACCAGGAATCCGAGGTCCACCCACAAGTCCACCGTCTGGTCCGGAGGCAGGGCCGCCGCCGCCTCGACGAGATGGGGCAGAGCCGCATAGGCCCCATCGCGGACGACCCCGTCATCCATCAGACCGCCGGACAGGTCCCTCCAGGTCCGCGGCCACGCCTCGCCGCCCCCGGTGGCGGTGGCGGAGGCCAACTGCTCCAGGAGTATCCGCAACTCCTCGACCTTCACACCGTCAAGATCATGCCAACGAGGGCTGTCCAAGGGCAGCTTCACCATCATGGAACGAGTCTCGCAGGCACCACTGACATCGGGACGCGGCTCGGTGTCCGGCGGCCTTTCACCAACGGGCTTATGCCGGACGACGGTTGACGATGGTGGCCTGGTTACCATGCCAGTCATGTCTGGCGAACCTCGAAACCACGCTCCGGATCGCAAAGTTGCTGCGACAGGTGGCCGGTTGACCGATCCTGGATGGCTGGTGCACGGCGACCCGGAGCTGATCCTCGCGGGCCTGGACGGCGCCGCCGGACAGGATGAGACGCTGGCGGCCGCCGTGTACCGGACGTCGGGCCATGTGCACCGTGACTCCGGCGCGGAGGTACGGCGGCAGGTGCTGGCGCTGGACGCCGCCCGGTACGGGAACCGAGAGCTGGCGAGAAGCATCGCCCGGGTCCCGGTCCCCCAAGAGACCGACGACGCCTGGGTCGTGCAGTGGGCGACCGGCAACGACTTGGACTCCCGGCTGCGGTACGCGTTGCCCGTGCCGGCCAAGGTAGGCGTGCTGGCGACCGTGGTCCTACAAGGCCGTGGTCTGGCTGTCGCCGGTTGCGAGGACGGCACCCTGCATGCGTGGGATCTGGCCACGGGCAGCCGGCTCGGCAAGGCGGTGTCCGCCCATACCGGCGCCGTACGGGCGCTGACGACGGCGGTGCTGGACGGCCGTCCGGTCGCTGTCACCTGCGCCTACGACCAGACCGTTCGAGTATGGGACCTGGCACGCGGCGAACTGGTCGGCACGTGCTCCGCCGACGACGACTCCTGGGTGAAATCGCTGGCCGTCGGACGAGTTCGGGGTCGGCCGGTCGTGGTCGGCGCCTGCGTGGACGACGTGGTGCGCGTGTGGGATCTGGCCACCCTCTCCCCGCACAGCGTGCCGTTGACCGTGCGCACCGGTTTCGTGTCCGCTCTGGCGACGGCGGTGGTGGACGGCCGTCCTGTCGCTGTCACCAGCCACTCGGCGGACCTTGCGGCGACGGACCTGATCACGGGGGAAGAGACCGTCCGGGTGTGGGACCTGGTCACGGGACGGGAGTACGGCGCCCGGGGCGAGCGTCCCGACGAGCCGCGCGAGTTCGCGGACGAGCCGTACGACCGTACGGTGGAAGGCGACGGGAAGGCACGGCGCTGCGTCAGTCTGGACCTCAACGCCAGGGCGCACCTTCTGGTGACGGATCCGGCGTCCGAGTGCCCGTTGGCCGTCAGCGCCAATGCCTACGAGGTGCACGTCTGGGACCTGGCCAGGCGCGAGCAGGTCGCTGAGCCCGTCGCGTCCGCGTTCGTGGAGACGGCGGCCGTGACCGTGCTCCAGGACCGCCCCGCCGCCCTCCTCGCCCATGCCCATGGGCCGGTCGAGGTGTGGGATCTGTCCACGCTGCGGCAGCTGCGGCCGTCGCTGACGGGCCACGAGGCGACCGTGCGGGGAGTGGCGACGGCAGTGGTGAACCGGCATCACCGCGCGGTCACCGGTGGCGACGACCGAACGGTGCGGATCTGGGACCTCGACGGTGCACGGGAGACGGGCCGGGAGACAGGTGAGGAGTCGGGCAGGGAGACAGCTAGGGAGTCGGGTGGGGAGACCGGCAGCCGGCCGGCCGGTCGTGGCGGCACCGTGACAGGTCGTGCCGGCACCGTGACAGGCGTCACCACGGCCGTCGTGAACGGCAGTTGTGTCGTCGTCACGGGCGGCTCGGACACGCGGGTGCGGTTCTGGGACCTCGACGGCGGGGGACAGCTCGGGGAGCCCCTGACCGGTCATACCTCCGCCGTGGATCTGCTGACGGCGGGGACGGTGGACGGACGGGCCGTCCTCCTCACGCGCGACAAGCGGCACAAGTCGGTACGGATATGGGACCTGACCACCCGGGAAGAGCTGCACGGACGGTCGACCAGCGAGTACACCAGCTCCTCCATCGACTTCTTCGCGGCGGTCGACGGCAACTTCGTCGGGGTGACCCGGGAGGGCCGCGTCTGGGACCTGACCACGAGCCGATGGACCGGAGTGCAGCCGCGGCAACAAGGCGCCCTGGCCCTGGAGACGCTCGACGGCCGCAGCGTCCTTCTCACCGGCCGCAAGGCGGAAGCGGTCCACCTCTGGGACCTGGCCACGGGCGAACAGCTGACACCGCCGCTGACGGGACACACCGGTGAGGTGTGCGCGGGGGCGACCGGCACGCTGGACGGTCGCCCTGTCGTCGTCGCCGGCGGCGACCGGACCGTGTGGATGTGGGACGCGAGCACGGGGCGGAACATCGGCACGTACGCCTTTCCATCCCGTATCAAGACGCTGGCGATGGCGCCCGACGGGCGGCTGGTGGCCGGCTTCGGCGCGGACATGGCGGTCCTGATCCATGACCGCTGAGACGGCGTTTCCTCCTGCCGTCCCATCCGGGATCACTTCGGCGGCGGCGCCCGGTCCGCTCCACCACATGGGCCCTCACACCGCGGAGGCCGCGGGTGCCGGGTTCTCGGCCCGCAGCCGGCGCCAGACCTGCCGGGGGCAGCGGCCCTTGGGGCGGACGTCGGTGAAGTTCTGGTACGGAACCCTGAGCGGCTGAAGGCCGATCTCGACCCAGTGGTCCTTGCCCGAGGTGAAGTCCCACCCGTCGTTTGGCATGCGGATGTGGTCGTCGCGGTGGTCCTTGTTCTGGCTGGTGATCTTGAGGACCTCCACGTAGTGGGAACGGCTCCGCACGACCACGCAGTAGCGTTCCTTGCTGCCCTCGTTGTCCCGGAACGGAACCACCGCGTGCCAGATCTCGCCCGGACCGGGACGACGGCTTCCCGAGGGGAGATTGCGGTCGTCCCACCGGCGCACCACCACCAGACAGAGGAACGCGGTGAGCCCGGCGGCACCGCACTGGGCCATCGCGCGCGCACTCCACACGGGTGCGTCGAAGCGGGCCTCGGCCCAGTGGGCGGCGATCTGACCCAGTACGAGCACCGCTGCCGCGCGGGCGACGACCGCCCATGGGGAGGCGGACCGTCGGCGGCTCGCGAACAGGGCCACGCCGGCGGCGGCGACGACCGGCACACCGTAGAGGACCGCGTACTGCACGGGGCCCTTGACGTGCACCGGCGGATCCTGAGACGCCATCAGGTCGGGCAGGGTGACCGGCAGTGCCAGGGCATAGCCGATCGCCGTCCACAGGTTCAGCAGCAGATAGGCCTTGACTGCCATGCCCAGGCAGGACGTGTTGGTGCGACGAGCCACCGGATCCCCTCTTCGTCTGTACCGGATACCGCATTGTTCAGGCGGCCGGGACCTCACGGGGCGCGAAGCCGGGAGTTGCCGGGCGGGCCTCGGTCCGTGTGCTAACGGCCCCACGCGGGCGCCACTCTTCGCCGCACCACCCTCCGCGTGTCCGTCCTGTGTGCGGCGTTCGGGTCATAGCCGTCGTGTGGCGTGCGAGCCGGAGCACGATGGGGCGGCCCGGCGGTCGGGCAGC
The DNA here is from genome assembly GCF_042725875.1 of Streptomyces sp. NPDC127038. Lineage (NCBI taxonomy): Bacteria > Bacillati > Actinomycetota > Actinomycetes > Kitasatosporales > Streptomycetaceae > Streptomyces > Streptomyces sp. NPDC127038. The sequence continues at coordinate 235,626 of NZ_JBHXDQ010000003.1, read as the reverse complement.
TCATAGCCTGGGCCGGCCGGGAGATGAGTCGACGTCTGGAGCAGCACGTGGCCGGGCTGACGGTGTGGCAGCGGATCGGAAGGTGGAGGCCCCTGCTGCCGGTGGTTCTGCTGTGCGCGGCCGTGGTGATCGATTTCGTCACTCCGCCCACGGTCAGTGCCGCGGCTCTCTACGCGGCCGCGATCCTCACGGCCGCTCCCCTGCTGTCCCTGCGCGGCACCGTCGTCACCGGGGTGGCGGCGTTCCTCCTCGACCTGGCCATGTTCGGCTATTTCGGCTTCCACAGGACCGCCACCGAGTACAGCGAACTGGCCATGGTCGCGACGGTGGCGGTGATCTCGGCCTTCCTCAACCGTCTCCTCCATCACCTGCACACACAGCTCCAGTCGGCCCGTGACATCGCGGCCACCGTCCAGCGGGCCGTTCTGCGCGACCCGCCGAGGGCGAGCGGGCCGCTGCGGTTCGGCGCGCGCTACGAGGCCGCGCAGTCGGACGCGCAGATCGGCGGCGATCTCTACGCGGTGGTCGACACTCCGTTCGGCGTGCGCTGTGTGATCGGCGACGTGCGCGGCAAGGGTCTGAACGCGGTCAGGGCCGTCGCGGACAGCATCGGCACCTTCCGTGAGGCGGCCCTCCAGGAGCCCAGCCTCGTCGCGCTCGTGGAACGGCTGGAGCGGGCCGTCGCCCTCGAACTCGAACAGTCCGGCGGGGTGACCGGGCTCGAGGGGTTCATCACCAGCGTGGTCGTGGAGTTCCCCCGGCACGGGAACAAGGTCCGGCTGGTCAACCGCGGTCATCCCGCACCCCTGCTGTTGCTGCCGGACGCGGTGCGGTACGTCGAACCCAGCCGGCCCGCGCTGCCACTGGGCCTGACGGCTCTCGCGGCCGGTCCGGAGCACGTCGACACGCTGACGTTCCCGGAGGGCGCCACGCTGCTCCTCTACACCGACGGACTCACGGAAGCCCGTGACGCGAAAGGCGCGTTCTACGAACCGGCTCGCAGGCCCGACCTGTTGCGACACGCCCGCCCGGACGCCCTCCTGGACGCCCTGCTGGCCGACGTGCACCGTCACACGGGCGGCCGCGCGGCCGACGACATGGCCCTGCTGGCGATCACCCATGTGTCCGAGGGCGCGTAACGCACGAAGCCGCTCACGCCGGGGACCCGATTCAGGTCGCGTCCCGGCACGGGATGCTCCCGTGATCACACTGATCACGCCCGTGCCGGTAAGGGGATGCCATGGCGACACTCGAAGTGATCAGGGAGTCGATGGAGTTCTGGCTGAAGGAGGACGCGGCGGAGACGGTGTTCCTCCGCATCCCGTACGAGCCGTCGGCGCCATGGGCCGTAGGCGTACAGGAAATGGACAGCGGAGAGTTCGTCCTCCACGAAATGACCTTCGGCGACTGGCTGTTGGCCTACCTGCGGGGCGAGGGCGTCATGGCGGGCGCGTCCGCACCGGAGCGGCCGTTCTACGAGTCACTGCGCTAGGCGGGGGCCCGCCGGCACATCGGCCGGCCGGTCCGGCGCGGTGTGCTCAGTTCTCGGCTGCCGCCTCAAGTCGCTCGGTCGGTCCGGCGAAGGCCAGATACAGGGAACGCGAGTCGAGAAGCCACTGGCCTTCGACCTTGCGGAAGGTGTCCTCGTAGTGGCCGACCTGCGTGGGCGCTCGCGGGGGCACGAAACCGCCGGTGTGTCCGTCGACGCGGTAGGTCGTGAAGTAGGTGGTCGCGGTGGCTGTCGACTCGGACGTGACGGTGACCAGGATGTTCGTACAGATCCGGCGCGAGAGCCGGCCCGCGGGCCGGCCGGCGAAGTACGACCGAAGCGCGTCGCGGCCCTCGATCCGGCGGTCCCCCTCTGCCCACTCCCAGAAGCCCGCGTACGTGAAGAGATCGGCCACGTCGCCGGGGTCACCGAGGTCGAGCGTGTGGACGAACTGGACGACGATGCGCTCACAAGCCCGCTCGGCCAGCAGACGGTCCATGGGATCCAGCTCTTCGGCAGTCATCCCGATGTCATATCAGGGTGATCAATGCCCCCGCGAGCATCGGCTGGTGGACGGATGCCCGACAGCTTGTACGCCACGATCGGCCCCCTTCACCTCGGCTCGTCCTCGGCTCGGCACCCGAGGGACACGTCGGCGTCTTCCGTTCGCCTCAGGTGTCGGCGACGGCGGGCTCGGTGGTGGGGGCCGTGGCCCGCCGGCGCGACGGCCGCCGCCCCGCCGCACGGCAGGCGATGCAGTCGGCGTGGCCGTCCCTGGCGGCGCCGTCCCGCACGCGCCAGTCCCACTGGCCGGCCGCGCGGGGTCCGCTCGGTTTCCCCCAACCAGCCAGGTGGAGCGCCCAAGTGCTCAGCGACGCCAGGACGAGCACCGCCGCTCCCGTGAGCGCGAGGAGCCCGGACGCCGTCACCACCGCGAACCCGCACAGCCCGAATCCCAGTGTCGCGATCCCCGCACCGGTCCAGCCGGCCACGGTATGGCCCAGGTCGTGGTCGTCGTCACCGTGGATGAACATGATCGCGCTCCTCAAGAGCTGTGAAGATGGTAGAGCTGACCCCGTCGCGAGATCTCTTATCTCGCGAGCTAATTATCTTAGATGCTAAGAGGACTCGTGAGTGATCGCAAGGCTCGCCCGGCAGCGACGGCGGAGCAGGCGCTCTACGCCATGGACCGGATGATCGCCACCGCACAGTTCGGGCAGCAGGACATCGCCCGCAGGATGGATCTGAACGTCACCGACCTGACCTGCCTGGGCTTCCTCATGGAGGCGTCGATGGCCGGCGAGTCACTGGTCGCGGGTGATCTCGCGCACCGGGCCAGGCTCACCACGGGGGCGGTCACGGGCGTGCTGAACCGCCTGGAGAAGGCCGGCTACATCCGGCGCACCGCGGACCCGGACGACCGCCGACGCGTCTGCGTGGTCATGGAGGAGACCGCCCAGGAACGCATTCTGGAGATCTACGGCCCCGTCTATCAGCGACTCGCGTCCCTGTTCGGCGACTACGGCCCGGACGAGATCGCCGTGCTGGCCGACTGGTTCACACGCGCCCGCGGCATGTTCGAAGAGGCGCTGCACGAGATCCGGGAGGGTACGCCGGCCTCGGCAGGGACGGCCGAGGGCACGCCATCTCCTTGAGGTGACGGTCGAGTTCGAGCTCATCACCCAGTACTCACGTTCACACAGCGTGAGTTGAGACTCCCGTCGGCCGCGATCGGGTTTCTTCAGGGCGAGCAGCCTTCAGGGAGGGGGACTTGCCCCCGTGCACACCGAAGCCGGCCTCGGATCGTCCCGAAGGCCGGCTACGACACAGACGCGTTCAGGAAACGCCCGCGGACTCGACCACGTTCGCCGTAGACGCCGCCTCGTCCTTGGCCATGCCGAGGAAGCGCTGGACCGTCTGGATCGGCATGTCGAGGCCCTCGGAGGCCTCCTGGACGCCGCCGAACACCTGCACCGCCTCGGCGACGGCCATGGCGACCTCGACCTCGGCCTTGCGGACCTTGGCCTCGGCCTTGTCCACGGTGTCGACCACCGCCAGCTGACGACGCTGCTTCTCTTGGAGTCGCTGCTTGCGCGACAGGGCCCTGTCGGAGTTCTGCACAGACATGCCAAGATCATAATGAGTCGCGGGCGAGCCGTGAAATCGGCAACTGGCCTGCACCGCGGGGTACGTTCACGGCTCGGATCCGGCCAGGACCACTCCGGTCGGGTCGTCGGGGTCCCGTACGCCCGCCCGCCCCGTATCTCGGTCGCGGGGGCCCGGCGCGCCTGGCAGGGTGTTCGTCATGAACACCGAGCCGGCACAGCCCGACCCCGTCCGCCATCGCGACGACGGCATCTGGCTCGCCCGGTTCACCGGGCGGATCCTCGTGGTCTGCCCCAAGTGCGGTGGCCGTGCTCTCGTCGCCCTCCGGCCCGGCGTCGAGGCGTCGAAGTACTTCTCCGATCTGCTCTTCCAGCCCCGGAGGCTCGTCTGCTCCGGCTGCGGCGCGGTCGCCGACCGGACGGCCGAGCAGCGGGGCAACGCCCTGATCGGCGCGGTGCCCGGCGGCACCGAGGACCCGTTCTTCCGGCGCCCCCTGTGGCTCCAGACCCGTTGTGCAGGACGGATCCTGTGGGCCTACGACGTGGAGCACGTGGACGCCCTGGCCGCTTTTGTGGGTGCTCGGCTGCGCGAGCGACGGGCCTCCCCGACGATGGGGATGTTCGCCCGGCTGCCGGCCTGGATGAAGGCCGCCGAGCACCGTGACGACGTACTGGCCGGGCTGGTGGCCCTCCGGAACCTGGCCGCGCTGTCGGCACCCGCGGACCGTTCCGACACGGCCCACGAACGTGGCGACCGTCCGCGCCACCACGCAAGCAGCCTGTTCCGCGGCGGGCCGTACTAGGGCCTGTGCCGTTGGCCCCGCACGCGAGGCATCGCGCGGCCGCGACCAGCACCCGTGGCTACAGCTCGAAGTCCTGGGCCAGCGTCTCCCAGTCGATGCCGCGCAGGGCGGGGTCGGCGTTCTCGCCCGCCGGGACGTCCGGTGTGTGCTGGAACCAGGCGACGACGAGGGTGGATGCGTCCATCGACGGTTCGAGCGGGGCGGAGTCGAAGGAACCGATGCAGAACACGGAGGGCAGGATCTCGACGGGACCGAACGCGCCGGGGGTCGCGTCCGGGTACTCGCGGGAGGGCGGGACGAGATGGACCGGCTGGGAAGGGTACGCGCGTTCGGCGCGCCGCTGGAGCCAATCGACCTTCAGGTCGTTGACGCGCTTGCACGGGTAGCCCTCCAGCATGCCGGAGTAGGTCGAGGACATCCACAGCTCGGTGAGCCGGATGGAACGACCGGACAGGAGGACCGTGTGACCGAGTGACATGCCGACACCCTATGCGCGCGATTCCGCGGCCCGCACCCGGCTCAGGTCTCCGCCGAACTCGGCCGGCGCAGAAGGTAGATGCCCGCCACCGACGCCAGGACGGCCATGCAGGCGATGAAGACGAGGCCGGCGCCCTCCAGGCCGAGCGGGCCCACCAGGACGCCCACCCCGATCACCGGCACGGAGATGCCCGCGTACGCGACCACGAACAGGGTGGAGATCACCGCCGCCCGCTGGTGTTCGGGCGAGGCCTGGGCGACGGTGGTCAGGGCGCCGCGGAACGCGAGGCCCTGACCGGCTCCGCCGACGATCGCGCTCAGCACCACCAGGACCAGGAGGTCCCAGCGCAGCGCGCCCGCGAGCAGCGCGAGGCCGCCGAGGAGAGCGACGCAGCCCAGGGGCAGTGAGCGTCCCGGTCCCACTCGTCCGACGGCGAGTTGTCCGGCCGTGGAGGCGAAGAAGGCGAGCGCGACGACCAGTCCGCTGACCGCGTGGTTGGTCACGTCCAGGGACTCGGAGAGGAACGCGGGGCTGACGGAGGTGAACACCCCGAACAGGGCGAAGCCGACGAACGAGGCGATCGCGGCGGGCGTGAACACCGGCCGTACCCGTGCGGGCAGGCCCGGCCGCTGTGGTCGTACGGTGCTCAGCGGCTTCCGCTCCCGTACGGTCTCGGGAAGCCGCAGGACCACGACGGCCGAGAGCGCCACCAGGGCGAGATGGACGGCGAACGGGAGATACAGCGGCCAGGGCGCGTACTGGGCGAGGATCCCCGCGAGCAGCGGACCGCAGCCGAGCCCGCCCATGTTGGCGGCCGTCGCGATGAAGGTGGCCCGCGCGGCGCCGCCCGGCGGGGCCAGTTCCATCACGTGGGCGGTGGCGGCCCCGGTGAACAGGCCCGCGGACAGGCCCGACATCAGCCGGCCCGCGTAGAGCCAGCCGAGGCCGGTGGCGGACAGGAAGCAGACGGCGCTCGCCGCGGCGAATCCGAGGCCGGCCAGGAGTACTGGTCGCCGGCCCACCGAGTCCGAGGCGTTGCCCGCGAGCAGCAGCACGCCCATGACCCCGAAGGCGTACACGGCGTACACGACGGTGACGGTGAGCTCGGAGAATCCGAACTTCTCCCGGTAGAGGCCGTAGAGCGGGGTCGGCAGGGTGGTGCCGGCCATGCAGACGGCGAAGACCGCCCCGCTGAGCAGACACGCCCGCCAACCTCGGAGATCACCGTCCATGGCGCCGACACTAGTGCCGGGGCCGACCGGGGTACGGCCCGACGTGCCGCCGGACGGAGCCGTGAACCGCGTGCCCGGACGCGGTCCGCCGTCCTTCGGGGGAGGGCGGACCGCGCCGACGGCCTGTCAGGGGGCCGTGGTCGGGGGCGGGCGGAACGGCGGGGAGGCGTGTTCCGTGCGCCTCGTCGTCAGGAGCAGCCGGCCGGTGTCGCCTGCGACGCGTCGTGGATCAGCGCGTCGTGGGCGGCCTTCAGCCGGGCCACGTCGGGCTTGACCACCTTGCGGTCGTAGGTGATGAGGCCGTTGAGTTCTCCTTCCACGTCCGAGATCTGGGTGTAGACGGCGCCGTTGCCGCCCTGGCAGGCGAGCTTGTGCACCTCGGCGAGGCGGGCCAGGTAGTCGTCGGTGTACGCCGAGGGGTCGACGTCCACGTACGACTGCTGCACGGACCAGGCGTGTCCGGGCACCGCGAGTCCGAGACCGCCGTACTCGCCGCTGACGAGGGCCCGTTTCCCGTCCGGGTTCGGTGGCAGGGCGGGGCTCGGGTAGCCGTGCTCGTCGATGATGTCGCCGGTGCCGCCGTCGACGCCGAGGTTGATGCCGGACATGGAGTTGATCAGGCGGGTCGGGTCCCAGGCCTTGGCCTGGTCGGCGATCCGGGCCTCGTCGTACTGGCCCCAGCCCTCGTTGAAGGTCACCCACATGACGACCGAGGGGCTGCTGACGTGCTCGTCGATCACCTGCTTCATCTCGCGCTCGTACTCGGCGCGGGACGCGGCGCTGGGGTCGACTCCCGCGGTCATGGCGGGCATGTCCTGCCAGACCATCAGGCCGAGGCGGTCGGCCCAGTAGAACCAGCGGTCGGGTTCGACCTTGATGTGTTTGCGGACGGCGTTGAAGCCCATCTGCTTGTGCATCTTCAGGTCGTAGGCGAGGGCGTCGTCGGTCGGCGCGGTGTAGAGGCCGTCGGGCCAGAAGCCCTGGTCGAGGGTGGCCATCATGAAGACGGGTTTGCCGTTGAGGACGGTGCGCGGGGTTCCGTTCACCTGCTCCACGGCGATGGAGCGCATGCCGAAGTAGCTGCGGACGCGGTCGGCGCCGACGCTCACCTTCAGGTCGTAGAGGAAGGGGTCGTCGGGTGACCACAGGTGCGGGTTCGTGATCCTCAGGACGAGGGGCTGCCCGGTGCGGCCCTTGACGGTGGCGACCTCGCGGTGGCCGGCGTACGCGGTCGCGGTGACCGGCACTCCGTCCCGCACGCCCGTCGGCTCGACGGTCAGCCGGCTGTTCCCGACGTCGGGCGTCAGCTTGAGCGAGTCGACGTGGTCGGCGGCCACGGGCTCCATCCAGACCGTCTGCCAGATGCCGGAGGACGGGGTGTACCAGATGCCGCTGGGGTCGAGGCGCTGCTTGCCGACCGGCGGGTTCTCGCCGCTCTGCGCGTCGGTCGGGTCGTAGACGCCGACGATGAGTTCCTGGGTGCGGCCGGGCTTGAGCGCGGCGGTGATGTCGGCGCTGAACTTGTCGTAGCCGCCCTGGTGTTCGGCGACTTTGGTGCCGTTGACGTAGACCTCGGCCCGCCAGTCGACGGCGCCGAAGTTGAGCTGGAGGTGCTTGCCGGAGCCGACCTTCCAGTCCCGGGGGACGGTGAAGGTGCGCCGGTACCACATGCGGTCCTCGTGCCGTTCGATGCCGGAGAGCTGGGACTCCACCGGGTAGGGCACGCGGATCTTCTCGGCGAGCTTCCTGCCGACCGGCGGCTGTTCACCGGCCTTGGCGGGGGCGAACTGCCAGGAGCCGTTCAGATCGCGCCAGTCGGTGCGGGTGAGCTGGGGCCTGGGGTACTCGGTGCGGGCCTTGCCGGCCTCGACCTGGTCGGCCCACTTGGTCCGCAGCTCGTGGGTGGAGCGGTTGGCGCCGCTGCTCCAGAAGGCGTTGACAACGTTGCCGTTCGTTCCGGAGAGACCGCCCGTGCCGTCGTAGCGCAGGTCGGCGGTGCCTCTGGCCGTACCGGACTTGTTGCCGACCACGGGCTCCTTCAGGCCCACGATCAGGGACTTGGGGTCGGCGGGGTCCAGCTTCGCCGTCGTCAGGGGCCACTTGGCGCCGCCGACGACGGCTTCGACGTGGTCCGTGAATCCCGCCGGGGGCGCGGTGAGCGGCTGGGCGAAGTCCAGGCGCAGGCTGCGGCCGTCGGCCTGGACCGTGGTGGCGATGGCTCCGTCGTACGCGTATCCGTCGGGCAGCCGGAACGCGGACTGCGGGACGGCGGTCTTGGTGCCGCCGGGCGGGGTCCAGCGCAGATGGAGGTTGGATCCGCCGAAGTGCTCGAAGTACTCGACCTTGATGTCGTAGGCCTGTCCTGCCGTCAGGTCGACGGGCTGGGAGGTCTGTTCGCGGTCCCAGTCGTCGACCCAGTGGTCGATCGTCAGGTGGCCGTCGATCCACAGCCGGAAGCCGTTGTCCCCGATGATCGAGAACGTGGTCGGGCCGGTCTTCTCCGGGACGATCCGGCCGGTCCAGCGGACGTTGACGTCGTCCGACTGCCCGGTGGCGAAGGCGAGCCGGGGCTCCAGGTTGTCGAAATCGAGGTTGGTGTCCAGTCCGGTGGCTTTGAGCTCGTGGAAGTCGAAGGCGCCGGGGGCGGACTGGGTGTAGTACTCGCCCTTCAGGCCGTGGACTTCGACGGGGGTGTCGGCGGCCGTGGCGGTCGGGGCCGCGGTGAGCCCCGTCAGTGCGAGTAACGCGGCTACCAGGAGTGTCAGTCGGGGGCGGAGTGTTCTGATGCGCACGGATCCTCCTTGGCTGAGGAAGGGTGGCGGCTCGTTGCTTCAGTCTGTACAACGTTGGAAGTAGCGGGAGTGGGCATCACAGCACGGGTCCCGGTCTCTGTCCAGGGTCATGACAAACGCCCAGGTGGCAGCGGCGCACATCGATGAAGAGGAGATCCCTTGCGGGTCAGCCTGAAGGACGTCGCGGAACACGCCGGCGTCTCGATCAAGACGGTTTCGAACGTCGTGAACAACTATCCGCACGTCACCCCGGCCATGCGGGCCCGGGTCCAGGGGGCCATCGACGAGCTGGGCTACCGGCCGAACCTCACGGCACGCCATCTGCGCAAGGGCCGCACCGGCATCATCGCCCTCGCCGTCCCCGAGCTCGGCAACCCGTACTTCGCGGAGCTGGCGGGGGCGGTCATCGACGCGGCCGCCGAGCACGAGTTCACCGTGCTGCTCGACCACACCCGCGGCGACCGGGAGCAGGAGGTGCTGGTCAGCCAGGGTTTCCGGGCCAATGTCATCGACGGCCTGATCCTCAGCCCGCTGGAGCTCGAGGACGAGGACCTGCGCTCGCGCACCGACGACGTGCCGCTGGTCCTGCTCGGCGAGCGGGAGTACGAACTGCCCTACGACCACATCGCGATCGACAACGTGTCGGCCGCGCGCAGTGCCGTACGCCATCTGCTGAGCCGGGGACGCTCGCGGATCGCCTACCTGGGGGCCCGTACGGATTCGGCCAACCGGCCGGCGCATCTGCGACTGGCGGGCTGGCGCGAGGAGTTGACGGAGGCCGGGGTGCCCGCGCCGGACGAGCTGGTGGTCCCGGTCGGCGGCTGGGACCGCGACGAGGGGGCGCGGGCGATGGCCCGGCTGCTGGACTCCGGGGTCCGTCCGGACGCCGTCTTCGCGTACAACGACCTGGTCGCGATCGGCGCGATGCGGGTACTGCACGAGCGCGGCCTGCGGGTTCCGTGGGACGTGGCGGTGGTGGGCTTCGACGACATCGAGGAGGGGAGATTCGGCGCGGTCACCCTGACCACGATCTCGCCGGACAAGCAGGCCATCGCGCGGATGGCGGTGGCCTCGCTGCTGCGCAGTCTGTCGGGCCGTACGGAGCCCGGAGGACGTGAACTGACCGCCGATTTCCGGCTCATCGAGCGTGAGAGCACGCTGGGCCGGCGCTGACGGGATTTCGGACGGAGGGCTTTACAGGTCTCTTCCAACGATGTAAAAACCTCCCCGGAACGACGAGTACACCGAGTTGACCGCAAGAGCCGATCATCCCCGGGAGCGCTCTCAGCGCCGGGGCCGCGCCGTTTGGGGACTCCATGAAGCCGCTCGCACCACGTCACCGCACCTCCGCCAGAACCCTCCTCGCCACCGGCCTCATCACGAGCCTCGCGCTCGTCTCCGGATGCGCGAAGTCCGAGGACGACTCCGCAGGCAAGGACAAGAGCTCCGCCGGGGCGAGCGACCAGGGCCAGGTCGTCGCCTCACCGTCCACGGGCTCGGGCCCGACCTGCGCCATCGACGCGTACGGCGCGAAGAAGATCGACCTGAAGTCCGCCACCGTCGGCTTCTCGCAGTCCGAGAAGGAGGCCAACCCCTTCCGGATCGCGGAGACCGCGTCGATCAAGGCCGAGGCGGCCAAGGAGGGCGTGAAGCTGCTCACGGCCAACGCGCAGTCGCAGTTCTCCAAGCAGATCAGCGACGTCCAGGACCTCATCGCCAAGGGCGCCGACCTCCTGGTGATCGCGCCGCTCAACTCCGACGGCTGGGAGCCGGTCCTGCGCTCGGCGTCCGCCAAGCACATCCCGATCATCACCATCGACCGCAAGATCAACGCCACCGCCTGCAAGGACTACGTGAGCTTCATCGGCTCCGACTTCATCGAGCAGGGCAAGCGGGCCGCGGACCAGATGATCGAGTCGACCGGCGGCAAGGGCGAGATCGCCGTCCTGCTGGGCGCCGCGGGCAACAACGTGACGACCGAACGCACCAAGGGCTTCGAGGACCGCATCAAGGAGAAGGCTCCCGGCCTCAAGATCGTCTTCAGGCAGACCGGCGACTTCGCCCGGGAGAAGGGCCAGTCGGTCACCGAGAACCTCATCCAGTCCAAGCCCGGCATCACCGGGATCTACGCCGAGAACGACGAGATGGGCCTCGGCGCGGTCAACGCCCTCAAGGGGGCGGGCAAGAAGCCGGGCGAGGTCAAGATCGTGACGATCGACGGCACCCGCAACGCCGTCCAGGGCATCGTCGACGGCTGGATCGACGGCGTCATCGAGTCCAACCCGCGCTTCGGGCCGCTCGCCTTCCAGACCCTGGACGCCTTCACCAAGGGCGACAAGGTCTCCCAGGACATCGTCATCCAGGACAGCTCGTACACCAAGGACAACGCCAAGGCCGACCTGGGCAAGGCCTTCTGACATGTTGTCAGTGACCGGTCTGTCGAAGACCTTCCCCGGCGTGAAGGCGCTGTCCCACGTGGACTTCACCGCCCGCGCCGGGGAGGTGCACGCGCTCATCGGCGAGAACGGCGCGGGCAAGTCCACCCTCATCAAGGTCCTCACCGGCGTCTACCAGCCCGACGAGGGCGAGGTGACGTACGACGGCTCCCCGGTCCGCTTCGCCACCCCGCTCCAGGCGCAGCACGCGGGAATCTCCACGATCTACCAAGAGGTCAACCTGGTCCCGCTGATGAGCGTGGCCCGCAACCTCCTCCTCGGCCGCGAACCCCGCGGCCGGCTCGGCCTGATCGACTTCCGGAGCATGCACCGGCAGGCCGAGGAGGCGCTGCGCGACCTCGGACTCCACGTCGACGTCCGCCGGCCGCTGCGCGAACTGGGCGTCGGCGCCCAGCAGATGGTGGCCCTCGCCCGCGCCGTCTCGGTCGACGCCCGCGCCGTCGTCATGGACGAACCGACCTCCTCGCTCGAACCCCGCGAGGTCCGGACCCTGTTCGGGGTGATCCGGATGCTGCGCGAGCGGGGCATCGCGGTGATCTACGTCAGCCACCGGCTCGACGAGCTGTACGAGATCTGCGACGCGGTCACTGTGCTGCGCGACGGCAAGGTCGTGCACACGGGGCGCATCGCCGAACTCGACCGGCTCAGGCTCGTGGCGCTGATGCTCGGACGGGAGATCGCGGACGTACGGCAGGAGGGCCTGACCAAGTTCGCGGGCGGTCACGGTGTCGATGCCGAACCCGTCCTGGAGGCAACTGATCTGACGGTACGTCATCAGCTGCACGGCGTGTCCGTGTCCGTGCGGCCCGGTGAGGTGGTGGGGCTCGGCGGGCTGCTCGGCTCGGGACGTACCGAGACCGCCAAGGCCATCGCGGGCGCCCTGCCCATCGACTCCGGGACGGTCGTGGTGGCCGGGGCCCGGGTGCGCACCGGTTCGACGCCCGCCGCGATCCGGGCAGGCATCAGCCTGCTCCCCGAGGACCGCAAGGCCGAGGGGATCGTGCCTGGGCTCTCGGTCCGGGAGAACATCGCGCTCGCCGCGCTGCCCGGGCTCTCCCGCTTCGGCCTGGTCGACGAGGCACGCATCGACCGGATCGTCGACACGTTCGTGAAGCGGCTGAGGATCAAGGCCGCGAGCCCGCACCAGAAGGTGGGCGAACTGTCCGGCGGCAACCAGCAGAAGGTGCTGCTGGCCCGCTGGCTCGCCATGCAGCCCAAGGTGCTGCTCCTCGACGAGCCGACCCGGGGCATCGACGTCGGCGCCAAGGCGGAGGTGCAGAAACTGATCGACGAACTGGCCGAGGACGGACTGGGCGTCCTGCTCATCTCCTCCGACCCCGAGGAACTCGTCGAGGGCAGCGACCGGGTGATCGTCCTCAAGGACGGCGCGGTCGTGGAGGAGCTGACCGGCGACGCCGTCACCGAGGACCGGCTGATGCGGGCCATCGCCACCGCACCCGCCGCCGCTGTCACGGCCGGGGCGGCCGTCACGTCCGGGGCCGCTGTCACGGCCGGGGCCGACGGCGCGGGCACGGGCGGGGCCACCGGCCCGGGAGGCCACGATGACTGACCTGACACTCGGCCGGGTGACCGCCGACCGCGACCGACTGCTGGCCCTGCTCCAGGAGTACGGCGTCTATCTGGGCGTCGTGGTCCTCCTGCTGGTGAACACCGTGTTCACCCCGCACTTCCTGTCCACCGAGAACTTCCGCACCCAGGCGGTGCAGGTCGCCCCGGTCCTGATCGTGGCGCTGGGCATGGCGCTGGCGATCGGCAGCGAGGGCGTCGACCTCGCGGTGGGCTCGGTGATGGCCCTGTCCACCTCGCTGCTGTCCCTGTATCTCGGCTACGGGCCCGGGGTCGCGGTCCTCATCGCGCTCGTGGGCGGTGCCGTGGTCGGTGTCGCGAACGGAGCGCTCATCGCGTTCGTCGGCGTCCAGCCGATCGTCGCGACCCTCGCCCTGATGGTCGCCGGGCGCGGGCTGGCCCTGGTGCTCCTCCCCCAGCTCAAGGACGTCCACGACCCGGCAATGGCCGAACTCGGCTCCGGGGACGTCCTGGGAGTGCCCTATGTCGTCCTGATCGCCGCGGCCCTCGCGCTGCTGGTCGGCTTCGTCGTGCGGCGCACGACCTTCGGCCGCAGTCTGCTCGCCATCGGCGACAGCCGCCCGGCGGCCCGGCTCGCCGGACTCCCGGTCCATCGTGTCCTCGTCCTCGTGTACGTCTGCTCGGGCGTCCTCGCGGCCGTCGCGGGCGTGCTCGCCACCGCCCGGCTCACCGCGAGCGACCCCTCCTCGCTCGGCAACCTGATGGAGCTGTCGGCCATCACCGCGGTCGTGGTCGGCGGCACACCGCTGAGCGGCGGCCGGATCCGCATCGGCGGCACGGTCGCCGGCGCCGTCCTCATCCAGCTGCTGACCACCACGCTCATCAAGCACGATCTGCCGCCGTCGTGGACCCAGATCGCCCAGGCCGTGGTGATCGTCCTCGCCGTCTACGCGGCACGGGAACGAGGAAAGCGATGACGACCGACGTGGACATCCCGGTGCACGCCGAGGACACGGCCGAGGGCGAGCCGGCCGGCGCCGGCCGCTCCGAACGGCTCAGCGCCCTCGCTCAGCAGCACGGCGCGCTGGTCACGCTGATCGTGGCGATGACCGCCGCGTCGTTCAGCTTCGACACCTTCCTGACCGGCGACAACCTGGAGAACATGGCGCTCTCCTCGGCGTTCCTCGCCGTGGTCGCGCTCGGCATGACGTTCGTCATCATCACGGGTGGCATCGATCTGTCGGTGGGCTCGCTCTTCGCGCTCGGCGGTGTGCTCGCCGCCTGGGCGTCCCGGTACGGGGCGGTCGCCGCGCTGCTCCTGCCCCTGGCCGTCTGCGGACTGATCGGCCTCGTCAACGGCCTGCTGATCGCCCGGTCCCGGCTCGCTCCGTTCATCGTCACGCTGGCCTCGATGCTGGGCGCCCGGGGCATCCTGCTCTCGGTGACCGACGAGGGTTCCAGGACGTATCTCGTGGGCAAGGGGTCGTTCTTCGGGAAGCTCGGGCAGGGCTCGCTGCTCGGCGTCGGCGTGCCGGTGTGGATCACGGTCGCCCTGTTCGTACTCTGCGCGGTGGTCCTGCGGCGCACCCGGTTCGGACAGTACGTGTACGCGGTCGGCGGGAACGAGGACGCGGCGGCCCTGATGGGCGCCCCCGTGGCCCGTACGAAGATCTCCGTCTACACGCTCTCCGGGCTGTGCGCGGGACTCGCCGGAGCACTCAACGCGGCGTGGCTCGCGTCGGGCGTGACCATCCTCGGCTCGGGCATGGAGCTGGACGCGATCTCCGCGGTCGTCATCGGCGGCACCCTGCTGACCGGCGGGTTCGGCTTCATCAGCGGTTCGCTCGTGGGGGTGCTGCTCCTGAAGGTCATCCAGAACGTCATCAACCAGATCGGCTCCCTGGACTCCGCCTATCAGCAGGTGGTCAGCGGCGCGTTCCTGGCCGTCGTCGTCATCGCGCAGACCTGGCTGGGGCGCAGGCGCCGGGTGCTGTGAGGCGGGGCTCGCGTCCGTGCACGCAGCCAGAGGACCCGCACCTGCCGGTGCGGGTCCTCTGTGGCGTTGCCGCCTGCGGGTTCGTACGTCATCGGGTCCGTGCGGGCCAGGGAGCACAGCCCGTCGCCCTCACGACCGACCGGATGTCACCCGCGTTCACCCCGAGCGGTGTGGTCTCGGTCGCGGTTCAGTGACCGAGGAGGTGGCCAAGTCCCTGGCCGTGCTGGCCCTGCTGACCCTGCTGACCGTGCTGGCCCTGGCCCTGCTGGCCCTGCTGGCCCTGCTGGCCCTGCTGACCCTGCTGACCCTGCTGGCCCTGCTGACCCTGCTGACCCTGCTGGCCCTGCTGACCCTGCTGGCCCTGCTGACCGTGCTGGCCCTGGCCCTGCTGACCCTGACCCTGCTGACCCTGCTGACCCTGCTGGCCCTGCTGGCCCTGCTGACCCTGCTGGCCCTGCTGACCCTGCTGGCCCTGCTGACCCTGCCGGCCCTGCCGGCCCTGGCCGCGGTCGCGGTTGTCGCCGGCGCGGTGGTCGCCGGGGCCACGGTGGTCGTCACGGCCGTGGCCGCGGTCGTCGCCGCGTCCGCGGTCGTCGCCGTGACCGCGGTGGTCACGGTGGTCGTCGCGGCCGGGCCCACGGTGGTCGCGGTGGTCGTCACGCCCGTGGCCGCGGTGGTCGCGGTCGTCACGGCGGTGGTCGCGGCGGTCGTCGCGGCCGTGGTCGCGGTCGTGGTGCCGGCCCCAGGAGACGCTGTCCACGAAGCGGCCGCGCTCGGTGCGCAGGGTGGCGACGTCGGAGTGGTTGTCCCACACCTCGTTGCGGCGGTCCTGGTACAGGTCGCGGCTGGTGTCACGGCCGAAGCCGGTGTGGATGCGGACGGTCGAGCGGGCCGCCAGGCGGTAGTCCTCGAAGGTGTAGCGGTTGCCCTCCCGGTCCGACAGCGTCCAGCCGTCCAGGTTCACACCGTGACGCCCCGAGTTGGTGATTTCCACCCACTCCGCGTTCAGGGAACGAGCGGAGCGGTCGTCAAAACCCGGAGCGTCGGCCTGGACCCGGCTGATCGCGACGTGGCTGCTCTCGAAGCGGGGCTCCGCGGCCGAGGCCGAGACGGAGGCCGATCCGACGAGGGCGCCGGCCGCGATGGCCGCGGCCGCCACGCGGCGGGCAGTGACAGAGGTGGAAAGGGACATGAAAGCTCCTCAAGGTTCGAGAGCCGGCACACCCCGTGCGGGCACCCCTCACGGGGAACCCGCACGGTGCGACCCTGTGCGAGTCCCGGCCCGGTGGCCGAGGAGTCATAACTTGCTGCACATCCCCGCCCAGGACGGGCGACACCAGACCGCTGTTACCAATTACGGACATATCAGTTACAGGCGCCTGTATATGGCCTTTAACTACGGAAAGCTGAAAAGTGATGGACTGCCCTCACCAACTCCCGTACTACGGCAGCATCTAGGCGGAATCAGGCCATCTCTCGCGTCAGCGCACGTCATCCGGGGGTCACCCGAAAGTG
The DNA here is from genome assembly GCF_042725875.1 of Streptomyces sp. NPDC127038. Taxonomy (NCBI): domain Bacteria; kingdom Bacillati; phylum Actinomycetota; class Actinomycetes; order Kitasatosporales; family Streptomycetaceae; genus Streptomyces; species Streptomyces sp. NPDC127038. The sequence goes on along the minus strand of NZ_JBHXDQ010000003.1, from coordinate 219,212 downwards.
AGTAACGCCCCTCCGGTCCGATCAGGGCACGGAGGGGCGTGTCGCGTCCGTCCGGGGGTCTCGGCTCAGTTCTCCAGACGCACCGGCATCAGCAGCGAGAACGTGTGCTCGTCGTCGGGCCGTCGGATCGCGATGGGCGCGGTGGCCACGCCGATCTCCAGGACCAGCCGTTCGCGCGCCCCGGCGTCGAGCGCGTCGAGCAGGTACGCGCGGTTGACCGCGACCTGGTTCTGGTCGCCCCAGCGGTCGTCGCCGAGGGTCACCCCGCCCTCGTCCGTCACCTTGAGCAGGGTCAGGTCGGCGGCCGTCCCGCCCGGCCCGCTCGTATCGCCCTGGACGACGGGCCCGGTCCGCACCGCCTCCCGGAAGGATTCCGTGTGCACCGGGGCCAGACGGCCGTCCGGCGCGTCGACGAGGCGGCGGTGGTCGGGGAAGTCGTGGCCGAGGCACGGCCCGGCCGTCCGCCCTGCACCGCTCTCCAGTGTCACGCGGTCGCCGTCGACGGAGAGGTGGACCGGTTCCTCGCCGCTCAGCAGGGCCCGCATGGAGTCCACGAGCGGGATCGGCACGACCACGCGCGCGGGGGCGCCTGCGTGCCCCGCGGCGGCCGTCCGCGCGACGGCCATGCGGTAGCGGTCCGTGGCCACCACGTCGAGCGTCCCGCCCTCGATGTCGAACAGGACACCGCCGAGCACGGGCAGTTCGGGGTCGCGGCCGACGGCGAAGCGGACCGCGTCCAGCGCACCGGCGAGTTCCGGCGCGGAGAGGGACAGGCGGACGGCGGCGGTACTGGGTGATGTCATGGGTTTCTCCCGGCTGTCGAGGATCGCTCGGAGCGTGGAGAACTCGTCGCGGGCATCGGACAGGCCCGCCTCCAGGCGGCGCAGATGCGCCTGGAACAGTCCGCGTACGAGACCGGTGTCCGCGCCGGACCAGCCGGCGAGCACCAGGCGGATGTCCGCCAACGGCATCGCGGCCCGCCGCAACCGGGCCAGCAGCCTCGCCTCTTCCAGCTGTTCGGCGCCGTACCATCGGTAACCGCTCGCAGGATCCACCCAGGCGGGGACCAGCACACCGCCACGGTCGTAGAACCGCAGGGCGCTGACGCTCAGTCCGCTGTCCCGGGCCATCTCGCCGATGCTGCGCATCTCGCTCTCCACACCCGAGACCCTGGGGCCTCGACCAGGTCGAGGGTCAAGCCCGTCCGGACGGGAGGGCGACCGTCGAAGGGTCGGCCCAGGGGGTCAGACCGGGCAGTCGGCCGTTGTCGCGGCCGTGCCCCAACGGATCATCAGATAGCCGGAGCCCGCCCGCTCCGCCACGGCGTAGCGGGAGTAGGGCCACGCGTCGCCCGCGCCGTCGCGCTGTCCCACCAGCGCGCGGCACGCCTCGCCGGCCGCCATGTCCGCCCAGGCGGCGGCCTGCCGCTGGTTCCAGGTCCCGTAGTCCGACCACACGTACATCGCCGAGTGGCCCGGGTCGAAGCCCATCTTGAGCTCGGCGTTGCCGAGCGCGCGGCCCGTGCCGAGCACCGTGCGCATCGCGTTGGTCCGCTCGATGATCTCCCTGGTCGCGCGCCCGGCGACGTCGATCTCGTCGCCGTCGGTACTGGGGATCATGGCCTGGCCGAGGCCCTGTTCGTCCGGGGTCCAGACCGGTCCGGCGGCGACCGTGCTCAGGCCGGAGCCGTCGGACGGCGCGCAGCGCGCGTCGGTGAGGAAGTCGTCGTCCCAGGTCACCCGTGGGTCGCGGCCCTTCGCCTCCTTGACCATGACGAAGGTGCGGTACGGCAGTTCCGGGTGCAGCCGCAGTACGACCTCGCGCAGCGTCCGGCACATCAGCCCGGCCGCCTCCGTCTCCGCGTACATCGTGCCCGGCTCGTCGGAGGAGAGCCGGTACGAGAGGTACACCTCCCCGCGCGGGGCGTGGAACGTCACGGCTCCCGGGTCGAGGTCGATGCCCTCGCCGAGTTGGCGGACGAGGACGCCCTGGTCGTGCAGGACGGCACGGGCCACGTCGTGCTCGCCCCGGCCCCGGGCCGGCCGCGCCTCGGCCCAGTTCTCGACGCTCGCCGGGTGCTCGTTCGTGGCCCGCTCCGGCTCGGCCGACGTACTCGCTCCCGGGCTCGTGCCCGTACCTGACGGCTGCGGGAAGGGGAAGGCGGCCGGGGAGGAGGCGGGGGCCGAGGAGGCGGAGGCGGACGGAGCGGGCGAGGAAGAGCCGGGAACGGAGGACGCGTTGGAGGTGCCGTGACGGCCGCCCTCCTGTTTGCCGGGCATCAGGGCCACCACTCCGCCCGCCAGGCCGCCGATCACCGCCGCGGCGACGACGACCATGCCCGCCCACGGCCGTCGGCCGCGTCGTGCGGGGCGCGGCCACGCCGGATCGTCAACGGGCGGCATGTCCCACACCGCGGTGATCATGTCCTCCGCCCGGGTGAACAGCGTGTCGGCGCGCATCGCCTGGATGAGCTGCGCCGCCAGGAGTTCGTAGCACTCCTCCGCGGCGTCGGCGGCTGACGGGCGCTCCGCGGGGTCCTTGGCCAGTGCCCTGAGCACGATCTCGCGCAGGGGTGCGGGAACGCCGTCCAGGTCGGGTTCGCCGGAGATCACGCGGACCGCGACCGCGTCGGGCGCGCCGGTGCCGAACGGGGACTTCCCGGTGGCCGCGTACGCCACCAGCGCGCCCCAGGCGAACATGTCGCCCTCGGATCCCGTGGCCCCCGTCCGGTACTGCTCGGGGCTGATCCAGCCGGGAGTGCCGGTCGTCGCTCCGGGGCGGGTGACCCTCGTGTCGTCGTCCGCGTGCGCGATCCCGAAGTCCAGGACGCGGGGGCCGGAGGGCGTGAGGATGACGTTCTGCGGTTTCACGTCGCGGTGCACGACGCCGGCCGCGTGGACGGCGGCCAACGCCTGGGCGGTGGCGGCCGCGAAGGCGTACAGGCTGGGTCCGGTGACCCGTCCGTGGGTGAGGACCTGCTGGTTCAGCGTGGGTCCCGCGACGTACTCGGTGGCGAGCCAGGGGGTCGGGGCGCTCGTGTCGGCGGTGAGGAGGGGGATCAGGTAGGGGCCGGTGACACGGGAGGACATGTCCACTTCGCGCCTGAAACGGGCCCTGAATTCGGGTTCTTGGGCCTGCGAGGGGTGAATGACCTTCACCGCCACACGCGTTCCGTCGGAGGCGACTCCGGCATGGACGGTGCCCATGCCTCCGGCGCCGAGGCGACCGACGATCCGGTACGGACCTATTCGGGAGGGATCGCCGGCGTGAGCCGGCTGGACTCTTCCGGAGGATCCGGATTCGCTCACTGATGGTTCCTTCGTGCGGGGCTGAACGGTTGAGCAGGCGGAGAAGGGCGGAGAAGTGACGGGGGGTCGGGTGCGGTCCGGGTCCGACAGGTTGCCCCGGCGTGCCTTCCGGGTGACTTCCCGACCGGATGTTATGCGCTCGCCCGGCTCCTGGGTAGCGAAACCCCTGATCAGACGGCACACTCTCGGCCGCCGGGTGACGACCCGCTTGCGGACCGTGGCACGGGCCGTGCGGGCGAACGGCCGCCGCGGGACCTCCCTCGGTCCAACTGCCTTGCCGGGTAGGCTCGTTGCCGTCTTTCGCGACGAAGGACGCGGGGCCGCGCGGGGCGGGGGACGGCAGCCCCGACCGGGCGGTCGTACGGGCACCGGATCGGGCCACCGTCGAGCCGCCGTCATCCCTGTCGTCCAGCCGCCTTCGGGCCCGTCGTCCAGCGGCCTTCGAGCCCCGGGCCGAAGCGAGACCGGTCCCGTCGCCCGGGTTCGGGGGCAGACGGAGCCGGGCCGGATCCCGTCGCTCACGACCGGGTCACCGACCGGGCGTGGAACGAACGGTCTCGCGGCTCGGATCGGGGTCAGGGACCGGGCGGGAGCGGATCCCGTCGCTCGATGCCGAATCCCCGGCCGGGCGTGGCACGGTCCCGTGGCTCCGGTCCGGGCCGTCGATCGAACCAGGACGGATCCCGCGACTCGGGTCCGGAACGAGGACGGGGACCGCATCCCGTCGCTCAACGTCGGGCCGCCGGCCGAGCGTGGCAGGGGCCCGGGGCGCGGGCCGGGCGAGGTCGGGTCGAGGCGCTGCCCGTGCCCCCGATGCCGTCCCGTCCGACAATGGGCGTACGGCGGGGACGGCCCCGGGGAGGCGCCGGGGAAGGAACGTCCATGCCGAAGCGGCCCCCCTCCCCCGGTCGCGTACGGGCCGTACGGCAGTCCGCACGCGTCACGGTGGCGTCCGCAGCCGGCTTCTACGGGGCCCTCTACGGCCTGGACCAGCCGGTCGTCGCCGTCTACGCCCTGTTCGCGCCGATCGCGCTCGGCCTCCTCTCCCCGATCCCGGGCGGCGGCCGGGATCGGGCGCGCACGATCCTGTTCGCCCTGCCGGTGGCCGTCGCGCTCACGGCCCTCGGCACCGCCCTCGCCGTGACCACCGCCTCCGCCGTCGCGGGGATGCTGGTGATCGGCTTCGCCATCTCCTTCGCCTCGGCCTACGGACCGGCGGCGGCCGGCGCGGTACCGGGACTGCTGCTCTTCTACGTCCTCGCCTGCTTCCCGCCGTACGCGCCGGACACCCTTCCGCAGCGGCTCGGCGGCCTGCTGACAGGTGTCGCCCTCCTTGTCCTGTGCGAGCTGCTGCTCCTGCCCGCCCCGTCCGTCCCGCCCTACCGCGCGCGGATCGCTTCCGCCCTGGATCTCGCGGCGGCCTCGGCGCTCGCGTTCGCCCAGGGCCACCGGCACGATCCCGAGCGGGCCGGGCGGCTGCGCGCGGAAGGGCTGGCGCTGCGGCTGTCACAGGCGCCACCGGCCTCGCGTCCGACCGGGGCGGGCCGCACCGACCGCGGGCTGGCGCAGGCGGGGGCCGCGACCCGGCGGGTGCTGGACCAGCTGGCCCGGATGACCGAGCGGCCGGACTCCGCGACGGCCGCCGATCCGCCCTCGGAGGCGCTGCTGCGCGGTGTCGCCGCCGGTTGCACCGCGACGGCGGCAGCGCTGCGGGGCGCGCGCGCCGTCCCGGGACCCGAGGCGCTGGAGGAGATGGTCGCCGAGTTCGTGGCCGTGCGCGGGCAGCCGTCCGACGCCGGTCTCGACACGGACGCCAAGGCCTCGCAGCGGCTGCTGGAGTGCCGGTCCGACCTGCTCGTCACGGCGGCCTCGGCCCTGACCGCGCAGGCCGCGGTGGCCGTGGCGATCGGCGGTCGCCGGGACGCGGCGGGGCTGCCGCCGGAGCAGTTCTGGTACGCGGGGCCCTCCGCGCCGCGACTGCTGGCGCTGCGCCTGACCGGCAATCTCACCCTGCGCTCGGTCCTGTTCCAGAACGCCGTACGCACGGCGCTCGGGCTCGGCGCGGCCCGTCTCGTGGCCGGAGCCCTCGAACTCGAACACGGCTTCTGGGTCCTGCTTGCGGTGCTGACACTGGGGCGTACGACGGCGGGAGCGACCTGGTCCACGGTGCGCTCGGCGGCGGTCGGCACGCTGCTCGGGGCGCTGGCGGCCGGAGTGCTGATCCTGGGGGCCGGCGGCACGGTCGAGGTGTACGCCGTCGTGCTGATACCGGCGATGTTCGTGGCGTTCTCCGTGGGGCCGATCGCGGGGCCTGCCTGGGCGCAGGGGCTGTTCACCCTGGTCGTCGCCGCCGCGTTCAGCCAGCTCGCCCCCGCGGACTGGCGGCTGGCGGAGACCCGGCTGCTCGACGTCCTGGCGGGCTGCACGATCGGGCTGGTGTGCGGGGTGCTCGCCTGGCCCGCCGGGGCCCACGCCGAGGTCCGGCGCGGGGTGGCGGAGGTGCTGCGTTCGGCGGCGCCGCTGGTGCGGGTCACCGCGTCCGCCGTCGTGTGCGCGTCCGGGACGTCCGGCGCCTTCGGGACACCCGGCGGTCCCGCCTCCGGGCAGGGCGCGGCGGAGGAGGCGCTCCGGCTCACCCGGCACCGGCTCCGGATCGCCGAGGGCGCGTACGCGCAGTACCGGACGGAGGGCGGCAGGGATCCCGTCGACAGTGGGCCCGACTGGCACCTGGCGCTCAACTGCGCCTCGCACGCGGTGATCGGGTCCCACTGGCTGCCCCGGCAGGCGTACGGTCCCGCGCCGCCCGACGCGGTCAGCTGGGCGCGGGAGTCCGCGGGGCGGCTGGCGACGGCGATGGACCAGGCCGCGGCCTTTCCGCCAGGGGGCGTCCGGGCGGCCCCGATGCCGCTTCCGCACGAGGTCGTCTCCTCCGCCCCCGCCCGCGTGCTGCCCGCGCTGGTCGACATCGACACCTGGCTGCAGACCCTGGCGGCGGAGCTGACGGGGATCGGAGGCAGCGGCCAGGACGGGCCGCCGCCCGCGGTCCGGAGCGACGGATCACGCCCCGCGACCACCGGCGTCCGGGAGGCCCCGGCCCCCGCGGACGGGTGAGGCGCCCCGGGGGGAGCCCCGGAGGGTGATGGTGGAGAAGGGATCCGGGTGCGGCCACCGGCGGGTCCGGCGCCCGCCCGGTAGGGCCGGTGGCCCGGCAGCGAGCCCGACGGTCGGTGAGCCCGGCGGCCGTTGGCCGGTGAGCCGAGCGGCCCGCGACCCGGCGGCCAGTGGCCCCCGACCCAGCGACCAGTGAGCCCGGCAGCCCGTGCCAGCGGCCGGTCACCGGTGAGCGTGCGACCGGTGGCCGGTGAGCCGTGCCCCGGCGGCCCACGGCCCAGCGGCCAGGGGCCAGTGCCCGGCGAGCCCTACGACCAGTGACCTGGCGGCCGGTCACCGGTGAGCCCGGCGACCTGTGACCCGACGGCCGGTGAGCCCGGCAGCCCATAGCCGGTGAGTCCCGGGCCGTCCGTCGGAGTGTCAGCCGGTCAGGACGGGACCCCGTCCGTGTCCGAAACGCCGCCTCACGGGTGGCGGCCGATGAAGGCGAGCAGGCGGGTCTGTACGTCCGCGGTGTCCGGGACCTCGACGCGCGGGCCGTACTGCCCGCTCGCGCGCAGCACCTCGTCCAGCGGCAGCATGCCTTCCAGCATCCGCCCGCATCGGTCGGGGTCGAGGCGCTCGTCCTGGCCGCTGGCCCGTGCGAGGTCCCAGGTGTGCATGAAGACGTCGGCGGTGTAGAAGCGGTCGACCGCCTGGTCCAGCGGGACCTCGCCGATGTGCGGGTTGGACAGGGTCCTGTGCGACGTGCCCGGATCGTCGAGGAGGCTCTGGACACCGTCGCTGTGCACCGTCCAGGCCTTCACCGGGTCCTCGTCCACCGAGGGCCCCTGCGGCAGGTCGACCCCGGCGCCCGCCTTCAGGAAGCCGGGGAACCACTCGACCAGGTGCCGCACCACGTCGCGGGCGACCCAGCCTTCGACCGGCGCGGGGTGGTCCCAGGCCTCGGGGCGGACTCCGCGCACCCGTTCAGTGAAGAGCCCGGCGACGGTCCGGTGCTCGTCGGCTGCGTTCGTCATGATGTCAGGCCTTCCGTCTCGGTCCGTGAACGTGATCCGGGATTTCCGCTCGGGCCTTCGCCGAGCAGTTCGTCGAGGCGCTCATGGCCCTCGCGCACCCCGCGCTGCATACCGCTTCTGATCATCGAGTCGCGTGCCTCGATGGACGCCATGAGGGACGTGGTGGTGACCCGGGTCCGGCCGCCCAGGTCCTCGAACAGGGTGGTCTCCAGACTGACGCCGTCCGGGAAGCCGTCGTACGCGAAGGTCTGCACGATGCGCTCGTCGCGCCGCACCTCGTGGAACACCCCGCGGAAGCCGTACTCCGTCCCGTCGTCCTCGCTGTGCGTATAGCGGTACGAGCCACCGGTGCGGGCCTCGTACACGTCGATCCGCATCTTCAGCCGGCGCGGGCCGAGCCATCGCACGACCAGGTCCGGATCGGTGTAGGCCCGGAACACATGGGCCACGGGGGCGTCGAACTCCCGGCTGATGAGGATGGTGGGCAGTGCCGGGTCGGCCTCGATCCGTGTCTCGCGCCGGCCGCCCGTGTCCGTGGTGCTCACGATGCCGCCTCCTTCTCCGAGGTGCCGTCCCCCTGCTCGTCCCCGAGCTGCCCGAGGACGGCGTCGAGCCTGCGGAAGCGGTCCTCCGCCTCGCGGCGGTAGCGCTCGATCCATCGCGTCATCAGGTCGAACACCTCACCCTCCAGATGGCAGGGCCGGCGCTGGGCGTCCCTGCTGCGGCTGACCAGACCGGCGTCCTCCAGCACCCTGATGTGCTTGGACACCGCCTGCACGGTCACCTCGTAGGGCTCCGCCAGTTCGCCGACGGTGGCGTCCCCCGAGGCCAGCCGGGCCACGATGTCGCGCCGCGTCGGGTCGGCCAGGGCCGAGAACACCCGGGACAGCCGGTCGTCGGACACCTCTCACCTCACGTATTCAACCAGTCGGTTGAATAACCGTACGACCGGTTCGCGCCGTAGTCAACCAACTGGTTGAACACGGCGGGTCGCAGCCGCCGCGCACGACCACCCGGACGCCACCTGGACGCCCTTCGGACACCACCCGGACGGAACACCCTGGGTCAGCTCCCGGCGGGTCAGCGCCCGGTGAGCCGGTTCCCGGGCGGCGCGGGTTCCACGACCTCGAACCGCGCGGGTCCGACCGTGAGCGTGCCGTCGGTCAGCGGGCGGCAGCGGACTCCCCCGCCGTCGCGCAGCGCCCGTCGCGCGCCGGGGCCGAGCGTGGTGTCCATCCACGCGCAGGGCCTGGCCGCGCTGCGTACGGCGAGCACCACGGGGCCGGTGCCGCTGTCCAGGGAGACGGTCGCGCCGACGAAGGAGTCGATGTCCACGCCCCGCAGCAGCACGTTGCGCCGGGTCGGGCGGAGGTCCGGGAGCGTTTCCGGTCCGAACGGGAAGCGCTCGGCGGCCATGACGGTGACCGACGCGTTGCGATGGGCCGGATGGTTGAAGTAGCGGTCCCCGACGATCCCGAGTCCGGCGCGCACCCGGGCGGTGGTCACCATGTCCGCGTCGGGCAGCGGGGGCGCCCCGTCGCCCGGGCGGCCCTCGAAGCGGTGCACGGGCGAGACCAGCAGCTGAAGGATCTCCACACGCCCCATCCCGTCGAGCCTAGGGCCATCGGTCCCGTCGGGCCCGGGCGACACCCGCGTGCCCGCCCGGGCCGGGCCCCGAAGGGGGCGTGTGCCGGGCATCCCGCTGACACGGGGAGGCTCCGCGTGACAGGGTCGGCGGTGATCGAAGACAACAGCGGCAAAGGGGCTTCCGTGGACACGAACACGTGGGACACGCTGGTCGGCTCGATGAAGAGCGCCTACGTCAAGGGAGTGGGCGAGGGCGCGGTGCCGCGGCCGGTCATCATGCCGCTCGTGCGCGGTGAGCTGGTCGGTCTGGTCTGGGTCCGTCCGACGAAGCCCGGGGCCGACGCGCTCACCGGCATCGCCGCGCTGTCGAACATCGCCGCGGCGGCCGGCGCGGACGAGGTCGTCCTGGCCTGGGAGACGCGGGAGGTCGCCACCGCCTGCGAGCTGCCCGCCACCGGCCCCTCCCCCTGCCTGAACATGGTCCGCGCCACCCCGGACGGCCATGTGCTGCACCAGTTCCCGTACGACGATGAGGCCCCGTCCGAGGGCTCCGAGGACCCGGTCGGCTCCCCCGCCGCCCTCGTGTGGAAGCAGCCCCTCGCGCCGCGTCCGGACGGCGAACTCCCGCCGCCGGTCAAGGCCGCCGTCGACTACGCCTTCACCCCGATGGAGCTGGACCATCCCAACCCCTTCGGTGTCACCGTCGTCCTGATGGAGGAGGACGGCTACACCGTGCGCCTGGCCGAAGGATTCGACCACTGAAGGAGCCCGCGCGGCCGGTCGACGGATCCGACCATTGAAGATTCCCGCGCGACGCGCCCGCCCGGCCACAGACCCCTAGGCTGAACGGGCGCGGGCCGGTCCCGTGTGCCCTCAGCGGGCGGTCAGTGATCGCAGCACAGGAGGAAACGTGTCCGGTCAGTTCGAGGCGACAACCGAGATCAACCGCCCGGTCGAGGAGGTCTTCGCCTTCCTCGCCGCCGGGACGAACGATCCCAAGTTCAGCCCCAGGGTGCAGGCCATCGCCAAGACCCCGGAGGGCCCGACGGCCGTGGGAACGGTGTTCACCAGCACGGTCAAGGACGCCGGCATGAAGACGGGCCGGAAGTTCCGGATCACCGAGTTCGAGCCGTCCCGGCGGATCCGCTGGGCCGAGGTCTCGAAGAACGTCGTGATGGCGAAGGAGGGCGGCTACGACCTGGAGTCCACCGGCCCCGGAACGACCCGCGTGAGGATCTTCAACGTCCTGGAGGGCCACGGCATCGGCAAGCTGCTGGTGGGATTCGCGCTGAGTGCGGCCCGTAAGGACGCGAACGCCTTCGGCCAGCGGATCAAGGCGGCCGTCGAGGCGTCCTGAGGGCACCACGGGCACGACGTGACCGCGGCGCCGTCACGGTTCGCGGGCCGACGGCGAGCGCCCCGAGGGTTCCGGCTCGGGGTCCGCTCGCAGCTCGCTGATCACCGACCAGGCGACCGACACCATCGGTACCGCCACGACGGCGCCGGTCACACCGGCCAGGATGCTCCCGGCGATGACGGAGATGGCCACGACCACGGGATGCAGCCGGACGGCCCAGCTCAGGACCAGCGGATGCAGGACGTGCCCCTCCAGCTGGCCGATGACGACGATCAGGGCCAGCACGATGATCGCGACGACCGGCCCCCGGGTGGCCAGCGCGACGACGGTGGCCACGCCGAGCGCGACCGGCGAGCCCACCAGGGGGATGAACGCGGCGAAGAACTCCAGCAGCGTGAGGGGCAGCGCGAGCGGGACGCCGAGGACGTAGAGGGCGATGCCGACGAGTACGGCGTTGGTGCCCGCCACGATGATGATGCCGCGCGTGTACCCGGCGAAGGTCCGCCAGGCCGCCCGCCCGCCGCGGTCCCACGGGTCCCGCGCGCTCTCCGGCATCAGCTCCTGGAACCAGCGCCAGAACCTGTCCCCCGAGCGGATGAAGAACAGGGAGCAGAACAGCGCGAGCACCAGCCCGGTGACGAACTCGACCGCGCGGCCGGCGCCGCTGAGGGCGCTGCTGATCAGTACCGAGCGGTGCTCCGAGACGAAGGTGACCACCTTGCCCTGGAGACCCGACAGCACCGCGTGGCTCAGATGGAAGGGCGAGCCCTCCAGCCAGCGCTCGATCCGCCCCAGTCCCCCGGCGAACTCGTGGCCCAGGCTCCCGGACTCGCCGGCGACGACGCGCCCGACCAGCGCCATCACGCCGAGCACCACCAGGATGCTGCCGAGGATGCTGATGATCACCGCCGGGGTCCTCGGCATGCGGCGGGCCAGCAGATCGGCGAGCGGACGCAGGACCGCCGTGATGACGAGCGCGAGGAACAGGGCCACGGCGACGAGCTGGAGCTTTCCGAGGAGCGCGAAGACCACGTAGGCGACGACTCCGACGACGAGCAGCCGCCACGCGTACGCGGCGGCCACCCCGAGACCGTGGTGCACCGGGAACCGCTGGCGCTCCCGGGCGCCGCGACGGGCGTCGGCGCGCGCCCGTACGACCGCCCGGGCGCCGCGCGAGGAACGGTTCCGCCCGACGGGAGGCGTCCGGCGCACGCCGTTCCCCGGGCCGGGCTCACCGGGCGGACCCGTCCCGGGCTCGCCAGGCCGTCGGCCGGGACGACGTGATCCGGCGTTCACCTGTGTGCCACCGTCCTCCCGTCGTCGGGCCCTCCCGGCCGGCGCACCCGGACGCTGACCGCCGCGCGACCCGGGGGACACGGGCGACCGGTCCCGGGCCGTCGATCACGCGGGCGTCGTGGCCAGCGTGGTGTCGCGCACCGCACCCCGCAACCCGGGACAAGGGCCCGGAGCACCCCCGTACGCACACCATCGCTTTAATGTCATTTAAGACATTGCGCCCTATATTGGGTCTGTGATCAGGCGGCTGGACCTACTCGACACCGCTGACGACGGCATCACGGAAAGCGAGGTCTTCCGGCTCGCCCTTCAGCACTCCATCGCGGAGCTGGGCTGCGTCGGCGGGGCCGTCTACCTGCGGGGCCCGATGTCGGCCCTGCGTCTGGTGTCCTCCACCGGACTGCCGTCGTCGGTCACCCGCGCGTGGGAGATCGTCGACCAGGACGGACCCACGGCGACCGCACGGGCCGTACGCTCGGGCAGGCCCGTCTGGGTGGCCGCGCTCCCCGCCGACCTGGCCGAACCCACGGCGCCCCTGCTGTCGCGCTCCGGCTGGTTCGCCGTACCGCTCGCCCACGAGGGCCGCGCCATCGGCGCGATCACCTGTCTCACCGGTGACAACGAGGAACCCGGACCCGAACAGCGGGCCTTCGTCACCGCGGTGGCCGAATGGACCTCGAACCGGCTGAAGCGGATGCCGACGCCCACCCGCATGCGCACCGACCTCGACACCACTCCGGTGGGCACCTGGGAGTGGGACGTGCGCACGGGCGAGCTGCTGTGGGACGAGGCGGCCATGAAGGTGTACCAGACCGAGCCAGGACAGTTCGTGCCCGGTGTCGAGACCTGGATGAAGGTCGTGCACCCCGACGACCTCGCGAGCACCCTGGCCGCCGCGGAACGCACCATCCGCACCCATGCGCCCTTCGAGGCCGAGTACCGGGTCCGGCGCAGCGACGGCGGGTACACCTGGACCCGCGCGTCCGGTCATGTCGTGCTCGACGAGGACGGCCAGGTCGCACGCATCATCGGCAAGGGCTGGGCGAGCGACGCGGCGCGCTCCACCCGCGACGCCCTCAGCCGTGCCCTGCGGCACATGAGCGACGCCTTCCTGTCCGTGGACGAGGACTGGCGGATCACCTTCGCCAATCTGGAGGCGGAGCGCATCCTCGGCTCGGCCGACGAGCAGCTCTTCGGCCGGAGCCTGTGGGACCTGCCCGCCCTGCGCCACGTACCCGGCCTCGAGGAGCGGTGCCGGACCGGTGCCGGGCAGGCGTCGGCCGCCGGGTTCGACATCACGCTGGCCGACACGGGGCGCCGCTACGACCTGCGGATCGTCCCCGTACCCGGCGGGCTGACTGTCTACTTCACCGATGTCACCGACCGCCGCCGCCGTGAGGCCGAACAGGCGGCAGCCGTCGAGGCCGCGGCCGAGCGGGCGAGCCGGACGGCCGAGCTGACCACGCAGCTGGCCTCGGCGACCACCTCCGAGGACGTGGTGACGGCCGTCGCCCAGCGCGTGCTGCCCCCGTTCGGCGCCCAGGCCCTGCTCGTCATGGTCCTGGAGGACGAGAAGCTGGTGCGGATCGGGTCCGTCGGCGGACCGTGCTCCTTTCCGGAGCCGATGCGCGCGGCGCACGGCATGGAACCGGCGGACGCGGGTCCCGCGGGGGACGCCGTCCGCACCGGCGCGCCTCGCTTCTACTCGTCGCGCGAGGAGTGGACCGCCGATTTTCCCGCCGCCGGCAACCGGCCTCCGAGCGGCCAGCGGGCCTGGGCCTTCCTGCCGCTGACCGCCTCGGGACACACCTTCGGCGTGTGTGTCATCGCCTTCGACACCGAGCACCGGCTGACCTCCGAGGAACGCACGCTCCTCATCACCATCAGCGCCCTGGTGGCGCACGCGCTGGAACGGGCGCGGCTGTACGAGGCCGAGCTCACCCGCTCCGAGGAACTCCAGCAGGCGCTGCTGCCCAGGGGGCTCCCCACCGTTCCCGAGGCGACCGCGGCGGCGCGCTACCTGCCGGCCGGAGGGACCTCCGACGTGGGCGGGGACTGGTACGACCTGATCCCGCTGTCCGCCGGCCAGGTGGCCCTGGTCGCCGGTGACGTGATGGGCCACGGCCTGTCCGAGGCGGCGACCATGGGACGCCTGCGCACCGCGCTGCACACGCTGGCCGCCCTGGAACTGCCTCCCGACGAGATCATGGGCCACCTCAACGACATCGTGGGCGGCCTCGGCGATCACTCGTACGCGACCTGCCTGTTCGCGCTGTACGACTCCACGGACGGATCGTGCACCGTGGTGCGGGCGGGCCATCCCCCGCCGCTCGTCGTCCGGCCGGACGGCAGCACCCACTTCCCGGAGATCGCCGTCAACGCTCCGCTGGGGGCCGCGTTCCCCCCGTTCGAGACGACGGAGCTGGAGCTGCCCGCGGAGTGCCTTCTGGTGCTCTACACCGACGGGCTCGTGGAGTCGCCGCAGCGGGACATCGACCAGGGCATGGACCAGCTCGCCGGACTGCTGGCCGGCCGGGCGGACGGTGCCGACCTGGAGGCGCTGTGCGACTCCGTGACCGCGGGGCTGCTGCCGGGCGGGCCCACCGCCGACGACGCGGCCCTGCTGATCGCGCGGCTGCACCACGTCGCCGACCGGCAGGTGGCCTCGTGGGCCCTGCCCGAGGGCCCCGAGGCCGCGGGCGAGGCCCGTCGCCACGTACGGGAGCAGCTCGCCCGATGGCATCTGGACGACCTGGTCATGACGACGGAACTGCTGGCCAGCGAGCTCGTCGGGAACGTCATCCGGCACGCCAACGGCCCCATCGGGCTGCGGCTCCTGCGCAGCGGGACCCTCGTGTGCGAGGTGTCGGACGCGAGTCTGACCATGCCCCGCATCCGGCGTGCGACGGACACCGACGAGGGGGGCCGCGGGCTTCAGCTCATCAACGCGCTGTGCGAGCGCTGGGGCAGCCGCTACACGCCCGACGGCAAGGCCATCTGGACCGAGCAGGCCCTGCCGGAGGCGCCCGAAGGAGCGGACGGGGCGGACGGGGCCGACGCGGAGGAGGAGCGGGAGGGTGCGGACGGCGACGGGCCCGCCGGGGCCCCCGGGCCACCGTCCTGAGACGAGGTCCGGCGGGACCCGGCGGGCCCGTTCCGCCTCACCTCCGGAGGCCGCCCCCGGAGGGCCCTTCCCGGGAGGCTTTTCCCGGGAGCCGCCGGCGTCAGCCGCGCGCGAACTCCAGCAGGTCGGCGTTGAACCTCCCGGCGAACTCCGGCACCATGGCGAGGCCGTGCGGGGCGCCCGGATACACCTTGTAGACCGCGTCCTTGACCAGCTTCGAGGACTTGTCGCCCGAGGCCACGATGGGAACGATCTGGTCGGCGTCGCCGTGCACGATGAGGGTCGGGACGTCGATCTTCTTGAGGTCCTCGGTCAGGTCGGTCTCGGAGAACGCCTTGACGCAGTCGTAGGCGCCCTTGAGGCCCACGGTCATGCCCCAGAGCCAGAACTCGTCCCGTGTCCCCTGGCTGACGGTCGATCCCTCCAGGTTGGCGCCGTAGAACGGGGCGCTGAGGTCCTGGTAGAACTGCGACCGGTCGGTCTCCACGCCCTTGCGGATCTCGTCGAAGGCGTCGATCGGCAGACCCTCCGGATTGGCCTCGGTCTTGAGCATGAGCGGGGGGATCGCGCCGACGAGGACCGCCTTGGCGACCCGGCCGGAGCCGTGCCGGCCGATGTAGCGGGTGACCTCGCCGCCGCCGGTGGAATGACCGACCAGGATGACGTCCCGCAGGTCGAGCGCCTCGATGACGGCGGCCAGGTCGTCGGCGTACGTGTCCAGGTCGTTGCCGTGCCAGGGCTGACCGGAGCGTCCGCCGCCGCGCCGGTCGTGGGCGACGGCACGGAAGCCGTTGTCCGCCATCACCTTCATCTGGGCGTCCCAGGCGTCCGCGGTCAGTGGCCAGCCGTGGGAGAACACGACCGGCGGGCCCGATCCCCAGTCCTTGTAGAAGATCTGCGTGCCGTCCTTGGCGGTGACGAAGGGCATGTACGGGTCCTTTCGCGTCTGGTCCGCAACGCGCACGCCGGCGACTCCCCGCGACGACCCTCAAGTCCTGCCTGCCACACGGGCTTTCGCGCCACATCGCGGATCGGCGATGGCGTCGGAGGGGCGGGACGACCGGCAGCACGAACGACCGGAATGAGCACATTGTCCAGATCACCCTAGCCCAGGTGCCACGGCCCGGCGCGGCGGACCGTCAGCCGGCGCCGGGGTCGGCGTGGACCGCTCCGAACGGGCGGTCGGCCACCACGCCCCGCGTGGAGAAGGTGACGGGTTCGGCGGCCGGGAAGTCGCCCGGGGGGATTCCCGGGTGGTGCCCCTCGCCGGGTGACGGCCGTCCGGAGCGGGGGCCGAGGGCCAGCCGGGAGACGATGCGGTAGCGGTCCCCGCGGTAGACCGAGTGGACGTACTCCACCGGCCGGCCCGAGGCGTCCGAGGTGAGGCGCTCGAACAGCAGGGCCGGCGACAGCTCCGGCACGTCGAGCAGGCCCGCCTCGTCGCGGGTGAGGACCGTGGGCTCGATGGACTGGACCGCCTCGGCGACCTGGATCCCGTGCCGTTCACCCAGGTGCTCGTACAGGTCGCCGTTCTCCAGTTCGTCACCGGTCAGGTCGGGCACCAGACGGGCGGGGACGTGGAGGTACTCGATGGCCATGGGCGCGCCGTCGACGAGGCGGAGCCGGGCCACGTACCGGATGTCCGCCGCGGGAGAGAGGCGCAGTCTGCGTCCCACCCGGGCGCCCGCGGGCACCGTGCTGAACTCCAGGAGCCGGCTGGTCCAGGTGCCCGCGGCCCGGGGCAGGCTGAAGTTCCGCCGGTCCGGGACGAGTTCCTGGGTGATCTTCTCGGCCGCGACGAACATGCCCCGGCCGTGTTCGCGCACCAGGAGCCCGGCGAGGACCAGTTGGTCGACGGCCGCCCTCAAGGTGGGCCGGGACACCCCGAGTTGCGCGCAGAGCGTGCGTTCGGAGGGTATGGCGTCGCCGGGACGGCGTTCCTCGATGAGTTCCAGGATCGTGTCGCGGACCCTTTCACGCTTCAGTACCGCGCGGGAGGCGGCGGGATCGATCTCCATACGAGACCTCGCTCGTCGTCGGTGCCGGCCAACTGGTATGCCCTCCGACCTTAACTGGTCCGCAGGTCATGGGGATCGCTTCCGGTTCCCTTCGGCGGACGGGTGACACATATCGCGGATGAATGTCAACTGCCCTTGCGCACAAGGGGGTTGACGTGCGGATTGGTCTATGCCACTTTCAGGCAACGCCAACTGGTAAGGCCGATCGGCCCAACTGGTCAAGCACGGTACGTCTCCTCGTGTTCCTGAGCACCCCCACCTCCCGCGGTCCGCGGGAGCCCATCGGAAGGAACCCACATGAGCAACCGCCCCCTCTCCGGCCGCCGCCGCGTGGCCCTCGCCCTGTCGGCCCTGCTGGGAGGCACCGCCCTGGTGGCCGTGCCGATGTCCGCCCCCGCCGCGGCGGCCGGCGGCCTCGCCGTCCAGTACCGCACCAGCGCGCCCGGGGTCACCGCCGACCAGAGCGAACCCTGGTTCAAGGTGCGCAACACCGGTGCCTCGACGGTCCAGTTGAGCCAGGTGAAGATCCGCTACTACTTCAAGGCGGACTCGGCGAGCGCCACGTACCGCTTCGCCTGCTCCTGGGCCGTCAAGGGGTGCGCGAACGTCACGGGCACGTTCGGCGCACTCGCCCACCCGACCGGGACCGCGGACACGTACCTGGAGATCGGTTTCACCTCGGGCGCCGGCACCCTCGCACCGGGCGCCGACACCGGTGACATGCAACTGCGGTTCTACCAGTCGAGCTGGCAGCCGCTGAACCAGGCGGACGACTACTCCTTCAGCGGGACGCAGACCTCGTACGCGGACTGGAACAAGGTCACCGCCCAGCTCGCCGGAACCACCGTGTGGGGCACCGCGCCCGAGGGCAACGACCCCACGGACCCGACCGATCCCACCGATCCCACCGACCCGCCCGGCGGTGGCCAGGCCCTGTTCGACGACTTCAGCTACACCTCGTCCAGCGACCCCGCGATCTCCGCGCACGGCTGGAACGTCCGCTCCGACTCCGGCGGCCCGGGGGTCCCCGGCGCGACCTGGGACCCGTCCAAGGTCACCTTCCCCACCGTGTCGGGCAACAAGGTCATGAACCTGGAGACCTCGACCGCGGGCACCGCCGAGTCGACCCGGCAGACCGAAGTCGTCTCGAAGAGCATGAAGTTCAAGAACGGCACCTACGCGGCGCGGGTGAAGTTCGCCGACGCCCCGGAATCGGGGCCCGACGGCGACCACCTGGTGCAGACGTTCTTCACCATCAACGACCTCACCGCGCCGATGGCCGACGACTACGCCGAGTACGACTTCGAGTACCTGCCCAACGGCGGCTGGGGCGAGACCGGCGACATCCTCTACACGACGTCCTGGGAGACGTACAACCCCGATCCCTGGCAGGCCGTCAACCAGCACACCGAGTCCCGCCAGAGCTACGCCGGCTGGCACGACCTGATGCTCACGATCGACGGCACCAGCATCAAGTACTACATCGACGGTCAGCTGTTCGGCACCCATGACGCCCAGTACCTGCCCGAACGGCCGATGTCGATCAACTTCAACCAGTGGCTGATCGACCTCGCCGGACAGACCTCGACCGGGGCGCGCGCCTACGACGAACAGGTCGACTACGTCCTGCACGTCAAGGACCAGGTGCTCACCCCGGCCCAGGTCTCCTCGAAGGTGGCCGCCTACCGCGGCGCCGGCACCGCGTTCGTGGACGAGGTGCCGGCACCCTGACCCGGCCGGTCAGCGGCGGTGGTGACCCGCTCCCCGGCCCAGCTCGGCCAGTACGGCACCCGCCATGGCCTCCTGGCCCTTGGCGTTGGGGTGGGCCGGAGCGGCGGGCGAGGTCGGGCGCAGCGGCTCGATCCAGCGGTCGGCGGGAGCCTTGCACATGTCGTGTCCGACGGTCGGCGTGTACGTGTCCACGTACTCGGCCCGGTTGAGGAACGCCACCGTGCGGAGCATCAGGTTGAGCCGCTTGCCGACGTCCCGCAGATAGGGGAAGTCCTTCGCCGCGAACGGCACCGTCGGGTAGCAGCCGCTGCCGTCGTCGGGCAGGAGGTCGGGGTAGCCGACGACCACCACGCGCGCGTGCGGTGCCCTGGCGTGCACCTCGCGCAGCACCCGGGCGACCTTGGGAGCGGTCTGGAGGATGTTCACGGTGAGCTGGTCGTAGCCCGCGGCGCCGTAGTACTGCTGGCAGGGGTTGCCCGTGAGGTCCTTCGAGCTGAGCGCGGCGCAGGTGGAGATGATCGGGCCGAAGCCCACGTCGTTGCCGCCGATCTGGAGCGTGACCAGGTCGGTGTCGCGCTTCACCGCGTCCAGCTGCGGTCCGTTGGTTCCCTGCGCCTTCCACATCTCGTCGGTCTTGGCGCCGGAACAGCTGACGTCCGTGAACGAGGCGACCTTGCGGGCGGCCGCGGTGATCGAGGGGTAATTGTGGTCGCTGCGCGCGCAGTTGGCGTCGACCTGCTGCGGGATCAGAGGCCCGGCGGTGTAGGAGTCGCCGAGGGCGACATAGTCCACGCCGTGCGCCGGACGGCCCTCGCCCGCCTGGGCGGGGGTCGCCGCCGCGACGCCGGCGACGAGCGCGCAACAGCTCAGCGCGGCCCCCAGCGCCGTGGCGCCGCGCCGCTTCGGAACGGCGATCTCCGGACGCGTGTGATCGTTCATCGTGCCCCTCCCGTAAACCCATGACAGCCTGCTGAACGGGTACCGGTGTTCCGCGGCGCGCGGGATCGCGGCGCCGCGACGGACCGGACGGCTCCTGCCCGGCAGACCCAACCTGGTCTGTATACCGGCCGGTAGGCCGCCGGAACAGGGTTTGATCGCCCTCCACTTGTCCAACTCTCATCCATCGTCGGCGCGTTCGCCGCAGGGTCCGCTCACCGCGACCGGGGCGTGACGCCGTGTGCCGGCCGCGTGGCCGGTTCGGGGACGGCGTCCCCGAACCGGATGGCGAAGTCGTTCAGGGCCAGGCTGAGCAGCGGTCTGCGGCGGCTCAACTCCCCCAGCGGGCTGCTCTCCTGGGCGATCCACTGGGCCCGCGCCAGGCGCAGGGCGGAGCGTGAGCGTACGGAGCTGGTCTTCAGGCCTCCGTCGAGGTTCTGGACGACGCGGTAGGCCAGGGGCCAGCGGCCCGGGATGCGGCGGCCGGGTTCGAAGGCAGCGGTGGCCAGCACGTCCTTCTCCGTCGCGGCCCCGGCCCGTACGCCTGCGGTCCGGTCGATGTCGATGTCGGCCATCTCCTTCGGGATGCCCCACAGTTCCCGGCCGCCCGCCATCGATGCGGCGCTGTCCACCCAGATGTCGGTGACGCAGACACGCGGGCGGCGGCCGTCCCGTACGAGGACGGCCCGGAGCAGTTCGTTGTAGTGCAGGACGCTGTCGTTCTCGTAGACGACCCAGGCCGCGCCGACCGCGCCGCGTCCGGCGACGGTCACCGGCCGGGTGCCGGCCGCGACCGGGGGCAGTTCGCGGACCGGCACCAGCCACAGCGACACGTACATCTGGCCTGCCAGCCGCCAGGGTTCCTCGGGGTAGCTCGTCACGGGGTGTCCTTCTCTGTGGGGGGATGCGGCGGCAGGGCCGCCGGTGCGCCGGGGGGCACGGCCGGGTGCCGCGGCGGTACCGGCGGCACCCGGCGGTAGGGCAGACCGGGTGCGGGCCGGGGGTCCTCCTCGCCGTGGTTGGGCCACAGCGCGACGGCCCGTTCGGCCAGGGCGGTGATGGTGAGCGAGGGGTTCACACCGAGGTTCGCCGAGATCGTGGAGCCGTCGATGACGTGCAGGCCCGGATGTCCGTGGAGCCGGTGGTAGGGGTCGACGACACCGGTCTGCGGGCTCTCGCCGACGGCGCAGCCGCCGATGAGATGGCCGGTGGTGGGGACGTCGAACAGATCGGCCCAGGTGCCGCAGGCCTGGCCTCCGCTGCGTTCGGCCGCTCTGCGGGCGGCCCGGTGCCCCGCGGGTATCCACGTCGGGTTGGGGGTGCCCTCGCCCGGGCGGCTGGTCAGCCTGCGGCGCCCGGTGAGAGTGCGGCGGAGGTAGGTCGTCACGGAGTTGTCGAGGGACTGCATGACGAGCAGGACGACGGTCTGCTGGGACCAGCGGCGCGGGTTGTGCAGGCCGGGCAGTCCGCGCAGGTTGCGGGCCATCGCGGCGAGTCCGGTCAGCAGCCGGGAGCGGCCCGGCACGGGGTCGACGAGCATCGCGCCGAGCAGGGCGAGCAGATTGCTGCCGCGGCCGTACCGGACGGCCTCGACATGGGTGTTCTCGTCGAGGTGCACGGAGGAGGTGATGGCGACGCCACGGCTGAAGTCGGCGGCCTTGTCCCTCGACCGGACGCCGAGGATCGCCTCGGAGTTGGTGCGGGTCAGCCGGCCGAGGCGGGGCGACACCCGTGGCAGGGACCCGCGTTCCCGCAGCCGGTGCAGCAGCTTCTGGGTGCCCAGGGCACCTGCCGCGAAGACGACGTGCCGGGCGGTCAGGGTCCGTGCACGGCGCGCCGGTCCGGCGCCGGTGCGGACCGAGGTGACGGCCCAGCCCACCGGGTCCGGGGTGACGTCGGTGACGGTGCGCAGGGCCATCACCTCGGCGCCCGCGCGTTCTGCCAGGCCCAGGTAGTTCTTGGGCAGGGTGTTCTTGGCGTTGTGCCGGCAGCCGGTCATGCAGGCGCCGCAGTGCAGACAGGCGTTGCGGTCGGGTCCAACGCCGCCGAAGTAGGGGTCCGCGACCCGGGCGCCGGGTTCCGTGCCGGGCGGCCCGAAGTGCACGCCGACGGGCACGGCCGTGAAGGTGTCCGCGCGGCCGAGGTCGCTCGCGGTGTCCCTCAGGAGCCGGTCGGCGTCGGTGAACAGGGGGTTGGGGGTGACGCCGAGCATGCGGCGGGCCCGGGCGTAGTAGGGCGCGAGTTCGACGCGCCAGTCGGTGATGCCGGCCCAGGACGAGCCCCGGTAGAAGGTCGCGGGCGGCTCGTAGAGGGTGTTGGCGTAGCCGAGCGATCCGCCGCCGACGCCCGCGCCGGTGAGGACGAGGACGTGCCCGAGCAGGGTCATGCGCAGGACGCCCGTACAGCCGAGGCGCGGGGCGAAGAGGTAGTCACGCACCTGCCAGGAGGTGCGGGGGAGGTCGGCGTCGGCGAAGCGGCGGCCGGCCTCCAGGACGCCGACGCGGTACCCCTTCTCGGTGAGGCGCAGGGCGGTGACGCTGCCGCCGAATCCGGAGCCGATGACGAGGACGTCGTAGTCGGGTGTGTCCATCAGGGCCCCTTCGGTACGAAGTCGGCGAGGACCGGGCCGATCAGGCGCGCGATGTTCGCGCGGCGGACTTCGGGGGGCTCGCCGGCGAGGCGCACGGGGCCTTCGAGGCCGGGTGTGTGGGCCGCGAGGGCGAGGTGCGGCAGCAGGACGAGCAACAGGGACAGCAGGGCGTCGACGTCGGCGCCCTCGCGCAGGTCTCCGGTGCCGACGGCGCGCTCGACCAGGGGGCGCAGGCCGGCGAGGTAGATGTCCTGCACCGGGGCGCGTACGGCGTTGCGTACGGCCGGGTCGAGTTCCATGTTGGTGGCCGCGGTGACCCCGCGTTCGAGCGGATGTCCGGCGAAGTAGTCGAGCCACGCCTCCAGGGCGTCGGTCAGATGGCGGGAGAACTCCGTGGAGCCGTCGTAGCCGTCGAGCCATGGGCGCATGGCGGCGTAGACGCGCAGGGAGGTCTGCTCGGCAACGTAGGCGAACAGGTCGAGTTTGCCCTCGAAGTACTGGAACAGCGAGCCCTTGGCGACGCCGGCCTCGCGGGCGATGACGTTGAGACTTCCGGTGGAGTAGCCGTGGGTGCCGAACTCGTCCATGGCGGCGACCAGGACCCGTTCGCGCCGCACCGGGGACAGACGGGTCCAGGTGGCAGTGGGCATGAGCGCTCCCGCGTGTGACCGGGCGGTCATGTGACCGCCCGGTCATCGTCGGCGCGGCGGACACGCGCTGTCAACGAGTCGGCGGGAATCGGCGCCGACGGCAAATGCCTTCGCAGGTACGGCGGTTGAGTCGATCGTCGTCTTAACTCCCCTTCATGTCAGGGTCATTGACACCGCGGTCGACGCACAGCAGCCTGTGACCACCCGGTCATGTGACCGGGTGGTCACAGGCGAGTGGTCACAGGCGGATGCTCAGGTGGCACCACGGAAGGGGCGGGCGTGGAGAAGGTGTGCGTCATCGGGGCTGGCTCGTCCGGGATCGCCGCCTGCCAGGTGCTGGCGGCGCGCGGGATCGCGTACGACTGCTACGAGACCGGTTCCGGGGTCGGCGGCAACTGGCGCTATCTGAACGACAACGGCATGTCGTCCGCCTACCGTTCGCTGCACATCAACACCTCGCGGCAGATCATGGAGTACGCGAGCTTCCCCATGCCGCGGGACTGTCCGGTCTACCCCAGCCACTTCCACATCGCCCGGTACTTCGACAGCTTCGTGGACCACTTCGGGCTGCGGCCGTCGATCGCCTTCCGCACCGAGGTGGTCCGCGTCGAACCCGCCCCCGGAGGACGGTGGAGCGTCACGAGCCGCGACCTGGACTCCGGCGCGACCACGGAGCGCCTCTACGGTGCCGTCCTGGTCGCCAACGGGCATCACTGGAAGCCGCGTTGGCCCGAGCCGTCCCTTCCGGGCGCGGACACGTTCACCGGCGTCCAGACGCACTCCCACGACTACCGGACGCCGGAACCCTTCGCCGACAGGCGTGTTCTGGTCCTCGGCATCGGCAACTCGGCCTGTGACATCGCGGTGGAGACCTCGCGGGTGTCCCGGCGCACGGTCCTCGCCATGCGGCGCGGCGCGCACATCCTGCCCAAGTACCTCTTCGGCGTGCCCACCGACCATCTCACCGGCTCCTGGCTCGCCAGGGCCCCGCTGGCCGTGCAGGAACGGGGACTTCGGCTCCTGCTGCGGCTCAGCCGGGGCAGACTGAGCGACTACGGGCTGCCGACGCCCCGGCACCGCGTGCTGGGGGCCCATCCCACCATCTCCGACGACCTCCTCTCCCGCCTGGGCCACGGCGACCTGACGGTGAAGCCCGCGCCCGTACGGCTGGAGGGCGACCGGGTGACGTTCGAGGACGGGAGCGCGGAGGAGTTCGACGCCGTCGTCTACTGCACGGGCTACGACATCGCCTTCCCGTTCCTCGGGGCCGAGGTGATCGATCCGTCCGGCAACGACATCGAGCTCTACCACCGGGTGGTCGCCCCGGACCGTCCCGGCCTCTACTTCATCGGACTGGTCCAGCCCCTCGGCGCGATCATGCCGCTCGCGGAGGCGCAGGCGCACTGGGTGGCCGACCTCCTGGAGGGCCGGTGCGCACTGCCCGGGCCGGAGCGGATGCGCCGGGAGACGAGCGCGTACCGCGCCGGCCTGGCGCGCCGCTACGTCGCCTCGACCCGCCACACCATCCAGGTGGACGCGGGCGCCTACCTCCGGGAGCTCCGGGCGGAACGGCGCAGGGGCGCGGCCCGGGTACGGCGGAGGACCGCCGGCCGCTGAGAGCACGGCCCGGGTACGGCGGGGAACCACCGGCCGCTGAGAGCACGGCCCCGGACACCCACCCCGGGCCCGTGACCCAGATCACGTGACACAAGTGCATAGCGAGGCACCTCCCGACGTCTTTCTCCAGGTGTACGAGCCGGCAAGTGCGGGGACGGTGCGGATGGGACAGACAAGAGCCGAGGGGACCGGCGGCTACGACGCGTTCGTCGCGGCCCGTTGGTCGGCGTTGTTCCACCTCGCCCGTCTGCTCTGCGCGGGCGACCGGCACCGCGCCGAGGACCTGCTCCAGGAGGCCCTGGTCAAACTCTGGTTCGTCTGGCCGAAGGTGGCCGACGAGGCCCCCGAGGCGTACGTACGGAAGATCCTCGCCCGTGCGGCCGCGCGCTCCGCCCGGCGGCGCTGGTGGGGCGAACGCCCCGTCGAGGCGCTGCCGGACCTCGCGCACACCGGCGACGAGTCGGCGGCCGTCGTGGAACGTTCGCGCCTGGAGGCGGCCCTCGCCCAACTGCCGCCCAGGCAACGGGCGGCCGTGGTGCTGCGCTACTACCAGGACCTGCCCGAACGGCAGGTCGCGGAGGTCCTGGGCTGCCCGCTGGGCACCGCCCGTTCCCACGCGTCACGCGGTGTGGCGCGGCTGCGCCAGATCCTGGCGGATGTCATCGAGCCGGTGGGGTGAAGGGAAGAATGGACCACTTCGAGCGGGAGTTGGCGCGGATGATGCGCGACGCCCAGGAACACACCCCCTTCGAGCCCGCACAGCAGAACAGCCTCCGGGCCGGTGTCCGCACCCGTCGCAGGATCCGCGCGGCCCAGAAGGCCGTAACCTGCGTCCTGGCCGCCGCCGGGATCAGCGTCGGCCTGTTCCTGCTGCCGCACACCCCGGACCGCGACCGCCCCCTGGGCCCCGTCCCGCGGCCCACGGTCACCCCCACCTCCCCGTACGCCACCCTGTCACCGACCCCGTCCTCGGACGGCGAACCCACCGGGACGGCCACCTCCACGAGCGAGAGCCCGACCGGAACCTCCGGGCCGCCCGACACGCCCACCACGGCCGGGAGTCCGGGTTCCGTCTCCTCCGGGCCCGGGGGCCGGGGCACGGCCACGACCAGTGCGCCCGCCACCGAACCGGCGACGCCCGGCAACACCCCGACCTCCTCTCCGCCGCCGTCGGGACCCGAACCGTCCTCGTCGGTCGCGACCGGCACCGGGTAGTCCGGAGCCCCGGCGCGACCTCGCCGCCGGGGCCGCCGCCCCCGCCCGTACAGCACGCACATCCCCACTCCGTCGGCACGGTCCGGCCGTGAGCGCCTTCGGCCTGCCGCGCGACGGAGAACAGAACAGGACAGACTATGACGAAAACACTGCCGTCCTCCCGCACGGACTCCGGGAGCTTCGCGGACCCGGAGAACGTCGGGGAACATCACGGCGGGCCGCCGCGACCCGCACCCGGCGAGCACCCCCGCCCGGAGGAACGCACCGCCGACCGCGGGCCCGTGGACCGCCTGCCCCTCAGGCTCCCGCTGCCGGCCGGCCACACGGAACCCGTGCTGGACGTGGTCGTCCCCGTGTTCAACGAGGAGACCGATCTGGAGCCGAGCGTGCGCCGGCTGCACGCCCATCTGCGCGAGACCTTCCCGTACCCGTTCCGCATCACCGTCGCCGACAACGCGAGCACCGACGCCACCCCGCGCATCGCCGCCCGGCTGGCCGCCGACCTGCCCGAGGCGACGTGGATACGGCTGGAGGAGAAGGGACGCGGCCGGGCCCTGCGCACCGCGTGGTCGGAGTCACGGGCGCCGGTGCTCGCGTATCTGGACGTCGACCTGTCCACGGAACTGAACGCACTCCTGCCGCTCGTCGCCCCGCTCATCTCCGGACACTCCGACATCGCCATCGGCACCCGGCTGGCCCGCGGCTCCCGGGTGACCCGCGGCCCCCGCCGCGAGATCATCTCCCGTTGCTACAATGCCCTGTTGAGGTCCACCCTCGCGGTCGGGTTCTCGGACGCGCAGTGCGGCTTCAAGGCGGTCCGGCGCGATGTCGCCGAGCGGCTGCTGCCCCTGGTGGAGGACTCGGGCTGGTTCTTCGACACCGAACTGCTCGTGATCGCCGAGCGCGCCGGGCTGCGGATCCACGAGGTGCCGGTCGACTGGGTGGACGACCCCGACAGCCGGGTCGACCTGGTCTCCACCGCCGTCGCCGACCTGCGGGGCATCGCGAGGATCGGCCGCGCGCTGGCCCGCGGCACGCTGCCCACGGCGCGGCTCGGACGCGCCACCGGGAGCACGCCACCGGCCTCCCTCACGGCCCAACTGCTGCGATTCGCCGCGGTGGGCGCGGTCAGCACGATCGGCTACGTGCTGCTGTACGCGGCACTGCGTCCGGTGACGGGGCCTCAGGCCGCCAACGCCTGGGCACTGTTCGTGTGCGCCCTCGCCAACACCGCGGCCAACCGGCGGCTCACGTTCGGACTGCGCGGCCGGGGCGGAGCGCTGCGCCACCAGGCCAAGGGGCTCGCCGTGTTCGGCCTCGGCCTCGCCCTCACCAGCGGCTCACTGGCCGCGCTGCACCACTGGACCCGTGCGCCCGGACGCTCCGCCGAACTCACGGTCCTCGTCACCGCCAATCTGGCGGCGACCCTGCTGCGCTTCCTGCTCCTGCGCGCCTGGGTGTTCACCGCCGGCGGCCGCGACGGCGGGACGGGAGGCGGACCGCGATGAACGAGCGCAGTCTCGCGCCCGGTTCGGCACAGCCGGACGGCAACAGGGCACAGAATGCCGTCCGTTGGCCCGTCGTGACAGCGCCGGAGGGCACGGTCCAGGACCGTGGCCGCGCCTGGCGCCGGCGGCTGCGCGGGACGGCGTGGCGGCTGCGCGGAGCGACGCGGCGGCACGGTCCGGTCCTCGCCCTGTACGGCACGACGAAGCTGATCGGCTTCTGCGTCTTCATGTACCTGCTGGACTCCTCCGGCGACTTCCGCCGGAAGAACCCCCGGTTCGGCGGCGGCGCCCACGTCTGGGACGTCCTGGCCACCTGGGACGGCTGGTGGTACCAGCAGATCGCCGCGCACGGCTACCACCCCGCCCTCGTGCCGGTGCGCGGCGCCACCGGTCTGATCACCCTGGAGGGCAACTCCGCCGCGTTCTTCCCTCTGTACCCGGCCCTGATGCGGCTGGTCTCCTCGTGCACCGGGCTCGGTCCGCTGGGCGCGGGCCTTGCGGTCTCCGTGACCGCCTCGTTCGTCGCCGCGCTGGGCGTCTGCGCCGTGACCGCCCTGGTCAGCGGCCGGCGCGCCGGGCTGGCCGCGGCCGGGCTGTGGGCCGTGTGGCCGGGATCCGGTGTGGAGTGGTCGGGCTACTCGGAGTCCCTCTACATCGCTCTCGTCGCCTGGGCCTGCTACGCCGTCATGCGCCGGAAGTGGCTCACCGCGGGTCTGCTGACCTGCGCGGCGGGCCTGGCCAGGCCCACGGCCACCGCGCTGATCGCGGCGCTCGCGCTGGCGGCACTCATGGACCTGGTCCGGCAGTGGCGAGCGACCCGCGGCCGGAGGGACGCCCCGACCCCGGACCCGCAGCGCTCCTCGGTCCCGGGTTCGAATGGCTCCCTGCCCCCGGGTCCGAAGGACTCCCTGGCCCTGGAGCGGGCAGGTGCCCGGGGCGCGTTCCTGCGTCCCCTCGCCGCCGTGCTGATCGCCCCGGTCGGTCTGGTCGGCTACCTCGGCTGGGTCGGCCACCGCATGGGCGACTACGGCGGGTACTTCACGCTCCAGGACAAGGCGTGGGCCCACTCGTTCGACGGGGGCCGGCACACCGTCGACGTGTTCACCTCGCTCATGGTGGGCCACTACGACTATCTCTTCGCCTTCCCCCACGAAGACCTCATCGCCGCCGGCACCGTCCTGCTGGCCCTGATCACGCTGCCCCTGCTGTTCCGGCTGCGCCCGCCGCCGGTGCTGGTCGCGAGCACCCTGCTGACCATCGCGCTCGTGCTGGGCAGCCGGCAGATCTTCGGCAATGTCCCGCGCTACCTGCTCCCGGCCTTCCCGCTCCTGATCCCCTACGCCACCGCCATGCGCCGGCTCAGCACCCCGGTCCTGTGCACGGTCCTGGCCGTCGCGGCACTGGCCTCCGGCTCCTACGCCGGGTACGTCCTGTTCGAGGTGGGCGTCCCGTGACGGAACCCGCCCCGCACCTGACGCGAGGTGCGGGGCGGGTCCGTCGCCGACGGGTGTCAGGCGCTCTTCGGCGCCGCCTGCTGCACGACCTCGAACGACCAGACCGAGGACCCGCTCGCGGCGGGCTTCGGGCGGTCGCCGCCGCCCTGGTGGGCCGACTTCATCGGACCCTCCATCCACGCCTGGAACGAGGCCTCGTCACGCCAACGGGTGTACACCAGATAGTCGTCGGTGCCCTCGACGGGGCGGAGGAGCTCGAACCACTCGAAGCCGTCGGAGCTCTCCACGGCACCGGCACGCGAAGCGAAGCGCTTCTCGAGGGTCTCCCGCTGTTCGGCCGGCACGGTCAGGACGTTGATTTTTACTACGCTGGGCACATGACACCTCTCGTCAAACGGGGCTCCGACTGGGCCCCTAATCTGGACCATGTGCGCGCAGTGTCCTACATCCGACAGTCAAGGAAGCGTGAGGACGACTCCGCGTCGTCCCCCGGAGCGCAGCGGACCAAGTGCGAGGGACTGATCACGGCCAAGGGCTGGGACGACGCGGGTCACTTCGCCGACGTCGGTAAATCCGGCTGGGACCCGAAGGTCGTCCGGCCGGAGTTCGAGGAGATGATGTCCGCCGTTCGCGCCGGGCGCGTGGACGCAGTGGTCGTGTTCTCGCTGTCCCGTCTCACTCGACAGGGTGCTCTCGAGGCCATGCTGATCAATGAGGAGCTGGCCAAACACGGCGTGCTGCTCGTCAGCGTCGAAGAGCCCTACCTGGACACGTCCACCCCCATGGGCGTCGCGATCTTCGGTCTTATCGCTGCACTGGCCCAGCAAGAGTCCGACATGAAGTCGGCGTACATCACGGCGACGAAAGAGACGCTGAGGGCGGCAGGCAGCCACGTGTCCGGCATGGCCCCGTACGGCTTCCAGTCGACGCGTGAGCCGCGCGGGGAACTGGTGGTGGTCAGGCTGGTCCCCGATCCCGTCGAGGCCCCATTCGTGCGCGACATGGTGTCCTGGGCACTGGGTGGCATGACCGCATCGGCCATGGCTCGCAAGCTGAACACCGAGCGCGTACCGACCAAGGCGGCGGACATGTCGGCGCGTGTGACCGCCCGCCGGGCCCGAGGCATCAGCCAGCCGCTGGAGCGTACGACGTGGGTGTCGTCCACGGTGCTCCGCATCCTCCGTGACCCGCGCCTTGCCGGCTACGCCGCCGAACGCCAGGGGACCAAGCGCGTCATCCTGCGAGACGGCTCAGGGGCACCGCTGGCTGCGCATGAGCCGATCATTCCGCCGGATGACTGGTGGCGCCTTCAAGACGTACTCGACGGCCGTGCGCCCCAGGTGGTCCGGCAGGGTGGGCGCTCCGTGCCGTCGCTGTTGGGTGGCGCCGGGATGCTCTTCTGTGGCGTCTGCGGGTCGTCCATGGTGACCGACCGGAGGGAGGGCAAGCAGCTCTACCGGTGCAACCGTGCCCAGTCCGGCGCCGTACCGGGACACGGTGGTCTGGCCATCAACATGGACGCCGCTGACGACGTGGTGGCCCGTACCGTGTGGTCCCGGCTGACAGTGCTTGACCCCGAAGGCCCCGAAGATCTCGAATGGCTCGCCGAGGCCGCACGCCGGTTTGCAGCGCAAGCGGACACGGGTGAGCGACAAGCCGAACTAGCAGCCGCCCGAGCCGAGTTGGAGCACGTGAGCGAAGCGCTCCGCACGCTGTATGTCGACCGGCAGGCAGGCTTGTACGCGGGTGCCGTGGGTGACCAGATGTTCCGTGAGTCCGTGGAGCGGTTGACGGCGCACGAGGCACGAACGGCCGGACGCGTGGAAGAACTGGGAACCGCCGAGGCCGGCACGGTGGCGATCCCCTCGGAGTGGACGGATCCGGAGGGTGACCCGCTGGGGCCGGAGTCGACGTGGGGCGGTTGGGGCCTGGAGGACCGGCGTAGCTTCTTGGCGTTCTTCGTCGACCGCATCACCATCGCCAAGTCCATCGGCCGCGGCCGGAACGCGAACACCGAGGATCGGGTGACTGTGCACTGGGCAGAGGCTCCGATCAGCTAGGCGCCTGAGCGCCGTTCACGGCCTGTTGCCCGGAGATCCTCCGATGGCGGGCCGGTCAGCACTCCTGGGAGAGTGCGTGCCCACCGTGTGGACGGTCTTCCTCATGCCTTGGCACAGGGGGGTGGGTCGGATCTCTGCGCGGAGAGACCTCATGGACCCAACCCCCATGCGCCGGTACATCGCTGCGAAATTACGGAGCCGGAGGTCGGCCCAGGTTGTAGCCACGGCCCACTACGACTCATCGACCACGGACCTGGTGCTCCACTCGCTGCTTGAGGACTCCGCCCCGACTTCGGAGAGCCGAAGCGGCGGTGCCGACCAGAACCAGGCCCGCGCAGCGCCCGCCTGCTCCTGGTCGGTTCCCGTCCGCCATGGGCCGCACCGCCGCCCGAGCCGGGCTCGGCCTCAGCCCGTGGTCAGGAGCTGGAGCGTGTCGATGACGCGGTTGGAGAAGCCCCACTCGTTGTCGTACCAGGCGACGACCTTGATGTGGCGGCCGTCGACGCGGGTGAGGGCCGAGTCGAAGATCGACGAGGCCGGGTTGCCCGTGATGTCGGAGGAGACGAGCGCGTCCTCGGAGTATTCGAGGACGCCCGCGAGCGGGCCCTCGGCCGCCGCGCGGTAGGCCGCGAGGACCTCGTCACGGGTCACGTCACGGGCCACGGTGGTGTTGAGCTCGACGATCGAGCCCACCGGCACCGGCACCCGGATCGAGTCGCCCGACAGCTTGCCGTCGAGGTTCGGCAGCACCAGGCCGATCGCCTTGGCGGCGCCGGTCGTGGTCGGCACGATGTTGACGGCGGCGGCGCGGGCCCGGCGGGCGTCGCGGTGCGGGCCGTCCTGGAGGTTCTGCTCCTGGGTGTAGGCGTGGACCGTCGTCATGAAGCCGTGCTCGATCCCGGCGAGCTCGTCGAGCACCGCGGCCAGCGGGGCGAGCGCGTTGGTCGTGCAGGACGCGTTCGAGACGATGGTGTGCAGGGCGGGGTCGTAGGCGTCGTTGTTGACACCGAACGCCAGCGTCACGTCGGCGCCCTCCGCGGGGGCGCTGACGAGCACCTTGCGGGCGCCGGCGTCGAGGTGCGCTCCGGCCGCCTTGGCCGAGGTGAACCGGCCGGTGGCCTCCAGTACGACGTCCACGGCCAGCTCGGCCCAGGGCAGCTGCCCCGGCTCACGCTCGGCGAGCACCTTGATGCGCCTGCCGTCCACGACCAGGGTGTCCCCGTCGACGGTCACCGGGCGGCCCAGCCGGCCCGACGTCGAGTCGTAGGCGAGCAGGCGCGCGAGGGCGGCGGGCTCGGTCAGATCGTTGACCGCGACGACCTCGAGGTCCGTGTCGCGTTCCAGCAGGGCGCGCAGGACGTTGCGTCCGATGCGGCCGAATCCGTTGATGGCGATGCGTGTCATGAGTATGTCCCTTCGGCTCCCTTCCAGACTCGCGCGCGGCGCCGGGCGGTGACAGCGGCGAGATCGCCATGGTCCGCAAGGATCGCGCCAGCCGGCCGCGGCCCGTCCGGGACCGTCTATTCGCCCTGGGTGAAGGTGCGCCGGTACTCGCTCGGGGAGGTCCCGAGGATCCGGTGGAAGTGCAGCCGCAGATTGGCGCCGGTGCCGAGACCGACGCCCGCGGCGATCTGCTCGACGCTCCACTGCGAGCGCTCCAGGAGTTCGCGGGCCATGTCGATACGGGCTCGCATGACCCACTGCATCGGCGTGTACCCGGTGTCCTCCGCGAAGCGCCGCAAGAAGGTGCGCGGTGACACGGCGGCGTGCTGAGCGAGCGCCTCCAGGGAGAGGGGTTCGCCGAGCCGGTGCAGGGCCCACTCGCGGGTGGCGGCGAACCGTTCGCCGAGCGGTTCGGGCACGCTGCGCGGCACGTACTGGGCCTGGCCGCCGCTGCGGTAGGGGGCCGCGACCAGCCGGCGGGCCGCGTGGTTGGACGCGGCGACCCCGAGGTCGCCGCGCAGGATGTGCAGGCACAGGTCGATGCCGGAGGCGGCGCCCGCGGAGGTCAGGACGCTTCCCTCGTCGACGAACAGGACGTTCTCGTCGACGTCGACGAGCGGGTGCTTCGCCGCGAGCGCCCGGGTGTAGTGCCAGTGGGTCGTGGCGCGCTTGCCGTCGAGCAGTCCGGTGGCGGCGAGCGCGAACGCGCCCGTGGAGATGGCGGCGAGCCGGGCACCCCGTTCATGGGCCGCGGTCAGCGCGGCGACGACGGCGGGCGGCGGGTCCTCGCGGTCCGGGGAGCGGTAGCCGGGGACGAACACGAGGTCGGCCCAGGTGAGTTGTTCGAGGCCGTGGGCGACGTGGTACGAGAGTCCGTCGCCGCCGGTGACGAGTCCGGGTTCCGCGCCGCACACCCGTACCTCGTACGGCATGCTCGCCCGGGTGGTGAACACCTGTGCGGCGATGCCGACATCGAGTGGTTTGGCGCCTTCGAGCACGAGAACGGCGACGCGGTGCAAGGGAGATGGCGGCACGGTTGAGAGGGTACGCGGACCGGCGGGCCATGATCGTTCGACGTGCTCGGGGGGACACACGCAGAGCGGCGGCCGCCCGCGGGACCCGTCCGGGAGACGTCCGGTCCGCCCCAGTGCCCGCGCCCCCGACGGCATATGACGCACGGACACCTGTATCGGCGTATGTCCGTCCGGGAGGTAGCCGTGGTCCTCGGCGCGGCGGCCGGGAGGCCGGCCGGCGCGGGCGGCCGGTCCGAGCGCGGAGCTGCGGCGTTCCGTGTCCGTGCCCCGATACCGCTTCGGCAACCCCCTTCACAAGGGACACACACGTCGTGCGAGGATGCGGCTCCGGTATCGAATACCGGTGTAGAGGGGAATCCCATTGAAATCAAGGAAACTGAGCCGTAAGCGGCAACGCGCAACCATAGTCGGGGCGGCGGCCGCCTCGGTCGTCGCTGGCGCAGCCCTGCTGCCCAACTGGTCCGCGGGCGCGGCGAGTGTCCCCGACCCCCAGGTCGACGCGGCCACCAAGGCGACCTTCCAGAAGCTGGCGGACGCGGTCTTCACCGACCGTACCGACGCCCTGGTGGGCAGTGACGGAACGAAGCAGAAGACGTCCCGGTTCTCCGGCGACGTACGCCTGTCCTCGGCCCAGTCGCGTGCCGAGAAGTCCGCGCTGGCGAAGCTGGAGAGCCGCAAGGCCCGTCTGGCGGAGCTCGGCGAGAAGTACCGTTCGGCCAACACCACGGTGACGCTGGACCGTACGCGGGTGAAGGGCCGTCACGCGACGGTCGACGTCACCGAGACGACCTCGCTGGCCTACGACAAGGCCACGGGCTCGGAGCCGAAGACCACCGGCTTCGAGGCGCACCACACGCTGACGTTCAAGGCCGACCGCGCGGGCGACTGGCAGCTCACGGGCATCCGTGACACGGACGACGGGGTCGCGGTCAACCAGGTCCAGGCCACGCCGGCCGTCGTCACGCCGATGACCGCCAGCACCGCGCCGCCGTCGGCGACGCGCGCCGCCATCACGACGCCGGCGCCGGCGAAGCCGAAGAACTTCTCGGCCACCGGCTACGACTACAACGCGATGGCCGCGTACGCCGCGAAGTACTGGAAGAACTACAACCCGGCCTACCCGGACTTCAACGGGGAGGGCGCCGGCGGAGACTGCACGAACTTCGTCAGCCAGACCCTGAAGGCCGGCGGCTGGAAGCACGTTCCCGGTGACGGGACCGACTTCCACAAGTGGTTCGGCAACTCCGAGATCCAGTCCGACTCGTTCGTCGGCGTCAACGAGTTCTCGTGGTTCGCGCTGTCCTCGAAGCGGGTCACCAGCCTCGCGAACGTCTATCAGGCCGACGTCGGTGACGTCATCCAGATGGACTTCAACAAGGACGGGTCCAAGGACCACACGATGATCGTCACGTACCGCAGCCCGCAGGGTGTGCCGTACGTGTCGTACCACTCGACCAACACCTACAACAGGTCGCTGGCGAGCATCATCGCGTCGTACCCGAACGCCGCGTACTACGCCTACCGCACCTGAGCGGACGCGTTCCAGGGGGCGGGAGCCGGGCACCGTGTGCCGGGCTCCCGCCCTTCGCCGTCGGCGCCGCGGGCGCGGCGCGAGCCGGTGCCCCCGATCCGACCGGCACGCTCCCTAGGATGCGGAGCATGTCCGATGTCCCGCCGCACCCCGTGCCGTTCACCGCCCGGACCGACCCGGCCGAACTCGACGACCTCCGCTCGCGGCTGCGCGCGACCCGCTGGCCCGACGCCCCCGAGGACGCCGGGTGGTCGCTGGGCACCGACCTCGGGTATCTGCGCGAGCTCGTCTCCTACTGGGCCGACGGCTTCGACTGGCCCGCGCGGGAGGCGGAGCTGGCCCGGCTCCCCCGCTTCCGCGTCCGGCTGGGAGGCCTGGGCATCCACTTCGTGCACGCCCGTGCGGTCGCGCCGGCCGGGCCCGCCCTGCCGCTGGTGCTCAGTCACGGCTGGCCGGACTCGTTCTGGCGGTACACGAAGGTGATCCCGCTGCTGACCGATCCGGGCGCGCACGGAGGCGATCCCGCCGACGCCTTCGACGTGGTCGTGCCCGACATGCCCGGCTACGGACACTCCGAACGCCCCGCGGGACGGCCGCTCGATTCGATCGCCGTCGCCGGCCTGTGGGCGGAGCTCATGGAGGTGCTCGGGTACGGGCGGTTCGGCGCGGCAGGCGGTGACATCGGCAGCCACGTCAGCCGCTATCTGGCGCTGGACCACCCCGACCGTGTGGTGGCCGTGCACCGCATGGACGGTGGGCTTCCCGTGTTCACGGGGGACCCGGCCGACCTCACGCCCGAGGAACGCTCCTGGATGGAGGGCGTGGCGGCCTGGGGCGCCACCGAGGGCGCGTACGCCGCGATGCACCGGACGAAGCCGCAGACCGCCGCCGTGGGTCTGCACGACTCACCGGCCGCTCTCGCCGCCTGGATCGTGGAGAAGCTCCGGTCCTGGAGCGACTGCGACGGGGACGTCGAACGCGCTTTCACGAAGGACGAGATCCTGACGAACGTGACGCTCTACTGGCTCACGGGGACGATCGGCTCGTCGATGCGCATGTACGCCGCGAACGGGGCGATCCCGCCCTCGCAGCTGGCCCGCCGGGTCGAGGTCCCGTCCGGATTCTCGCTGTTCCCGGGCGACTTGGTGCGGCCGCCGAGGGCGTGGCTCGAACGCACGACGAACCTCGCGTACCTCTCCGAGCCGCCCCGCGGCGGACACTTCGCCCCCTTCGAGGAGCCCGAGGTCTACGCGGAGGAACTGCGCGCGTTCTTCCGCCCGTACCGCGCGGCGCCGACGGACTGAGGCCGTTCCCGGCGGAGGGAGCCGAAAGGCCGCGGCCGTCCCCGGTGTGTCCGTGCCGCGCGGGCCGCGTCCGCCCTGCCTAGGCTCTACGGCAGGGCGTGGCGCGGAAGAACCGACAAGGACGACTGCCATGGTGACGGGTTTCCCGTTCGTGGGACGCGAGGACGTGCTCGGTGAGCTCCGGGAGGCGGGGGAACGCGCCGCCGCGGGCCGGGGCGGGCTCGTCACCCTGACGGGAGCGGCGGGGGCGGGCAAGACCCGCGTCGCGGAGGAGGCCGCCGCCCGCGCCGGGGACTTTCGCACGGTGTGGACGTGGTGCCCGCCGGACGCCGTGGAACACGCGCTCAGGCCCTGGTCGCGGCTGCTGCGCGAACTCGTCGTGGACGACGTGCGGTGCGCGCGGCTGGTCGCCTCGTCGCCCTCGTTGCGGGCGGTGCTGGCCGGGTCCGCGGCGGGCGGGCGGGCCGAGGCGGACCCGGAGGCGGCACGGGTGCGACTGGCGGGGGACGTCACCGAGATCCTGACGACGGTGGCACGGCGCCGGCCGCTGCTGCTGGTCCTCGACGACGTCCACGCGGCCGACGCCTCCTCGCTGCGGCTGCTCATGGAGACCGCGGACGCCGTACGCGGTGCGAGGGTCCTGCTGCTCGCCACGGCCCGCGACGACGACTCGGCCTGGCAGGACCGCGCCTGGGCCCGCGCCCAACTGCTGCGCCGAGGAACCGCGTTGCCGGTGGGACCGCTGCGGGAGCGGGACGTGGCGGCCCTGCTCGACGCGGCGAAGGGGATGCTCCCGCGCCCGCGGCCGTGCGCGCGCTGGCCGCGTACACGGGCGGTGAGGCGTTCTTCGTGACGGAACTGCTCCGGTCGGGCGGCGGACTCGAAGCACCTTCTTCCGGGAGCACGGCGACGGCCGTCTCCGTGCGGATCCGGGACGCGGTCCGGGCCCGGACCGCCGAACTGTCGCCGCGCGCACGGCGGTTGCTGGATCTCGCCGCCCTGCTGGGGACACGGTTCCGGCTCGACGTGCTCGCGGAGGCCGCGGCCGTGCCCCTCGACGAGGTGCGCGCACTGCTCGGGGAGGCGGCGGGGGCCGGGCTGCTGACGGAGGCCGGGGCGAACGAGGGGCGCTTCCGGCACGACCTTCTGCGCGAGGCCCTGTCCGGCAGGCCGGCGCCCGCCGAGCGGGCGGGGCTGCACCGGGCGCTGGCCGCCGTGCTGGCCGGCCACGCGGGGCGCGGCCGCGACACCGGCCCGGCCGAGGTCGCCCACCACCTCCTCCTCTCCGGCCCGGAACACGCGCGCGAGGCCGCCGGGTACTGCCGGGAGGCCGCCGAGCGCGCCGCCGCGCTGCTCGCGTTCGAGGAGGCGGCCCGCTGGTACGAGCGGGCCGTGGCCGCGTACGCGACCGCTGGCGCCCGTGACCTCGGGACCCCCGCGGCCGACGGGGGTCGCGGCGGCGAGGCCGCCCTCCGAGGGGACGACGACGCCGGGGAGCTCGTCGAGGTGCTGCTCGGGCTCGGGGCCGCGCGGTTCGGGTCCGGGGAGTGGGAGGCGGCGCGCACCACGCTGCTGCGCGCCGCCTCGCTCGCCCGCCGGGCGGGCCGGCCCGATCTGCTGGCGCGGGCCGCGCTCGGCCTCGGCACGGGTCCCGTCGGCTTCGAGGTCGACGTGGCCGACCGTGAGCAGGCCGACCTGCTCGGCGAGGCCCGTTCGGCTCTCGCGGGCGATCCGGCGCACGCGGCCCTGCGTGCCGCCGTCACCGCCCGGCTGTCCCTGGCGGCGGCGCTCCTCGAAACCGAGGAACACCGGGTCGCTCTCGCCGAGGAGGCGGTGGCCGCGGCCCGCGAGGCGAACGACCCGGCGACGCTCGGACCGGCACTGGCCGCGCTGTGCGACGCGCGCTCGGGCCCCGACCACTGTCGCGACCGCCTCGACCGGTCCGGGGAGATCATCACCGTGGCCCGCGACGGGCGCGACCTCCCGCTCGAACTCCTGGGCCGGCGGCTGCGGTTGGTCGCGCTGATGGAGACCGGCTCGTTCGCCGCGGCCGACTCCGAGGCGGCCGCGTACGACACCGCCGCCCGGCCGCTGCGACAGCCGCTGTACGCGTGGTACGTGCCCCTGTGGCGCGGCACCCGGGCGCTGATGGAGGGGCGCTACGACGACTGTGCCGCCGCGCTCGACGAGGTGGAGGTGCTGGGCGGCGCGGCGGGCAGCCCCAACGCGGCGCTGCTCGCGGAGACGCAGCGCTGGTGTCTGTACGCGGAGAGCGGTGACCGGGAGAGTCTCCGACTGCTGCGCGAGCGGGCGCCGTTGGAGCGGATGCCCGGGGTGTGGCCGCGGGTCACCCTGGCGCTGATCGCGGCGCAGCTGGGACACCTGGAGGAGGCGTCCCGCCGGCTGGCCGGGGTGATGCCGTCACTCGGCGGGGCTCCCCGGGACAGCGAGTGGCTGCCGATGATGGCGCAGGCCGCGGAGACCGTCGGCGCGGTGGGCACCCATCCGTCCGCGCGTCCCCTCTACGACGCCCTGGCACCGTACGCGGGACTGTTCGCGGTGGAGGGCATCGGCGCGGCGATCCGGGGCCCGGTGGACCGTCATCTGGCGCTGCTGGCCCGGTCCATGGGGGACGACGGGGCGGCCCGCCGTCACCGCGACCGCGCCGTGCGGGCCGCCGTGGAAGCGGGGGCGGCGGCGCTGGCGGAGCGCATCGCGGAGGAGACGGCGGGGGCACGGACCTCCGCCGGGAAGAAGGGCGTGCCGGGGAGGTCCGGGACGGGGAGCTCGCCGGGGGCGGCGGTCGCCGCGGCGGTGTTCCGTGGGGGCGACGCCCGGCCGGCCGGCGTGCCGGAGGACGGCACCGGCGCCGGTACTCCGGACCAGGTCTCCTGCGACCCGCGGCCCGGGGACACGGGACCCGGCGACCCGCGGCCCGGGGACACGGGAGCCGGGGACACGGGAGCCAGGGACACCGCGGGCCCCGTCACGACCGGCCCCGTCACGGCGGGGCCCGGCACGGCAGGACCCGGCACGGCAGGACCCGGCGCGCACGGGCGGGAGCCGGTTCCGCCGCCGTCCGTGGCGCAGTTCCGGCGTGAAGGACCGCTGTGGCACCTGGTGTACGCCGGCCGCGAGGCCCGCCTCCCCGACAGCAAGGGTCTGCACGACATCGCGGTGCTCCTCGGCCGCCCCGGCACCCCGGTCCCGGCGGTCGATCTGGCGGCACCGGGCGCCGCCGCGGGCGGGGCCGCCACGAGCGCCGGGGACCTGCACGCTCCCGGTGACCTGGGCGAGGTCGTCGACGCCACCGCGCGCGCCGCGTACCGGCGGCGGCTGCGCGAGCTCGAAGGGGAGGCCGAGGAGGCGGACGCACGCGGGGACGCGGCGCGGTCGCGCCGGATCGCGGAGGAGAAGGACGCGCTCGTCCGTCAGCTGTCCGCCGCCTACGGCATCGGCGGCCGCGTCCGCCGCGCGGGCTCCCCCGCGGAACGCGCCCGTACGGCCGTGACGGCCCGCGTCCGCGCCGCCGTCCGCCGGGTCGCGGCGGTCCACCCGGAGCTCGGGCGCCATCTGGGGACGGCCGTCCGCACGGGCACGCTGTGCGTCTACGAGCCCGAGAACCCGCCCGCCTGGCGCCTGTGAGCCCCGAGCCGCACCGCGGGGGCCGCGGGAGCCGGGGCCGGCGTGAGCCGCGACCTCACATCGTGCCGCCCGGTCTCACGCCTGAGGGGTGAAGGCGCCGTACGGAACCGGGTACGGCCGGGGAACGAAAGGCGGAGGTCATGCCGCGCACAGCCAAAGCAGAGGCGGAGCTGAAGGTCGACGAGCCGGTGATCGAGGGCCGGTACGCCGAGATCGGCCCGTACACCGTCTCGTACGAGACCATGAAGGCGGACATGGATCCTGGCCCGCTCTTCCGGGGGCTGCCCGACGACCGGTGCCAGTGCCCTCACTGGGGCCAGGTGATCTCCGGGAAGATCATGTTCCGGTACGCCGACCACGACGAGGTCTTCCACGCCGGAGACGCCTACTACGGGGCTCCGGGGCACCTGCCGCTCCTCTTCGCCGGAACCGAGGTCGTCGAATTCAGCCCCACCGCCGAACTGGACCGCACCATG
Organism: Streptomyces sp. NPDC127038; assembly: GCF_042725875.1. Classification (NCBI taxonomy): domain Bacteria; kingdom Bacillati; phylum Actinomycetota; class Actinomycetes; order Kitasatosporales; family Streptomycetaceae; genus Streptomyces; species Streptomyces sp. NPDC127038. The sequence goes on along the minus strand of NZ_JBHXDQ010000003.1, from coordinate 179,198 downwards.
CGGGTCGTCGGCCACAACCTCGCGGAGGCGACGTCATGAGCGCCCCCGACGCCCGCCGGACCAAGGAACTGGCCGATCTCTTCGTGGAGTTCCTCCGGACGAACAGCGCCCCTGACGGGCTGTTCACGGACGACGTGTTCCTCGACCTGAGCCTGCCCCAGTGGCGGCTCCAGACGGCCGGCCGTGACGACCTCGTGGACGTGCGGCGTCGCAGCCACCCCGCCCTCGGCACCGTCCCGCGCCACCGCGTGGAGGTCACCGGGACCGGGATGGTCATCGAGTTCGAGGAACGCTGGGAGGACGCCGACGGGAACTGGTACTGCCGTGAGATGGTCCGCGCCGAGGTGCGCGACGGCTCGATCAGCGAGGTGTCCGTCTACTGCACCGGCGACTGGTCCCCCGAGGTCCAGGCCGCGCACCGCCGTGAGGTGACGCTGCTGCGACCGTGAGAACGAGGCGCGAAGCGGTGAAGGGGGCCGGGAGCCGGGCTCCCTTCACCGCAAGGATGCCTCGGGCGACTCGTGCGACGTACAACCAGTCGCGCCACATCTCTTGATCACGATGCCGCGCCCTGATATTCATGATCACACCTTGCTCACATGATCTTCACATGCAGGTGACTTGAGAGAGCTTTCGACGTCCCGTTCCTCCTTCGTCTCCATCAGCTTTCCGGCATCCCTCGCCTTTCACGCGAAGCGGTTAGCACCGACCGGCCCACGGCCGGGACCCGCCGTCTTCACGTCTGCCTGCCACGTTCACCGAGGGAATCGATGCCTGCCTTCTGCCCGCACTGCGGCGACTCCGTGACCGACGGGGCGCGTTACTGCGCCTCGTGCGGCCGCCCCACCAGCGCCCCGGCGCCCGCCCCGTCCCCGGCGGCACCGCCCCTTCCTTCCTCGCCGCCCACCGCGCAGCCTCCGTCCGCCGCGGCCACGGCGCTGACCCGTCTGCTGAACGGCGACTGGATCGGGCCCGCCCGCATGGCCGCCCTGCCGGCCGCGCTGCTGCTGATCCTGTCCCTGGTCCTGGCGCTCACCGCCCAGGACGCCTCGTTCGGCGGCGCGTTCCCCGCCGCGCTCGCGGTCGTCCTGTCCGCCCTCGGCGCCCGCCCGGGACTCGAACTGACGGGGCAGGACTCGACGGCGTCGGCATCGCTCGAACTCTCCGTCATGCCGCTCGGAGTGACGCTGCTGTGGGCGGCGGCCCTGTGGTTCGGCGCCCGGCTGTACCTGCGGGGCAGGGCCGCCGCCGGAAGGCACCTCGACACCTCGGAGGCCTTGCTCCTGGGCGTACGCGGTGTGCTGTCGGCCGTACTCGGGTCCGTGCTGCTGGCCTGGGCGGCCGGTACGTCGGTCGCCCTCGCGTCGGACTCCTCCGACGCCTCGGCGAACTACCTGGAACGCGCGCTGAACCTCTCGGACGTCACGGTGTCCGTGACCTGTTCCCCGCTGCGCGCGGCCTGGTGGACCTTGTTGCTGGCGTCCGTGGTGCTCTTCCCGACGCTGTGCCGGGTGCCGCTGTCGGCCTGGGCCGCCCGTCGGCCGGGGCTCGGCGACTGGCTCCGCGCGGCTCGCGGGGCGGGCCTGGCGCTGGCCGTGCCGGTGGCCCTGGCCGGCCTCGCCGCCGTGGTGTACCTGGTGTCCGAGGCCGGCTCCTCCGCGCTGATCCCCGCGGTGCTTCTGGCCCCGAACCTCGGCGCGGTCCTCCTGGGGCTGGCCTCCGGTGCGTCCGTGGACCTCTCCAACACCCTCCTCGTCACGGACACTTCGGCCTCTTCCGTGTCCGCTTCCCTGTTCGAGCTCCATGACCTGAGCGGTTGGGTCCGGCTCTCCGTGCTGCTCGCCGTGGTGGCCGCGCTGATGCTGGGCGCGGGCGTCCTGCGGGAGGCGGCTCGCCCCGCCGCCGCCGTTCGCGCCGCGGTCTGCTTCGTCGCGGGGTTCCTGCTGCTGGCCGTGATGGCGGGGGTGGCGGTCAGTCTGTCCGCGGAGACCGGCGATTCGTCGCTCCTGGCCTACGCGCTCGCCGCGGCGCACATCTCGCAGGTGGACGGCAGCACGGTGTCGCTCGGGCTGGGCGTTCCCACCGTCCTGCTCGCGGCGACGGTCTGGGCCGCGCTCGGCGCGTTCGGTGTGCCGGCGGTGGCCCGTCGGCTCGGCATCACACGCGTCGGGGAGGTGCCCGTGCCAGCGGCCCTCCGCAGGCGCCTGAGCGGGCACCCCGGACACCGGCCCTCCACCCTGACGGCCCCCGCCGCGCCCTTCACCCCGGTCCCCGTATCGACCTCAACTCCCTTTGCCGTTGCGGAAGTTGCTCCCGTCGCGGTCGCGGCCGTCGCCCCGGTGGCCGTCGAGCCGCCTGTGGCTCCGCCGGTGATGCCGGAAACGGCGGAGACGCCTTCGGACGAGGAGGAGGCGGAGGCGGCCCCCACCGGCGAGCCGCAATCAGCCGAGGCCGCTGCGGAGCCGGCCGAGCCCGGTGAACCGGCGGACACCGACGAGGCCGACGAGGCCGACGAGGCCGACGAGGCCGACGAGGCCGACGAGGCCGACGAGGCCGACGAGGCCGACGAGGCCGACGAGGCCGACGAGGCGACCGTATCCGAGGACCAGCCGGTCCAGCAGGCCGACGAGCCCATCACACCGACGGCGGAACCGGCCGAACCTGCGGACGAGCCGCTCGCACCCGCGGACCAGGCGGCCGCACCGACCCTCACCGCCGTCGACGGACCGGTCGCCGCCCCGGCAGCGGCCCCCAACGGCACACCGGCCGCCGCCGCCCAGCCCGCCGGTCCCCCGGCTCCCCCGGCGCCCACCCCCGCCCCGGTGCGGTCCGGCACCCCGTTCCCCTCCGCTCGGGAGCACGCCGACGCCTTCGCCAACCTGCCGACCGGCGGCATGGCGGCGTACCCCGCCCCCGTACCCCCGATGGTTCACGCTCCCGTGCCCCAGCCGGGACGGCGCAAGATCGGCTGGGGTGTCGTCGCGGTGACCCTGGTGTCGAGCGCGGTCCTCGCCGGGGGCGTCACCGCGGCCGGGATACGGCTGGCCTCCGACCGGTCGGCCGCCCCGCCGCACACGACCCGCGCGACCGGCGACACCGTGGTCCCGGGAACCGCCGCCTCCGTCCCGCCTTCGGCGCCGGCCTCTGCCGCACCGACGGGTCCGTCCGACTCCGGAGCGTCCCCGTCCGCGTCGGCCGGTTCACCGGAAGCCATCGTCAACGAGGTGCAGTCGCTGCTGGACGAGAACGACCCGTTGCGGACTCGCGTGCAGAAGGCCATCGCACGGGCCCAGGACTGCTCCGAAGGCGCGGGGCCCGTCCGGGACGCCCGTGACGACCTGGAGGCGGTGGCCGAGGCCCGCGAGAGCTTCGTGAAGAAGCTCGCCACGCTCAGACCGCAGGCGGACGGGGACCTGGCCGAGGCATTGGACGCCCTGTCCCTCGCGTGGACGGAGTCCGCGGAGGCCGACCGGGCCTACTCCCTCTGGGCCTCGGACACCGTCGAGTTCGTGACGGACGATCCGATCTATGGATGCGGGCACGGCGGTCAGCCGGGCGCGGACTACGAGGCCGGAGTCCACAACACCAAGGCGAACAAGGCCAAGGCGCGGTTCGCCGAGCTGTGGAATCCCCTGGTACCGCAGTACGACGGCCTGACCCCGGTCGACGATCGCCGCATCTGACGGATCGAGCCCGTGCACACGCGCCGCACCGCCCACCTCCCACGTGAGCGGTGCGGCGCCCGTGTTCTCCCGTCGGCGACACCGCCATCCCGGTGACCGCGTGGTGCGCCTGCCGCAGGCCGGCCGAGGTGTCCGGAAGGCTGGGTCCGCGCGACGGCACGGTCGCACGGTCGTGGCGGAGAACAGCGGGGCGGAGCGGTGATCAGGGGTCCGAGGAGGAGCCACAGGGAGGCCATCCGCTCGACCCTGCGTTCGCTGCTGAGTTCGGCGGTCCTGGTGACGGCCTACTACGTGCTCCCGCTCGACAAGGCCTTCACCCCGGCCACCATCATCACGCTCGTCGGCGGGATCGCGGCCGTGGCGCTGCTGCTGTCCTGGCAGATCCGTGAGATCACCCGGGCCTCGCGGCCCGAACTGCGGGCGATGGAGGCGCTGGCGACCAGCGCCCCGCTCTATCTGCTGCTGTTCGCGATCGTCTACTACCTGATGGAGCGCAGCGCGCCGGGCAGCTTCAGCGAGACCCTGACACGCACCGACGCCCTCTATTTCACCGTCACGGTCTTCAGCACGGTCGGCTTCGGAGACATCACCGCGCGCAGCGAGACCGCCAGGTCCCTGGTCACGGGGCAGATGGCGGTCAACGTGCTGCTGATCGGCGTGGCCGCCCGGCTGCTCGTGTCGGCGGTCCAGCGGGGCAGGGAGCAGCAGGGCGCGTCGGGGCCCGGCGCGCAGGGCGACGGGCCCCCGTACGAAGGCTGACCGGCCACGAGACCGGGGCGGCCAGGGCTATGCGTCGCCTTCGAGTTCCGCCTCGGCCACCGCGATCGCCATGCCGAACGCCCTGGCGATGTTGCCCGCCGCGGTCATGACCCGGGCCGTCCCCACGATGGGGGCGATGGCCACCAGGACGTCCTGCACCTGAGCCATGGTCAGGTCGGCCTGGATGGCGGGGTCGATGTGGGCGAGGTAGGAGATGGGAGGCGCGTCCGAGGCCGCGAGTGCCGCGATACGTGTGAGGAGGAGCTGGTCCGTGGGCAGTTCGCACCGCTCGACCGAGTCGACGGTCATGGCGGCGATGGTGTCCAGGACAGGGGTGTCGGATGCTGTGGTCATGGCTGCCGGTCTCCTGATGCGCGGACGGAGGCGCGTCAGGCGGAAGGAATCGGTGTCCGCCGGCGCCACTTGATGCGTCAACCGTAGGTGCATTTCGGACAGGGCGCGCGCGGAGCTGCCGGGGCCGGAGCAGGCGCCACTTCCGGTCGGGGCGGCTGCCGTTCGGCGTGAGGCACCACGTGCCGGCCACGTGCCGCCCGCGTGTCGCCCGCATGGCGCCGACCGGTCGCTCACCCGTTGCCCACCGGTCGCCCGGCAGTCGCCGACCGGTCACCCACCCGCCTCGCTCGGCGGAGCTCTCGCCGGTTCCCGCCCGTACGTGGGCGACGGCCGCCCGGGTCCGCGGCGGTCGTGCGGGACGGGCCCCGGCCGCCGCCGGACCCGTCCCGCACGTCGGTGGCACTCCCGTCAGGCTCCGACGTACGCCGCCAGGTGCTCGCCGGTGAGGGTGGAGCGGGCGGCGACGAGGTCGGCCGGGGTGCCCTCGAACACGAGCCGGCCGCCGTCGTGGCCGGCCCCGGGGCCGAGGTCGATGATCCAGTCGGCGTGGGTCATGACCGCCTGGTGGTGCTCGACGACGATGACCGACTTGCCCGAGTCGACGAGCCGGTCGAGCAGCCCGAGCAGCTGCTCGACGTCCGCGAGGTGCAGGCCGGTGGTCGGCTCGTCGAGGACGTACACACCGCCCTTGTCGGCCATGTGGGTGGCGAGCTTGAGGCGCTGGCGCTCGCCGCCGGACAGCGTGGTCAGCGGCTGTCCGAGGGTGAGATAGCCGAGTCCGACGTCGGCGAGGCGCGCCAGGATCCGCTGTGCGGCGGGCGTGTGCGCCTCACCCGCGCCGAAGAACTCCCCGGCCTCGTCCACCGACATCGCGAGGACCTCGCTGATGTCACGGCCGCCGAGCCGGTACTCCAGGACGGAGGCGTCGAACCTCTTGCCCTCGCAGTCCTCACAGGTGGTGGCGACACCGGCCATCATGGCGAGGTCCGTGTAGATGACGCCGGCGCCGTTGCAGGTGGGGCAGGCGCCCTCCGAATTCGCGCTGAACAGCGCCGGCTTCACGTCGTTGGCCTTCGCGAAGGCCTTGCGGATCGGGTCGAGCAGACCGGTGTACGTCGCCGGGTTGCTGCGCCGCGAACCGCGGATCGGGGCCTGGTCGACCGACACCACGCCCTCGCCCTCGGGGATGGACCCGTGGACCAGCGAGCTCTTGCCGGAGCCGGCGACCCCGGTGACGACGACCAGCACCCCGAGCGGGATGTCGACGTCCACGTCCCGCAGGTTGTTCGCCGAAGCGCCGCGGATCTCCAGCGTGCCGGTGGACTCGCGCGGGCTCTCCTTGACCTTGGCCCGGTCGTCGAAGTGACGGCCGGTGACGGTGCCGCCCTTGCGCAGCTCCTCGACCGTGCCCTCGAAGCAGACGGAGCCGCCGCCCGTACCCGCGCCCGGGCCGAGGTCGACGACGTGGTCGGCGATCACGATGGTCTCGGGCTTGTGCTCCACGACCAGCACCGTGTTGCCCTTGTCCCGCAGCCGCAGCAGCAGGTCGTTCATCCGCTGGATGTCGTGCGGGTGCAGACCGGCCGTGGGCTCGTCGAAGACATAGGTGACGTCGGTGAGCGAGGAGCCGAGGTGGCGGATCATCTTGACGCGCTGGGCCTCGCCGCCGGACAGCGTGCCCGCCGGGCGGTCCAGGGCGAGATAGCCGAGGCCGATCTCCACGAACGAGTCCAGGGTCTGGCGGAGCGCGGCGAGCAGGGGCGCGACCGAGGGTTCGTCGAGACCGCGGACCCATTCGGCCAGGTCGCTGATCTGCATCGCGCAGGCGTCGGCGATGCTGACACCCTCGATCTTCGACGCGCGGGCGCCCTCGCTGAGCCGGGTGCCCTCGCACTCGGGGCAGGGCGCGAAGGTGACGGCCCGGTCCACGAACGCCCGGATGTGCGGCTGCATCGCCTCCTTGTCCTTGGAGAGCATCGACTTCTGGATCCGCGGGACGAGCCCCTCGTACGTCATGTTGATGCCCGCGATCTTCATGCGGGTCGGCTCGTGGTGGAGGAAGTCGTGGAGCTCCCGCTTGGTGTACTTGCGGATCGGCTTGTCGGGGTCGACGAAGCCCGACTCCTTGTAGAGGCGCATGTTCCAGCCGTCGGAGCCGTACCCGGGGATGGTGATCGCGCCGTCGTTGAGGGACTTGGAGTCGTCGTAGAGCTGGGTGAGGTCGATGTCGGAGACCGAGCCCCGGCCCTCGCAGCGCACGCACATGCCGCCGGTGCGGTTGAAGGTCGCCTTCACCGCCTTCTTGGCCCCGCGCTCCACGGTGATGGCGCCGCTCGCGCTGACCGAGGGGACGTTGAACGCGTACGCGCTGGGCGGCCCGATGTGGGGATCGCCGAGCCTGCTGAAGAGGATGCGCAGCATGGCGTTGGCGTCGGTGGCGGTGCCGACGGTGGAGCGGGGGTCGGCGCCCATCCGCTGCTGGTCGACGATGATCGCGGTGGTCAGTCCCTCCAGGACGTCGACCTCGGGCCGCGAGAGCGTGGGCATGAATCCCTGCACGAAGCTGCTGTACGTCTCGTTGATCAGCCGCTGGGACTCGGCGGCGATCGTGTTGAACACCAGTGAGCTCTTGCCCGAGCCGGACACGCCGGTGAACACCGTGAGCCGGCGCTTCGGGATCTCGATGCTGACGTCCTTGAGGTTGTTCTCGCGCGCGCCGAGCACACGGATCAGATCGTGGCTGTCGGCACCGTGCGGCGCGGACGACCGCGGGTCCGTCCTCGTGGCCTTGCTCATCGTCTCTCCATCTGTCGGGCGGAGCCGCCTTCGCGGACCCGCCGGCATCGCCTGCCCCGATCCAACCAGCTTCGCGCGGCGCGCCGGGAGCACCTTGCGCCACGCTAGGCGAGACACGGCCCCCGGCGCTTCTCAGAAACTGACCGGTCCGGGCGGCCGGAGGCGGTCGCCTGGGGAAGTGCCGGGTCCGGGGCGAGAATCGGAGGGTGACCACGCCTTCCGACGCCTCGCCCATGTCCGGCAGGACCCAGTGCGGCAAGCAGTCCCGCAGCCCGTTGCACGCGTTCCTGCGGACCGAGACGGGCAGCGCGGCCGTGCTGCTGGCCGCCGCGCTGCTGGCCCTGGCCTGGGCCAACATCGGTCCCGGCACGTACGAGAAGGTGTGGAGCACCGTGCTGTCGATCCGTATCGGGTCGGGCGGGGTGTCGATGGACCTGCGGGCGTGGGTGAACAGCGGACTGATGACGCTGTTCTTCTTCGTCGTCGGTCTGGAGGCGCGGCGCGAGTTCGACCTGGGCGAGCTGCGGGAGCGGCGCCGGGTCACCCTGCCGCTGCTGGCGGGGCTGTGCGGCATGGTCGTCCCGGTGGTCGTGTACCTGGCCGTCACCGCGGGCCACGGCTCGGCGGCGCACGGCTGGGGGGCCGCGATGTCGACGGACACCGCCTTCGCCCTGGGCATGCTGGCCGTCTTCGGCTCCCGGCTGCCCGGGGGTCTCCGGGTCTTCATGCTCACCATCGCCGTCGTGGACGACTTCCTGGCCCTGGCCGTCGTCGTCCTCGCCTACAGCGACACCATCGCGCTGCCCGCGCTGCTGACGGCGCTCGGCCTGTTCGTGGTCGTCCTGCTGCTGCGGCGCACGATCGGCGCACGCGTGCCGTCCCTGTACGGGGTGCTGGGCGTGGCGATCTGGGTGGCGCTGCTGAAGTCGGGCATCGACCCCGTGGTGACGGGCCTCGCGATGGGCATGCTGACGTACGCGTACGCGGCCGATCGCAGCGATCTGGAGCACGCCAGCCGGCTGTTCCGGCGGTTCCGAGAGCAGCCGACGCCGGAGCTGGAACGCACGGTGCGGCGCGGTCTCGCCTCCACGCTCTCCCCGAACGAGCGCCTTCAGCAGATGTTCCACCCGTGGACCAGTTACGTGATCGTGCCGCTGTTCGCGCTGGCCAACGCCGGTATCACCCTGAGCGCCGGTCAGCTGGCCGACGCCTTCACCTCCCCCGTGACCCTCGGCATCCTCTTCGGCTATCTGCTCGGCAAGCCCGTCGGTGTCATCGGCGGCACCTGGCTGACCACGCGCGCCGGGCGGGGACGGCTGCATCCGCCCGTGGGCTGGGGCGCCATCACCGCGGGCGGCACGCTGGCCGGGGTCGGCTTCACGGTGGCGCTGCTGATCGCGTCGCTGGCCTTCGACGGTGACCGGCTGGCGCAGGCGAAGATCGGCATCCTGGCGGCGGTCGCGGGCTCGTTCCTGCTCACCTGGGTCGTCACCCTGGTGCTCGGTGCCCTCTCCGGGCGGTCCCGGGCGCTGGCGCTGCTCGGCACGGGGCAGACGATCGTCGATCTGAGCGAACCGGTCGACGTGGAGCGCGACCATGTGCGCGGGCCGCTGGGCGCTCCGGTGACCCTGGTCGAGTACGGGGACTTCGAGTGTCCGTACTGCGGGCTGGCCGAGTCGGTGGTGCGTGAGCTGCTCGCCGACTTCGGTGACGTCCGCTACGTGTGGCGCCATCTGCCGCTCACCGATGTGCACCCCAACGCCCAGCTCGCCGCGCAGGCCGCCGAGGCGGCGGACCGGCAGGACCGCTACTGGGAGATGCACGACCTGCTCATGGGGCACCAGGGCGAACTGGGGCCGAAGGACCTGTTCCGGTACGCCGCACTGCTCGGCCTGGACGGCGAACGGTTCCGCGCGGACCTCAGGGGCGGGGCGGGAGCTGCACGGATCGCGAGGGACGTCGAGTCGGCCGACCTCAGCGGTGTCTCGGGCACCCCGACGTTCTTCGTCGACGGCCGCAGGCACCACGGCGCCTACGACATCGCCACCCTGACGGAGGCGGTGCGCGCGGCGCGCCAGCGGTCGACGCTCACGGGGGCCGGGCAGGAGGGCTGAGGTCAGGCCGCGCGCGCCCGCAGGCGGCGCAGCATGCGGGCGTCCTCGAAGCCCACCGCGCGGGCGGCGGCGTCGACGGTGACACCGTGGCTGATGAGGTGCTCGGCCCGCTCCAGCCGCAGGGCCTGCTGATAGCGCAGGGGGGTGAGGCCGCCGGTGGCGCGGGCGAAGAGGCGGGTGAGGGTGCGCTCGCTGACGCCCACGGCCGCGGCGAGTTCCGGCAGGGGCACCGGGCCGTCGAAGCGGGCGTCGATGAGGTCCTGGGCGCGGTGCACGGTGTCGTCCAGGTGGGACCGGTGCCGGAGCATCGCGCTGGCCTGGGGTTCGTGGCCGTTGCGCCGTGCGTAGACCACCATGTCCCGGGCGATCTGCGCGGCCACCGCGGGGCCGTGCCGGGTGGAGACCAGGTGCAGGGCGAGATCGATCCCGCTGGCGATGCCCGCCGAGGTGACGACCCGGTCGTCCTCGGTGTACAGGACGTCGCGGACCACGGCGGCCCTGGGATGGCGGCGGGCGAGTTCGTCCTGGACGTCGTGGTGGGTGGTGCAGCGACGGCCGTCGAGCAGTCCGGCCCGGCCGAGGGCGTCGGCTCCCGCGCAGACGCTGGCGACCGTGCCGCCGCGGGCGTGGTGCTCCCGCAGGGCCCGCAGGCTGTCCTCGGCGATGGGCGGCCCGTCGCCGAGGGTGAGCGCGCGCCAGCCGGGCACGACGATCAGGTCATCGGGGCCGAGCTCGGGCCAGTCGACCCGGGCCGTCACGTGCAGCCCCTGGGCGGTGGTGATCCGGGGCCGCTCGGCGACGTAGTCGAGGGTGTAGGGGTGCCCGAAGTCGGCGGCCGTGGAGAAGACCTGCGCGGGGCCGGCCAGGTCCAGCAGATGGACTCCGGGCACCAGGAAGAAGACGATGTCGCTCACGATCCGGTCATCATGCCCGAGAGGCGGCGGAGGTCTCCAGCTCTTCGACGGTGGCGATGGTGGCGAAGCGTCCGGCCAGGGCGTACTCGGTGCGCCTGATGACGTCCTCGGCGCTCAGGGTGCGGGGGTCGGCCAGCAGTTCCGCAACGCTCCGGCCCTCGGGGGCGTCGCGGTGCGGGATGGGGTTGGTGGCGGTGGCGTCGGTGACGAAGGTGACCTGGTAGCCGAGGTCGCTCGCGAGACGCGTGGTGGTCTCGACGCACTGCTCGGTGCGGATCCCGCAGACGGTGAGCTCGCGGACCCCGCGTTCGGTGAGGAGCTGCTGGAGGTTGGTGGTGGTGAACGCGTTGTGCGAGGTCTTGTGGATCAGCGGCTCGCCGTCCCGGCGCGTGAGTTCGTCCATCAGCCGGACATGGCCGAGGGCCGGGTCGAAGACGCCGTCGCTGCCGGGCTCGGAGTGCAGGACCCACACCACCGTGTCCCCGGCCCGGCGGGCGAGGGCGACGAGCCGGTCCACCTGGTGGCTGATCTTCGGGTGGGAGATGGTCTCCCACAGCGGGTGGGCGCGGAAGGATTCCTGGACGTCGATGACGATCAGTGCTCGGGTCATGTCTCCACTCTGACCGGCGGACGGGCCACCGGGACAGGCCGCATCGGGTCCGGGGGCGGACCGATCCGGTCACGGCACCGCACACGCCAGGCCAGGTCAGGCACACCGGTGGTTCGCCGCCCCGTCGGCAGGACGCGAGTCCGCGACACGGACGACCGCACGCGGCCGCCACTCCGGCACACACGCACAGGGGAGGGACACGCGAACGGACCCGCAACACAAGAGACACGGGACTCGGGACACGGGACACGGGACACGGGGCACAGGGCGCAGGGCACCGGGCACGGGACGGATGGGTTCCGACCGGGACACGTCCCGCCCGCGGTGAACACATCCAGCCATAGGCCGCCATGGCGCCCTCAGCCATGAAACGTGCCGCCCCAACTCCCCTGAGTTAACTGATTGTTGGGGTCCAGACACTAGGCAAGAGGGGTCGCGATGCCGATCATCTTTGTCATGAACCTGCTGCCCGATGGGCGGGTCGCAGCCTCATGGAGGTGTTGGGATGCACCGCAGACTCGCCACCGGCCTCGCCGCCTCGGCCATGGCCCTCGTCGCCGTCACGGCGACCGCTACAGCCGCTAGCGCCGCCCCTGCCGACAAGCCCCAAGTCCTGTCCAACTGGACCCAGACCAGCGCGTCCAGCTACAACGCCTGGGTAGCCGCCCGCGCCAACCAGTCGGCCTGGTCAGCGTATGCGTTCGACTGGTCCACCGACTACTGTTCCGACTCCCCGGACAACCCGTTCGGCTTCCCCTTCGCCACCTCCTGCGCCCGGCACGACTTCGGGTACCGCAACTACAAGGCCGCCGGCACCTTCGACGCCAACAAGCCGCGTCTGGACAGCATGCTGTACGCGGATCTGGAGCGGGTCTGCGCCAACTACAGCGGCGCGACGAAGACCACCTGCGACAGCACCGCGTGGACCTACTACCAGGCGGTCAAGGCCTTCGGCTGAGCCCCGCCCTTGTACAGACAACCCCCGTCACCGCGCGGGTGGTTGACGACCTGTGTCTACCCGCGTCACTGAGGTTGTTCGAGCCATCCGGCGTCGGCCGGGACCTCACGCGGTCCGCGCCACCCGCCCGCCCCTCCGCCGCACCCCGCCCTCCCGTGCCGTCCGCGTCCACCGGACCGCCCGGACGCGGGCCACGGCCGCCGGTACGGGCCGGGTGGCGCGGGCCGTCGCGCCCCCGGAACGCCTCGGGGTCCGAGGGTCCCGCGGGTGGCCGGCCGGTGCGGATCGTCCGTGAGGCGGTTTCGACCGGGCGGACCCAGAATGAGTGGGACGGCCTCGTATCCCGGCCGTCGAGCCGTCTCGGGGCAGCCGGATCGTGACCGTGGGCCTGGCGGTCCTCGCCCCCTGAGGCTCGGGACTTGCGAGCGCGCGGGTGGTCGAACGATGAAGACGGACGAGCCGGCAGCCACGGCCGACGAGAGCACGGCATCACGCGGGGCGAGTCGCGCTCCCGCCCCGCAGACGCGGACGGACGCCGCCCCTCCGGCGGGCGCGTCCGCCCCCCGGGCGAACACGGCCCCTCCGCTGGGCACCACCGCCTCCCCGCAGACGGACCGCGTCCCCCCGGCGGACGCCCCCTCGTCACCGACGGACACCGTCCCCCCGGCGGCAGCGCCCGCCCCCGGGGACGTCCGTCACGACGAGGCGGTCGCCCTCCTGCGCCTGGCCGCCCGGCTGAAGGCCGCGTACCCCTCGGTGGACCCCTCCGTCGTGGACCAGGTCGTCGCCACGGCCCGCGGCTCCTTCCGGCAGGCGAAGGTCAGGACGTACGTCCCGATCCTCATCGAGCGCAGGGTCCGCGCGCTGCTCTCCGGACTCGGCGGGGACGAAGCCGCCCCGGCGCCGGCCGCCCCGGGCGGCACGGGGGCCGGGGGAACGATGACGGCGGGAACGGCGGAGCAGTCCGCCGAGCGGCCCCGCCGCACTCCCCTGCTGGGCCGCTGGATCCCCGCCAGGCTCAGGCCCGCGCCCGCGTCCGCGTCCGACCTGGGAGGTGTCGGTGAGCGCCCATGACCGTGCGGTGCTCACCGTGACAGGAGAAGAGGCGGGGTCGTCATGACCGATACCAGGGCCGAACGCGTCGCGAGGCTCATCGAGCCGCTGCGGGTGAAACCGGGCTCACGGGTGAACCTGGCCGAGGACTTCGACCCCCGCTACAAGGGGGGCCTGAAGAAGAAGCAGGGAGTGGAGCTGCTGCGCACGGGCGTGCAGCTGCTCGCCGAGTACCAGGAACGGCTGGCGGCCCAGGACACGTACGGCGTACTGCTGTGTCTCCAGGCGCTCGACGCCGGGGGCAAGGACGGCACGATCCGGCACGTCATGAGCGGGGTGAACCCCCAGGGCGTCAAGGTCAGCAGTTTCAAGCAGCCGTCCACCGAGGAGCTCGACCACGACTACCTGTGGCGGTACGCGGCGCGGCTGCCCGCCCGCGGCGACATCGCGATCTTCAACCGTTCGCACTACGAGGAGGTGCTCGTCGTCCGGGTGCACCGGGAGGTCCTCGACCGGCAGCGGCTCCCCTCGGACGTGCGCGGGCCGGACGTCTGGGACCGCCGCTACCGGGCGATCAACGACTGGGAGCGCTATCTGACCGACAACGGGTTCAAGGTCGTCAAGATCTTCCTGAACCTGTCCAAGGAGGAGCAGCGCACCCGGTTCATGAAGCGGCTGGACCTGCCCGAGCGCAACTGGAAGTTCTCCGCGGCCGACGTCCGCGAGCGCCGGCGGTGGGACGAGTACCAGGAGGCGTTCTCCGAGATGCTCTCGCGGACCAGTACGCCGTGGGCGCCCTGGTACGTCGTGCCGGCGGACCGGAAGTGGTTCGCGCGCATCTCCACCGCGGCGGTCCTGGCCCACACGCTGATGGACATCGATCCCGCCTACCCGGTGGTCGGCAAGGAGGCGCGCAAGGAACTCCGTGCGGCGAGGCGGGAGTTGGAGGCCGACGCTCCGAAGGGCGCGCCGGCCGATCCGTACGCGGCCGCTCACCCGGTCAAACGCAAGCGGAAGTAGGTCCCTGCCGCCGCCCGGGACACCGGCGGCGTACCGGATCCAGATCGGAGAGCTGAGATGGCGATGCAGTCGAGCGGCCCGAAGGCTCCGGAGCGCGCCGCTCCGGAGCTCTGGTATGCGCGTGACCCCCAGGACGTCGCCTCGGCCTTCGGTGTCGACCCGGCGTCCGGGCTCACCGCGGCCCGGGTCGCCGAACTGCTGGCCGAGAACGGGCCGAACGCGCTGCCCGAGGAGAAGGCGAAGCCGGCCTGGCGGCGGTTCACCGAGCAGTACCGCAGCTACATGCAGATCGTCCTCGTGGTGGCGGCGGTCGTCTCGCTGGCGATCGCGGAGTGGAGCACGGCGATCATCCTCATCCTGCTGACCCTGCTGAACGCGGTCGTGGGCCTGCGGCAGGAGGGGAAGGCGGAGAGCGCGATGAACGCGCTCCAGTCGATGCTGACGGCGACGGCCCGGGTGAGGCGGGACGGCGGCGAGTCGGAGATCCCCGCGGAGCTGGTGGTCGTGGGCGACGTCCTGCACATCTCCGCCGGGGACCAGGTTCCGGCGGACGGGCGGATCATCGAGGCGCACGCGCTCCAGATCGACGAGTCGGCCCTCACCGGCGAGAGCGTTCCCGCGTCGAAGGACGCCGCGACCCTGCCCAAGGTGGTGCTGGGGCCGGGCGACCAGTCGAACATGGCGTTCATGCACACCCCGGTCACCCACGGCAGCGGTCTCGTGATCGTCACCGGGACCGGTGAGGGCACCGAGCTCGGCAAGATCTCGGAGATGCTGTCGGCGACCGAGGCGGAGGAGGCGCCGCTCACCAGGGAACTCGACACGCTGACGCTGTGGATCACCGCCGCGGCCGGTCTGACGATGATCGTGATGTTCGCGCTGGGGCGCAGCCGCGACCAGGCGTGGGACGCCCTGTTCGTCAGCGCCGTCTCGCTTGCCATCGCCGCCATCCCCGAGGCGCTGCCCACGGTGACCCAGGCGATCCTGTCGGTGGGCAGTCTCAATCTGGCGAAGCGCAACGCGATCGTGAAGGAGCTGCCGTCCGTCGAGACGCTGGCGTTCACGTCGGCGATCAACTCGGACAAGACCGGCACCCTGACGATGAACCAGATGACGGCGGTGGAGGTGGTGACGCCCGCCGACCGGTACACCGTCTCGGGCACGGGCTACGGGCTCGAAGGACGGATCCACCACGCCGCGGGCTCCGCCGCGGGCATCGAGGACGCGATCCTCCCCTACCTCGTCGCCAACGACGGCAAGCTGGTGGACGGCGAGGTGGTGGGCGACCCCACCGAGGGCGCGTTCCTGGTGCTGGCCCACAAGGCGGGCCTGGACATCGAGGCCACCCGGGAGCGGCTGCCCCGGCTCGCCACGCTGCCCTTCGACCCGACGTACAAGCTGATGGCAACCTTCAACTCCGCCGTGGACGCCGCCGGGCGGCCGGTGGTGCGCTGCTTCGTCAAGGGCGCGGCCCCGGCGGTGCAGGCGCGGGTGACGACCGCGCTGTCGGGTGACACGACCGTTCCGTGGGACGCGGAGCTCAGCAGGCGGGCCGACGAACAGGGCGAGCGCATGGGCGGCGAGGGGCGCCGGGTGATGGCGGCGGCCACCAGGGACCTGGACCCGGCGGAGTTCGATCCGGGCGGCGATCTGCTCGGCTATGTGACCGGGCTGCGGATGACGAGTCTGGTCGGGATGGTCGACCCGCCGCGCGAGGAGTCGAAGGCGGCGGTGGCCAGCGCCCAGGCGGCCCACATCCGGGTCCGCATGGTGACCGGGGACGACGTGACCACGGGGGCGGCCATCGCCCGGCAGCTGGGGATCCCGGGCGAGGCCATGCTCGGCGCCGACTTCGCCGCGCTGCCGGAGAGCGAGCGGCTGGCGCGCATCGACGGCATCGGTGTGGTCGGGCGGGTCGCGCCCGAGCACAAGGTGCTGCTGGCGGACACCCTCAAGAAGAAGGGCGCCGTGGTCGCGATGACCGGCGACGGCGTCAACGACGCCCCCGCGATCAAGGCCGCCGACATCGGCATCGCCATGGGCAGCGGTACGGACGTGGCGAAGAACGCGGCCCGGATGATCCTGTCCGACGACAACTTCACGACGATCGTCTACGCGGTGGAGCAGGGCCGAAAGCTCTACGACAACCTCACCAAGTACATCCGGTTCGTGCTGCTGTTGCTGGTCACGTTCGTGCTGACCTTCCTCGGGGCGACGATCTTCAACATCGCGGCCGGCGAGCCGTTCACCCCGCCGCAGGTGCTGTGGATCCACTTCGTGGTCAACGCCTCGTTCGGCTTCGCGCTCGGCTTCGACCAGGAGAGCCCGGGGCTGATGCGGCGCAGGCCGCGGCCCCGCGGGGAGTCGGTGCTGACCCGGCCGGTGATGGTGACCGTCGGTCTCAGCGGTCTGGCGATCACGCTGATCCTGCTCGGGCTGATCAAGCTCGGCGAGTCCCGCTACGACAGCGTCCACATCGGCAGCTCGATCGCGTTCACCGCGTTCGCCCTCTGCCTGATCGTGGCCGCGTTCGAATGCCGCAGCGAGACGGACTCAGTGCTGACGGCGAGCACGTTCGACAGCAAGCAGATGAACTGGACGGCGCTCGCCCAGTTCGTCCTCGCGGTGGCGGTGACGCAGCTGGACGGGTTCCGCCGCATCCTCGGCACCACCGAGATCGACGCACGGCAGTTCGGCTGGGCCCTGCTGTCCGCCGTGGCGTTCCTGGTCGTGTGGGAGGTGGGTAAGCTCCTGGCCCGCAGAGCCCGGCCCACCGACTGACCGCGCGGGCCCTGACCATGAGCCCGCCGGCACGATCCGAAGGAACGGCCCGTGTCGAAGCACCACGGCACCCCGGGCGGAGGGTGGCGCGTCCCCGTACCGGCGCTGCCCGGGCTCCCGGTGCTCAGGCACTACCGCAGGAGCTGGCTGCGCGGCGACCTGCTGGCCGGGGTGACGGTGGCGGCCTATCTGGTGCCGCAGGTCATGGCGTACGCCAGTGTGGCCGGGCTGCCGCCGGTCGTGGGTCTGTGGGCGATCCTGCCCGCCATCGTGCTCTACGCCCTCCTGGGCTCCTCGCGACTGCTGTCGGTGGGGCCCGAGTCCACGACGGCACTGATGACCGCGACGGTCGTGGGACCGCTCGCGGACGGTGATCCGCAGCGGTACGCGGTGCTGGCCTCGGCGCTCGCGGTCGCCGTCGGGCTGATGTGCGTGCTGGCGTGGGCGGCCCGGCTGGGTTTCGTGGCCGACCTGCTGTCGCGGCCCGTGCTGATCGGCTATCTGGCGGGCGTGGCCCTGATCATGATGGTGGATCAGCTCACGAAGCTCACCGGGGTGCCGACGGACGGGTCGGAGTTCTTCCCGAAGCTGTTCTCCTTCCTCGGGAACCTCGATCAGATCCATCCCGCCACGGTGGCCTTCAGCGCCGCGGCCCTGGTCGTCCTGTACCTGGCCACGCGCTTCCGCTGGCGGGTCCCCGGGCCGCTGCTCGTCCTGGTCGCCGGTACGGCCGTGGTCGCGGCCTTCGGTCTCCAGGACCACGGCATCGCGGTGATCGGGGAGATCCCGGCCGGACTCCCCCGCCCCGACGTCCCCCCGCTCGACACGCTGCCCCAGCTGCTGCTGCCCGCGGTCGGTGTCCTGCTCGTGGGCTACACGGACTTCATCCTCACGGCGCGCGCCTTCACCACCGACGACGGTACGACGATGGACGCGAACCAGGAGCTGCTGGCCCTGGGCGCCGCGAACCTGGGCGCGGGCGTCCTCCAGGGGTTCCCGGTGAGCAGCAGCGCCAGCCGCACCGCCCTCGCGCAGTCCACCGGCGCGCGCACCCAGGCGTACGGGCTCACGGCCGGGGTCTCCGTGCTGGCCG
This sequence comes from Streptomyces sp. NPDC127038, assembly GCF_042725875.1. Taxonomy (NCBI): domain Bacteria; kingdom Bacillati; phylum Actinomycetota; class Actinomycetes; order Kitasatosporales; family Streptomycetaceae; genus Streptomyces; species Streptomyces sp. NPDC127038. The sequence continues at coordinate 161,063 of NZ_JBHXDQ010000003.1, read as the reverse complement.
TCCTGCTGTTCCTGAGTCCCCTGCTGACGGACACGCCCTCGGCCGTCCTCGGCGCGCTGGTCGTCTACGCGGCGATCCGGATGATCGACCTGGCCGGGTTCCGGCGGCTGGCCTCCTTCCGGCTGCGCGAACTCCTGCTGGCCCTCGGCTGTCTCGTCGGCGTCCTCGCGCTCGACATCCTCTACGGGGTGCTGGTGGCCGTGGGTCTGTCGGTCGCCGAGCTGCTGAGCCGGGTGGCGCGCCCGCACGACGCGGTCCAGGGTCTGGTGCCCGGCCTCGCGGGCATGCACGACGTCGACGACTTCCCGGACGCCCGGGTGATCCCCGGGCTGCTGGTCTACCGCTACGACTCCCCGCTGTTCTTCGCCAACGCGGAGGACTTCCGGCGCAGCGCCCTCGACGCGGTGGCCGAACAGGAGGTCCCCGTCAGGTGGTTCGTCCTGAACGCGGAGGCCAACGTCGAGGTGGACATCACCGCCCTCGACTCGCTCGACCAGCTGCGCCGTGAACTGGGCGAGCGCGGCATCGAGTTCGCGATGGCCCGGGTCAAGCAGGATCTGCGCGACGATCTGGACGCCTACGGGCTGAGCGCGTCGGTGGGAGAGGACCGGATCTTCCCGACGCTGCCCACGGCGGTCGCCGCGTACCGCTCCTGGTGCGGCGCCGAGGACGGCTGACCCTCAGGGGATCCGAGGCGCGGCTGACCCTCAGGGGATCTCCTGCTCCGCCCAGATGATCTTTCCCTCCGCCGTGTAGCGGGCGCCCCAGCGGTGGGCGAGCTGGGCCACCAGGAACAGGCCCCGGCCGCCCTCGTCGGTGCTGCGGGCGTGTCTGAGGCGTGGGGCGGTGCTGCTGGCGTCGGAGACCTCGCAGGTCAGCCGGGTGTCGCAGAGCAGCCGCAGCCGGATGGGCGGTACGGCGTAACGGATCGCGTTGGTGACCAGTTCGCTGACGATGAGCTCGGTGGTCATGGTCAGTTCCCCCAGTCCCCACGCCTCCACGGCGCCGGTGGCACGGGCCCGCAGCTCGGAGACGGCGGCCGGGTCGACGGGCACCTCCCAGGAGACGACGTGCTCGTCGCCCAGGCTGTGGGTGCGTGCCAGCAGCAGGGCGATGTCGTCGGGCTGGGGAACGGGCACGAGCTGCCGTACGGCGTCGGCGCACAGCGCTTCGAGATCGGGGTCGGGCCGGGCCAGTAGCTCCCCCAGCTGTGCCATGCCGAGCTCCATGTCGTAGTGCGCCCCCGCCACGAGCCCGTCCGTGTAGAGGCCGACGAGGCTGTTCTCGGCGAGTTCGACCTCCCGGCTCTCGAAGGCCATCCCGCCGAGGCCGAGGGGAGGCCCGGCGGGCAGTTCCGGATAGGAGACCTGTCCGTCGGGGGCGACGACCACGGGGGGCGGATGTCCGGCCCTGGCCATGGTGCAGCGCCTGGTGACCGGGTCGTAGACGGCGTAGAGGCAGGTCGCGCCGAGGAAGGAGGCGGTGGTGCTGCGGGCCGCCTCCTGGTCCGTGGTGCTGCGTGCCGTCTCGCGGTCCGTGCCGTTCCCGTCGGCCCGCCGTTCCTGGGTGCGCTCCTCGCTGAGCCGCAGCACGAGGTCGTCGAGGTGGGCCAGCAGTTCGTCGGGGGGCAGCTCCATGTCGGCGAGGGTCTGCACCGCGGTGCGCAGCCGGCCCATGGTGGCCGCCGCCGTGATGCCGTGGCCGACCACGTCTCCGACGACCAGGCCCACCCGGGCCCCGGACAGCGGGATGACGTCGAACCAGTCGCCGCCGACCCCGCCGCTGGGGTCCGCGGGCAGATACGAGGAGGCGACCTCCAGCGCGGTGCCGCCCGACAGCGCCTGGGGCAGCAGGCTGCGCTGGAGGGTGACCGCCGCCGTGTGTTCGCGGGTGTAGCGGCGGGCGTTGTCGACGCACAGGGCCGCGCGGGCCACCACCTCGCGGGCGAGCAGGACGTCGTCGGGCTGGAAGGAGACCGGGTTGAGCGAGCGGAGGAACGTGGTGAGTCCGAGGGCGGTGTTGCGGGCCCGCATCGGCACGGAGATGAGCGAGTGGAGCCCGTAGCGGCGGATGCTGGCCGCTCGCGCGGGTTCCTCGGCGATCCACAGGTCGTCGTCCGGGTCGAGGACCGGGATGAGGACCGGTTCGCCGCTGGTGAGCAGGTGCACGTCGTGCGGCGGCGGGAGGAAGTCGGCCCGGTCGCCGATGCGGGCCACGGCCTCCGGGCAGCCCTCCCGTACGGAGCTCATTCCCGCGCGCCGCATCACCGGCTTCGCGGGGGCGGGGCCCGCGTCCGAGAGCCAGGCCCCGTGGCCCTCGGTGCTGAGGACGGATTCCAGGAGGTCGACGATGACGAAGTCGGCGAAGCGCGGCACGGCGAAGTCGGCGATCTCCTGCGCGGTGCGCATGACGTCGAGGGTCCCGCCGATGGTGGTCCCGGCCTCGTTGACCAGCGACAGGAGCTGCCGGGCGTTCCAGCGCTCGGTGACGTCCAGGACCATGTAGCACACGCCGGTGTAGGCGTTGTCGACGCCGAGCAGTGGGAAGAAGGAGGACGAGTAGGCGTGCCGACGGTGGGGGTCGGCCCAGCTCCAGCCCAGGTACTCGTAGTCGATGATCGGTTCGCCGGTCGCCAGGACCTTGCGCATCAGGCCCTCGATGGTCTCCGCCTGGAGCCCGGGCAGCAGTTCGGTCAGCCGGCGTCCGAGCCGCTGGTCGCGGGGCACTCCGCCGAGGTGTTCCAGGGTGTCGTTCATCCAGACGTAGCGCAGCTGGAGGTCGAGCACCGCCATGCCCACCGGCGAACGGGTCAGGAAGCCGTCGAGGAAGGACGGGCCCACCGTCCACTGCCGTACGCGGTCGCGGGCCGAGACGAGGAAGCACTCGCTCCCGCCCATGCCGAAGGAGGCGGAGACGCGCAGGTCCACGTCGACGCGCCGGCCGTCGCGGCGCCGCAGGGGGATCTGACCGCTCCAGCCCATGCCGCGGCGGCAGCGCTCGGCGACCGCCGCGACCCGTGAGGGGTCCCTGGGCAGGGCGAGGAGCCGGGCGGCCGAGGAGCCGACCATCTCGGCGGCCGAATGGCCGAGGAGCGCTTCGGCGCCCCTGGTCCAGCCCATCACCACCCCGGCGGCGGACACCACGGCCGCCGCGTCGGTGGACGCGTCGAGACCGCCCGGTCCTTCGGACACGGGCGCGTCGGAACCTTCCTGAGCAGAAACCATGTGGCTCTCATCCTCTACAGGACCATGTTCCTGCTTGTCCGCCCGATGTGCAGACCCGGCGGACGATCACCGCCGCGGGACGGCGGCGCGCGCCCGCCCACCCGGCGGGCCTGAACATGCCAAAGCGGGTCCCTGAGTGGGCAAGCCCGTGGGCAGGGCGCAGCATGGAAGGGCCGGGGCCGACACACAGGTGCCGCGGCGGCCACGGAGCCCGGCACACCGCGCCGGCCGGTGGAGGAGGGCCAGGGATGACAGCCGAGTCCACGCAGTTCGAGGATGCGGAGAGCCGCGAGCCCGAGGCGACCCGGCCGACCGGCCTGCTGGACGTCCTGCGCGTGGGGGCGCTGGTCCTCGACTCCGACGGCCGCATCGTGTTCTGGACCCCGCAGGCGCAGGAGCTGATCGGCTACACGGCGGAGGAGGCCCTCGGCAAGTACGCGGCGCGACTGATCATCCATCCGGAGAACCTCCAGGCCGTCTCCGAGCTGTTCGCCGACGTCCTGGAGACGGGCCGCAGTTGGGCGGGCGCGTTCCCCATCCGGCACAAGGACGGCAGCACCCGGCTCATGGAGTTCCGCAACATGCGGCTCCTGGACGACCGCGGTGACGTCTACGCGCTGGGCATCGCGGCCGACCACACCCTGCTCCAGCGGGTCGAGACCGATCTGGCCCTGTGCGAGCAGCTGATCAACCAGTCACCCATCGGGCTGGCCCTGATGGACCCGGACCTGTGCTACCTCATGGTCAACCCGGCGCTGGAGCGGATAGACGGTATTCCCGCCGAGGACCATGTCGGCCGGCATCTGCGCGAGACGCTGCCCTTTCCCGACGTGGACACCGTCGAGTCGGCGCTGCGGCAGGTGCTCACCACCGGCACCCCGCTGCTCGACCAGTACCACGTGGGCCGTCCGCCGGTCGATCCCGACCACGAGCACGCCTGGTCCCTGTCCTTCTACCGGCTGGAGGACCCGGGCGGACGGGTGCTGGGAGCGGCCGTCTCGGTCGTCGACGTCACCGAACGCCATCGCGCGGCGGCCGAGGCCGACCGGGCGCGGCGCCGGCTGGCGCTCGTCGCGAGTGCCTCGACCCGGGTGGGCACCACCCTGGAGGTGGAGCAGACCGCGCGCGAGCTGGCCGACATCGCCGCACCCGAACTGGCCGACGTGGTCGCGGTGGACGTCCTCGACTCGGTCCTGGCCTGCCGGCCCCGGCGCAGACCGGACAACGGACCGGAGTTCTTCCGGGCCCTCGCCCTGAAGGCCTCGCACCCGACCGTGGCGCTGCGCGCCGCCGACCCTCCCGGCGATCTGGCCACGTACGACGGCGACCGGCTGGTGACCCTGTGCGTCCACACCGGCCGGCCGGTCCTGGTCAAGCACGTCGGCGAACGCGATCTGCCGCGGATCGCCCGGGACGCCGAGGGCACGGCCCTGCTGGCGCAGGCCGGCGTCCACTCGTACCTCGCGGTGCCGCTGATCGCGCACGGCGAGGTGCTCGGTGCGCTCGACCTCAAGCGCACCCGCAATCCGCTCCCCTTCGACGAGGACGACGTGGTGCTCGCCGGTGAGCTGGCCACCCGTGCCGCCGTGGCCATCGACAACGCCCGCTGGTTCCAGAGCGTGCGCAACACCGCGGTCACGCTCCAGCGCAGCCTGCTGCCCGAGCGGCCCCCGCACCTGACCGGCCTGGAGGTCGCGTCCCGCTATCAGCCGGCCCAGTCCACCAGCGAGGTCGGCGGCGACTGGTACGACATGATCCCGCTGGCCGGTGACCGGACGGCGCTGGTGGTGGGCGACGTCATGGGCAACGGCATCGACGCCGCCGCCACCATGGGCCGGCTGCGCACGGCGACCTGCGCCTACGCCGACCTGGATCTCGACCCCGGCGAGGTGCTGCACCACCTGGACAAGATCACATGCGACCTGGAGCACTACATCGTCACCTGTCTCTACGCCGTGTACGACCCCCACACCAAGCGCTGCCGCATCGCCAACGCGGGACACATGCCGCCCGCGCTGGCCCGGCCCGGCTCCGCCGCCACCCTGCTGGACCTGCCCTCGGGCGCCCCCCTCGGCATCGGCGGCGTCCCCTTCGAGACCACCACGTTCGAGGTGAACACCGGTGACCTGCTCGTCCTCTACACGGACGGTCTCGTGGAGACCCGGCTGCATCCCATCGACGACCGGCTGAACGTGCTCCTCGGGTACCTCGACGAGCCGGACCGGCCGCTGGAGGAGATCTGCGACCTGCTCCTGTACGGTCTGCGCAACCCCGACGACCACGACGACGTCGCCCTGCTCGTCGCCCGCGCGACGTAGCCCCAACGCCTCATCGCCGCACCGCTTCTACGTGTCCTTCTTCTTCCGGTCCTTGTCCTTCGCGTCCTTCGCGTCCTTCGACCGCCGCCGGGAGGAGACCTGTTCGCGGGTGGTGCGCCAGCGCGACCGGGCCTGTTCGACGACGCTGTCCCACTCGCGGCGGACCTCGTCGTCCGAGGGCCGGTCGCCCACGCGGATCCGGTCGAGTTCGTCACGCATCTCGCGTCCGAGGGCCGCCGCCGAGACGATCACGAACATCGCGGCGAACAGCGCCGAGATCATCGCGAAGACGGCGCCGATCGCCCCGTAGCGCCCGGCGTAGGAGTTGAACAGGCGCGGCAGGTAGACGGACGCGCCCACCGAGTAGAGGGCGGTCAGCACGGCGGCCGTGACGCCGAAGGGCAGCAGGTCGCGCCAGGAGATCCGCTTCGCGGACAGCAGCCATCCGGTCCAGACCAGGAAGGCGACACTCACCGGGATCTCGCACGCCGAGGCCACCACCCCGAACTTGCTCGCCCCGAGGACCGCGTGGAGCCACCCGGTGACGACCGCGTAGCCGCCGAGCCCGAGGATCCACCACAGCCCGTTCCTGGTGTTGCGGACGCTCAGCGGGGCCAGTTCCCACGTCTGCTCGAACAGCCGCTGCGAGGCGCGCGCGAAGCTCAGCACGGAGATGACCAGGAACAGGCTCCCGAACACGCCAACGCTCGCGCCGGCGCTCTCGGCCGGGTCCAGGAGCGACTTGACCGCGTCGGCGCCCTGCCCGGTGAGACCGTAGCGCTGGACGATCCGGTCGGCGGCGTCGTAGTCCGAGAAGCTGCTCAGCAGGGCACCGATGAGGATCGTGAGCGGGATGAGCGCGGTGAGGGCGCTGGACGCGAGGGCCATCGAGCGGTCGAAGCCCACGAGCTTCTGGAACCGGTTGAGGACGCGCAGCGCGAACGCGGGACGCAGCCAGAACGTCAGCGTCCTGACGACGCGCTCGCGATTGATCCCCGCCGTCGTGTCCTCCGCAACCTCGGGCCCGGTATGGCGCTGCGAGCGTAACGGACGGCCCCGCCGACCGGGCCGGACGACACGGCCAGCTGCCGGGTCCCGCCCGCGCGGCGCTCAGCCGTCCTCGCCCAGCGCGACCTCCGCCCAGATCGTCTTCCCCCGGTTCTCCGGCCGGGTCCCCCAGCGCCTGCTGACCTGCCAGGTGAGATAGAGGCCCCGGCCGCCCTCGTCGACCTCCTCGGCGTGCCGGAGGTGCGGCACGGTGCTGCTGTCGTCCGTCACCTCGCACACGAGGACCCGGCCGTCGAGGATGAGCCGGACCTCGATGGGGCCGTCCGAGTAGCGGACCGCGTTGGTGACGAGTTCGCTGACCACGAGGGTGACGGTGAAGGCCTGCTGTTCCAGGCCCCAGGCCGTCAGGGCGCGCTCGGTGCGGGCGCGGGCCTCGGAGACGGACGCCGGGTGGTTGGGCAGCGTCCACGAGGCGACCTGGCCGGGCCCCAGGGCGCGGGTGCGCGCCAGCAGCAGGACGGCGTCGTTGTCCGGCTCCTCGGGGGCCAGTTTGTAGAGCACCTCGTCGCAGATCTCCTGGAGCGGCCGGTGCGTCGGCCGCAACGCGTCGCCGGCCCGGTCCAGTTGTTCCTGCGGATCGTCGGACACGGCACGCAGCAGCGCGCTGTTGGACAGCAGCAGGACGCTGCCCTCGGGGACCTCGAACTCGGCGGAGTCGTACTTCGCCAGGCCCCGGCCCAGGGGCGGTCCGGTGGGGGTCACGGCGTACTCGACGGTGCCGTCGGGCAGGGCGAGCACCGGGGGCGGATGCCCGGCGGCGGCGACGGAGCACCGGCGGGTGACGGGGCTGTAGACGAGGTAGAGGCACGTGGTGTCCCGGCGTTCGTCGTCCGCCGGTGCGTCCGGGGGCGGGGGACGCTCTCCGTGCAGCCTGGTCACCAGGTCGTGCAGCCGCTCCAGGAGTTCCTCGGGTGCCAGGTCGAGGACGGCCAGCGCGCTGATCGCGGCCCGTACCTCGCCCATGGTGGCGGCGGCCTCCAGGCCGGTGCCCGCGGTGTCGCCCGCCACCAGGGCCACCCGCGCCCCGGACAACGGGATCACGTCGAACCAGTCGCCGCCCGCGCCGAGCGGGCAGTAGCTGTGGGCGGTCTCCACGGCGCCGTGTCCGAGGACCCGGGCCGGCCGCAGACTGAGCTGGAGGATCCGGGCGGCCGAGCGCTCCCTGGCGTACAGGCGGGCGTTGTCCAGGCACAGGGCCGCGCGGTCGGCGAGTTCGGCGGCCAGCGCGAGCTCGCCCCCGTCGAAGGGGTACGCGGTGCGGTTCCGGTAGCAGTGGGCCACCCCGATCACCGATCCGCGGGCGACGAGCGGCAGCACGAGCAGCGAGTGGGCGCCGGCCTCGGTCAGACGACGCCCGCGCACCGGTTCCCGCGCGAGCCAGTCCGCCTCCGCGCCCAGCCGCTCCAGGAGGCGGGGACCGAGGTCGGAGAGGCACTGCGCGAAGGGGGTCGCGGCGGCGAGGCCGACCGCCTCGCCGATGGAGGGCAGGTACCGCTCGGCCTCGTGGTCGGCGGAGCGGCGGCCGGTGCACCGCAGGGCCCCGTACTCCAGGACGGTGCCAGGTTCGCCGACGTCGCCGCGCAGGACGGAGTCCAGGACCTCGACCACCACCGTGTCGGCCAGCGCGGGAACCATCTCGTCGGCGAACTCCTGGGCCGTACGGAAGATGTCGAGCGTCGTGCCGATGCGCCCGCCCGCCCGTTCCAGCAGCGCCAGGCGCTCGGCCGCGCGGGTCCGCTCCGTGATGTCCACGACCGCCGTCGCGAGGCCCATGACGCCCCCGGCGGAGTCCTCCAGGCGGAAGCAGGAGAGCGACAGCACGAGCTCGGGCTGGTCGGGCCTCAGATGGCCGCGCACCTCCACGTCCAGCGCGGCCACGCCCGTGTCCAGCACCTGGAGCAGGATCGCCTCGTAGGGGCCGGAGTAGAAGTCACCGGCCCACTCCCGGGGATGGCGCCCCAGGGCCTGGTCCAGGGCGAACGCCCTGACGTAACGGGCGGCGGTGTTGAAGCGCACCAGGCGCAGCCGTGTGTCGAAGACGTGCAGCCCGACGGTCGACTCGGAGAAGAGCGCTCCGAGCACGGCCTTGTCCAGTTCCGGGTCCGGTCGGTCACGTCCGCCCAGCGATGAAACCATGACACTTCCGTATACCGTTAACCACCTGAACATTCTGGTTTGTCAGAGTTCCACCATATTCGCTCAGCGCCGACGCGCGACCGGAGCCCCTCGCGCCCCGCCCGGACGGCGGGGGGGCGAGGGGCTCCGGGGGCTCTAGAAGGGCGACAGGGTCAGGCGCATCGCCGTGGGGGCGGTGTCCTGGATGAAGGACGCGAAGTCGGCGACGTCGTCGAAGGCGAAGCCGTAGGCCTTGCCGTCCACGGTGGCCGCGTGAACGGCCTTGGAGTAGTGGTTGGTGAGCGCGGTCCGGTAGAAGTCCGCCGCCTTGGTGGTCGGCTGTGCCGGGTTGCTGAGCAGGGTGGAGCGGTTGAACCCGGCGCCGAGCACGGCGGCCACCGGTCCCGTGGTGCCGTCGTTGGGCGCGGCGAGGTTGCCGTCGCAGAAGAGGACGTCCCGGGTGGAGGGCTTGGCGAACGACACGGAGGCGGGCCCGGTGAAGGTGAAGCGGTCCCCGCGCACCCGGCCGGTGAACGTGCCCGCGTTGGTTTTGACGGTCAGGTTCTTGCCGGTGTACGTGCTCCACACCTGGTCGATGTACGGGGCGAGGTAGTCCTTGGCGAACAGGCCCGCGTCCAGACCGTGGCCCGGGGCCATGATGCGGAGGTTGTCGACCACGAGGGGCGCGAAGTCCGCGTTCCGCTTGATCGCGGCGAACGCGGCGGCCCGACCGCCGGCCCGGACGGCGCCGGTGGTCTGCTGCTTGGCCCCGGTCAGCCGGATGTTCATGGGCACGCTGAACATGTCGACCATGGTGGTGTTGCAGAACATGCCGGAGGCGTTGAAGGTGAACTCGGCGCAGTCGTGGAGCACCCGGAAGCTGGGGTCGGACTTGACCCAGCCGGCCGGGAACTGGAGGGCCGCGTTGCCGTTGCCGTCCTTGACGGCCTTGAACTTCAGTTTCGCGCCCAGCGACACATAGATGCGGCCCGACATGAAGGGGAGGCTGATCTTCGTCTCGCCGCTCTTGGCCAGCGTGAGCGCGTAGTCGGTGAACCCGTCCGCGCCGTTGTCCGACAGGGCGACCGGCACGAGCCTGCCGTCCTGGGTGACGCGGACCTGCTTCCCGTTCTGGTTGCCGACGATGTACACGTGCACCGACGCGTTGGAGAACGAACCGCTGTTGTTGACGATCGTCAGCGGGAGCGAGCCCGCGGCGGCCTTGGTGGTGGCGCGCGTCTGCCCGGCCATGGCGTACGGCGCTATCGCCGCGACGGCGGGTGCGGCGACGGCCGCGCCGCCGAGGGCGAACAGCGTCTTGCGACGGGTCAGGTTCCGCTGGTGACGGGGCGTCATATGAGGTGTGCTCCTTGGTGCTCGCGCCTCGGGGAGGCGGCGGGGGAAGTGCGGGGCCGGCCGCCGGGGGAAGCGGCCGGATTCACGCGATGGGGTACGGATGCCCTGCGGGGCTGGGCGGGTTGGCGGCTCGTCAGCCGAGGGTCCACTTCTGGTTGGCCGTTCCGGAGCAGGTCCAGATCTGGAGCCGGGTGCCGTCCGCCGACGAGTTGTCCTTCGCGTCGAGGCACTTGCCCGAGCCGGAGTTCGTCAGCGCTCCGGCGGAGTCGAGGTTCCACTGCTGCGCCTTCGTGCCGTTGCAGCCGTAGAGCTGGACCGCGGCGCCGTTCTCGGTCGACGCGGCACGTACGTCGAGGCACTTGCCCAAGGCCCGTACGGTGCCGTCGGTGCCGACGGTCCACTTCTGGGCGTCGGCCCCGTTGCAGTTGTGGAGCTGGATCGGCGTCTCGTCGGCGCTGGAGGCACCGGCCACGTCCACGCACATGCCGCCGATGCCCTTGATGGCCCCGGTGGTGCCGGTCCCGGTGGTGGGCTTGCCGCTGTCCGCGGCGGTGACCCGGACGTAGTCGACGGTCATGGTCTGCGGGAAGGAGGTGGCGGAATTCGGGCTGCCGGGCCAGTCACCGCCCACCGCGAAGTTCAGGATGATGAAGAACGGGTGGTCGTAGACCCACTTGTTGCCGTTCACGTCGGCCGGCGTGCGGGTCTCGTAGGCCTGCCCGTCCACGGACCAGGTGATGGCGTTGGGGCTCCAGTCGACGGCGAAGACGTGGAAGTCGTCGGCGAAGGCCTTGCCGTTGGGCAGGGTGTACGCGGCGCCGATGCCGCCGGCGCCGGAGTAGCCGGGGCCGTGGATGGTGCCGTGCACGGTGCCGGGTTCGTTGCCGACGTTCTCCATGGCGTCGATCTCGCCGCTGTTGGGCCAGCCCACGCTGCCCAGGTTGTCGCCCAGCATCCAGAACGCGGGCCACACGCCCTGCCCGCGCGGCACCTTGATACGGGCCTCGAAGTGGCCGTACGCCTGGGTGAAGCTCTGCGCGGTGTTGAGCCGGGCCGAGGTGTACTGGCAGGTGCCGTTCCAGCACTGGAGGCCGCTGTCGCCGTTCTTGCGGGCGGTGATGACCAGGTGGCCGTTCCCGTCGAGGGCGGCGTTGTCGGTGCTCTTCGTGTAGTACTGGAGCTCGTGGTTGCCGTTGCCCGAACCACCGGTCTCCAGCGTCCACTTGGCGGAGTTCGGCGCGCTCCCGGCGGCTCCGTCGAACTCGTCGGACCAGGTCTGCGTGACCGAGGCGGCGTGGGCCCGGTTCGCGGCGGGACCCGTGGTGGTGAACAGGACACCACCGGCGACACCCGTGGCGAGCAGGAACGCGAGCCCTCCGAGGGACCAACGGCGTGCGCGATGAACAGCCATGACTGAACACCCCTTGTCTGTGCGGCTGTGGGGAGTGTGGACCCGTGCGGAGCCCCGTCCGCCGTGCGGTCGAACGAGCGGGTGAGCGAGGAGGGCGACAGCGTGAGAGCGCTCTCCGGAAGCGATGGGCGGCACCGGTGAGCCCCGATGCTACGCACGGGTCGTTGAGAGGCCAACTGCCACCGGCGTCCGCCAAATCGCCCTGACCTGCGGTTACTTATGGCGGCCGACCGCACCCATGGTTGCTTAAGACGCGTTTAACCCGCACTTAAGAAGGAGCGTTCCGCTTCCCTGCCGTGATGCGCCCGGTCTGTCGGGGATCCGCCCGATCGGCCGCCGCAGCTCAGGTCGCGCCCGGCGGCCGCTCCCCGCTCACGGCCGCGGACCACCGGTACACGAACGTCGGGAAGCCCTGCCCGGTCGCCCGGGTCCAGGCCTGCCGGACCACGTCCGGGTACTCCGCGCGGGCGTCGGCGAACGAGGCCACACAGCGGGCGTGGACGTCCGCCTGCTCGGTACGGCGGGTGAGCGCGAGCAGGGAGCGCAGCGCGGCCACCGCGTCGTCGGTCCGGCCCTCGGCCAGCCGGGCCTGCGCCTCGGCGTCGAGGGTGAGCGCGAGACCGAGCCGTGCGGCGGCCAGCGAGGCCGTGTACCGGACGCCCTCGGGCCCCGCCGACTCGTCGATGAGGATGGACTCCGACTCCGTGTAGCAGGCGACGGCCGCCCCGTGGTCGCCCGCCCCGCGCAGGGCCCTGCCCAGCACCCGCAGACGGCGGGCGGTCAGGACGTGATGGGCCGTCCAGTCGGACTCGGTCAGACGGCGGGTGAGGGCGACCGACTCCCGGGCGGCCACGGCCGCGCCTTCGGGGTCCTCGTCCTCCAGCCGCGACCGGCTCAAGTCCGCCAGCACCCTGGCGAGTTGAGGATCGTAGGCGGTGGGGTCGAGATCCGCCGCGCGCCGGTAGGCGGCCACGGCGCCCTCCCCCGCCAGGACCGCATCGCGCCGGTCGCCCGCCGCCCTGTGGCATTCGGCCAGCCGGTCGAGGCAGACGCCGAGGAGCGGGTCGTGGGCGGCCGGCCGTTCGGCGGCGAGAGCGGCGGCCAGATCGGCCGCCTCCCGCCGGGCGGCCGACTCCGCGGGCCGGTCCGCCAGTTCCTCGTACTGGTCGCCCAGGCGGTCGAGCGCCATGACGAGCAGGGGCTCACCCGACGCCCTGTCCCGGCCCGCCAGGGTCCGGGCCTCGGCCACGGCCTCAGCGGCGGTGGCACGGGCCGCGGGCAGGTCCCCGGTCACCTGGAGCGATCGGGCCAGGTCCGCGAAGAGCCGCACCCTCAACGGCCGTACGATCTCGGGCGCGACCCGCAGCATGAGCGGGTCGGCGGCGTCCCGGGCCTCCCGGCCCACGGACAGCGCCTCCTCGTAGCGGCCCAACGCCGCCAGTCCGAAGGTGAGTTCGCACAGCGCCCGGACCCGGACCAGGACCGCGTGGCTCAACTGCCGCACGGACATGTCCCGCAGCAGTGCCGTGCACTCCTCGTAGGCGGCAACCGACTCCTCCGTGCGGTGCTGGGCGGCCAGCACCAGGGCGTAGGTGCGCAGCGCACCCGGCAGACCGCCGAGCGTCCGGTCCCGCCGGGTGGGGGCGAGCCGGCGGTAGGCGGCCACGCACTCCCCCGCCGAGCCCAGCGCTTCGTCCAGCCGCGCCAGGCCGAACCGCGCCTGCGCCCGCAGATGCAGGGCGATGGCCCGCTGCGCCGGCGGCCACCGCGCGCCGGACACGTCCGAGGCCGCGTCCAGCGCCGCGCAGGCCTGTTCGCATCGTTGGACGAGCACCAGCGTGTAGGCGTGCCAGACCAGGCTGCGGGCCAGCAGGTCCCGGTCCCGCGTGCGGGCGCGGTCCGTGCCGGCGAGCGCCCCGTAGACGGCCGTCGCCTCCTCGGCCCAGGCCAGCCGGCGCAGCGGCGGGGGCGGTCGCAGCAGCACCCAGTAGGGGGCCACGCAGCGCGTCAGGGCGGCCCCGAGCAGCCGTCCGCCCGGCCCGGGGCTCAGCCGGGCCGCCGCACGCGACAGCGGCAGCAATGCACGCACCAGGCCCATGGGCGCCTCCCGTCCGGGATCCTCGTCCAAAGGACGGCCGAGCACCCGAATTGGTTGCCCGGTCCGGCCGAAGGCGGCCGTCCCGGTCCCGAACCGGGCCTCCGTCACCGCGCAGGCCCCTCGGCACGGGGCCCCTCGCGACGGAGGCCCCTTGTGACGGAGGCCGTCGCCCCGGCGGTCCCTGGACGGGCGACGGTTCGGGGCGACGGCCTCCGTGCGCGGACTACTTCAGACCGTAGGCGCGGATCACCTCCTGGGTGATGCGGTTGCCCGCGTCGTCCCAGCCCTCGGCCCGCAGCGACACATAGCCGTGGTGCGGGGCCTCGTAACAGGCGGTCCAGGTACCGGACTTGCCGGTGACCTTGACCGGCTGCCAGGTGGTGCCGTCGTCGTACGACACCGACAGCGTCGCGCCCTGGATCTTCCCGGCGCCGGCGGCGCCGTCGAGGTGGTGCGGGGTGAGACGGAGCGTCTGGCGGCCGCCACGAGCGTCACCCGCCAGATCCGTGTCGACGCCGTAGTCCATCTGCATCACCGCCACCCGGTCGATCACCGTGGGGTCGGTGACCGGGTCGGACTTCACCTGCCACACCGTGTGGGTGTGGGGGGACAACCGGTAGGTGGCCGCGTCGCGGTCGGCGGTCAGGTCGAGGGTGTAGACCGACGGTGTGGTCGGCGGGCGGGAGATGGTGAGGGCCGAAGAGCCGATGGTCCTGAGCAGGGTGCCGTCCTGGTAGACCGCCAGGCTGACCTTCGCCGGACCGTTGCTCTGGATGACGCCGCCGTGGCCGTCACCGCTGTCGGACCAGGGCTGGACGTTGAAGGCGAGCGAGGTCTTCTGCCGCTGCGACCACCAGTAGGTGCCTCCGTTGGCGGGGTGCGTCACCGGCTTGAACCAGTCGCGGACCTGGAACGAACCGGGCTTGTACGTCGTGCGTGTGCTCTGGCTCGACAGCAGCATTCCCGGGCCTGTGCCCGAGGTCTCCACCCACTGCGTCCCCGCCTGCGCCGAGACGTAGTCGGTGCGGGTGGCGGGCATGTCCTGGCGCAGCAGGTACCCGAAGCCGTACTTGCGGTACGGACGGAAGCCGGACCTCCACTCGCCGCTCTGGGTGGGCGTGGCGCCGTGGAACCGCATCTCCACCGTGGCCAGTTCGGAGGGACGGGGACGGTAGGTGAGCCCGGTGGACGGGATCTGGCCGGGGTGCGGGTCGGACAGGTCGTAGACGTAAGGGGAGTTGGGCACGCCCTCGACGTCCAGCCGCAGCCGGCCGCGCCTGGCGCCGGCGATCAGCGGGGCGCCGTCGCGGGCGGTCACGGAGAACACGGGCATGGTGCCGCCGACGGACTCGATCAGCTTGCCCGGCCGGTCGTCGACGACCAGCAGCAGAGCCGCCCCGGCGTCGGCCGCCGCCTGCGCCCGCTGTGCGCCGGTGAGCGCGTCCGAGCGGGTCACCAGCGCGACCTTGCCCTTGACGTCCAGCCCGGTGTACTCGGCGGGGGTTCCGGTGCCCGCGTACACCGCCGGCAGCCGCTTGTGTCCGTCGTACCGCGCGGAGCCGGTCTGGGTGATCACCGGGACGGGCCTGCCGTCGTCGGTGACGGTGAGCAGCGGGAGTGCCTTGCGCCAGCGGGTCTCGTACTCGAAGGTGCCCTGGGTCACCTTGCGGGTGGGCAGCACGAACATGCTGTCGTAGGCGGAGTCGAGCAGGTACTGCACCTCCACGGCGCCGACGCCGTAGGAGTTGGCGGCCTGGCCGTCCGCGCGGTACCAGTTCATGGACAGCGCGCGGTCCTCGGTCCGGCGCGGGACCTCGGCGGTGACCTCACGGGTGCGGCTCGCGTCGAGGTCGACGGTCCGGTCCTGGTCGAGGACGACCTCCGGGTCGCCCATCAGCGCCATGCCGAGCGAGTCGGGGCCGTGGCTGCCGGCCACGTCCTGATACGTCAGGAGGCTGTACGTGCCCTCGCGCATGCGCAGGTCGAGCTTGCCGCTGTCGTCGACGGTCGCGCTGTACGGGTCCTCGGTGCTGCCGAGGCGCTGGATCTCGACCCAGCCTGCGGCCGGGTTGCCGGAGCGGTCCTTCAGGGTGATGTGCAGGGTGTGGCGGGTGTCCTCCCGGTACAGGCCGACCTGGGTGCGGGCGAGCGTGGCACCGGAGCCGTCCGTGGCGGTGATCTGCCCGAGGTAGCGGCGGCCGTCGGCGCCGAGGGCCGGCCGGGCGGTCGCGGTGACCGTCGCGGTGCCGTGCGCGGGCACGGTCAGGGTGTCTGCGGAGAGCGTGAACATCCCGTCGGGGGCCGGGGTGCCCTTGCCCGCGGTCGGGTCGGTGTCGTACGGACCGCCCGCGACGGAGGCGTTCAGCGCGAGGTGCAGTTCGGTGTCGGAGTCGCCGGTGTTGGTGTAGGTCACCGTGCGGTCGACCGGCGTGCTGTCGGCGTGCGGCCAGGAGTCGATGCCGAAGTACGCCGAGCCGGTCGCGGTGAGCGTTGCGGCCGTCGCGGCGGAGAGGTCGACGCGGCCCGAACCCACTTGGTACGTCGTGTAGTTGGGCAACTGCTCGGACGTGCTCATCAGCGCGTCCTTGAGCTGGGGCGCCTTCCAGTCCGGGTGCTCCTGGGCGAGGATCGCCGCGGCGCCCGCGACGTGCGGGGTCGCCATGGAGGTACCGCTCATCGACTGGTACCAGCCGGTGGCCGCGCTGCCGCCCGCCTTGGCGGCGAGGATGGAGACGCCGGGGGCGGAGATGTCGGGCTTGAGGGCGTAGTCGTTCAGGCGCGGGCCCTGGGAGGAGAAGGACGCGCGCTTGTCGCCGGCGTCGACGGCGGCGACGGTGAGCGCCTCGTCCGCGACACCGGGGCTGCCCAGGGACGCCTCGCTGCCGGAGTTGCCGGCCGCGATCACGAAGAGCGCCCCGGTCTCGTCGGTGAGGCGGTTCACCGCCTGGCTCATGGGGTCGGTGCCGTCGGAGGGGTCCGAGGAGCCGAGGCTCATGCTGATGACCTTGGCGCCGTGCCCGGCGGCCCACTCCATGCCGGCGATGATCCAGGAGTCCTGGCCGTAGCCGCTGTTGGAGAGCACCTTGCCGATCATCAGGTCCGCGCCGGGCGCCACTCCCTTCTCGGCGCCGTCGGAGGCCGCTCCGCTGCCGCCCACGGTGGAGGCGGTGTGGGTGCCGTGGCCGTGGCCGTCCTGGACGGTCTCGTCGGGCACGAAGCTCTGCGACGCGGAGATCCGGCCGTTCAGGTCGGGGTGGTCGAAGTCGGCTCCGGTGTCCAGCACGGCGACCTTGACGCCCTTGCCGTCCAGGCCCTTGCCCCAGGCGTCGGGTGCGCCGATCTGCGCGGTGCTGTCCTTCAGGGTCGCCTTGACCCGGCCGTCCAGCCAGATCTTGGACAGTCCGTCCCCGAGCCGGGGCGCGGCGGACTCCGAACCCGCCTTCAAGGCCCGCGCGGAGGCCGCGGGTGCGACGGAACGCCACAGCGCGCGGGCCCGCTTCTTCGCCGCGCGTACGGACCTGGCGTGGATGGCGGGCAGGTCGCGGACCCGGGTGGCTCCTCCGGGCGTGGCCTCCGTGGAGGGCGTCGCCTTGGAGCCGTAGCCCAGGATCAGCGGGATGCCGTCGCTGTGCGCGTCGTCGTACCCCTGCTCGATCAGGGCGGTGACGTCGAACAGCCGCCGGTCCAGCCGGTTCGCGGCCAGGTAGGGCAGCACTTCGTCCGGGTAGACGTAGAGGTCGCCGCCCACGGTCTCGGTGCGCACGCCCCCGAGGGCCCCGGGCGGGCGGGTCACGTCGGCGGTCTGCGGGCCCCCGGAGGGACCGTCGACGCGGACGACGTCACCGGTGAGGAGGGTGACGGTGTGCCGTCCGGCGCCGGTGGACGCAACGGGGCTCGGACCTAAGGCGACTGAGGACGTGTCGGCTGCGGCGAGACCGGGCGGCGCGGCCAGGGACGTCAGAACCGCGAGGGCACCGGCCACGGCCGCGAGCGACCGTCGACCGCCTGGGCGGGGAGGTATGCGGGAGATCATGGAAGGCTTTCTACCGGCCCCGTACCTGCGCCGGGAACAGCGAGCCGATGGCACGAAAGCGCCACGTCTCACATGTGCCAGATCGACGAACTCCGCACAAATACAGGGGAGTTATGTCATTCGACGCACCCGCTCCCGAGCCCGCGACCGCCGCCCGGACGCCCGCCTCCGGGCGGGGGAGGCCGCGTCGGCGCCCGGCCGGTCAGGAGCCGGCGGAAGGGCCTGCCGGGGCCGTGGCGGCGGGCGCGGAGGTGTTCACCCCGGCGGTCGAGCCGGGTTCCGGGGTCTCGGCGGAGCTGCTGTCGGGCGAGAACATCGCCACGCCCACGAGCACGGCCAGCAGGAAGACCACGGCTCCGGCCGCCGCCCCCACGAGTCTTCGCCGGTCGGCGAGGAGTTCGGCGGCTCCCGAGCGCTGGCGCCGGCGTGAGCGGCGGCCGCCGCCGTTGGTGTCCCGGACCACCGAAGGCAGGGCGTACGTGGTTGCGGGGCCCGCGGCCCTGATGTCCTGCCGGTGGCGGCGCGGCTCCGGCGTCACGGCCGGGAGCGGCTCCGGGCGTCCCTGCCAGGCGCCCGAGCCGTACCAGGCGGCCGCCTGGAGCGCGGTGGGCCGGTCCTCGGGCTGCTTGGCGAGCAGGCTGAGGAGGTAGTTCTCGAAGGCGGGCGGCAGATCGACGCCGAGCTCCCGCGGCGGAGTGGGGATGGAGTCGAGGTGGTGGTGCAGGACCGCGACGGGGCTGCCCGCCTGGAACGGCGGCCGCCCGGTGAGGAGTTGGTACAGGACGCAGCCCAGGGAGTACATGTCGGAGGGCGGTCCCGCGGTCTTGCCGAGGGCCCGCTCGGGGGCCAGGTACAGACTGGTGCCGACGATCTGCCCGGTCGCGGTCAGGCCGCCCGCCGGATCGTCCATGAAGCGGGCGATGCCGAAGTCGCCGATCTTGACGCTTCCCTCGGCGTCGAGGAGCAGGTTGCCGGGCTTGATGTCGCGGTGCACGATGCCCTGCTGATGGGCGGCGGCCAGCCCCGCGGCGGACTCGGCCGCGATCCGCGCGACCCGGTCGGCGGGGAGCGTCCCGGCGCCCGTGAGGACGTTGGCGAGGCTGTCGCCCTCGACCAGCTCCATCACGAGGAACAGCCGGTTGTCGAAGGCCCCGAAATCCAGGACGCCCACCACGTGGCGGTGGTTGAGCAGACCCGCGGTCTGGGCCTCCAGACGGAACCGGGCCGCGGCCGTCGGGTCGGCGTCCTGGGAGAGAAGCAGTTTGACGGCCACGGACCGGCCGATCATCTCGTCGTGGGCCCGCCACACCTCCCCCATCGCGCCCCGCCCGAGAGTGGTCTGGAGCCGATACCGCCCCGCTATCAGCACTTGTGCTTCATCCTCACGCCGTTGGGTTCTCGTCGATCGCCACGGCTCGGTGCCTACCGAGCAGAGTGATCATCGGGGCGCCGCAGCAGGTTGAGCCTACTGCCAACACGACGGTGATCAGACGCGGTTCACCCCAGGCACCAAGATCGCCGGGAACCCTTCGCTGTGCCACCGGACTCTGACCGAACGTGACGCCGAAAGCCCTTCGGGAGGTCGTCGAAAGACAGCGTGGAAGCCCATTCCGGGCCGACGCGGACGAAAGGCAACGACCGTGAGAGGCGGCGCAGTTCCGCACATCACGGTGCCGGCCTCCCGGAGAGGCCGGCACCGTCGGGCCCGCGCCGGCTACGCCGGGTCGTGCACCGTCCCGGTGAACTCCGGTCCGTCGCGCCGGGTGCCGGTCTGCTCGTCGTAGAGCTCCAGCCGCAGCCGTACCTTCTCCGCGGGCTCGGTCACGGCGTCCGTCGCGATCGGGACGGTGATCTCGGTGCTCGTCCGGCCGGGCGGGACATCGGCGTACAGCGAGAGTCCGCGCAGCCGGGACAGCGGCCGCGACGGGAGCGGCCCCTCCGCGGAATACCTGGCCAGCCAGCGGGAGTCGACGTCCGTGGTGGACAGTTCGGTCCCCGAGGTGACGGGCAGGACGACGACGTCGGCCGAGATCTCCACGTCGGCCGCGGCGGAGAGCGACACCCGCCAGGTGAGGTTTCCGCCCTCGGTGGCCTCGGCGGCCGCCGGGGTCACCTCGACGGCGGGCACCGGATCGTCGTCGCGCGCGGTGACCCCGCCCCGGTAGGCACCGGCCACCGTGCCGTGGACCGCCTTCACGAAGACGTCGTGGGACACGTCGTAGCCGTAGCGCGTGTTGCCCCGGACCTCGACCGGCACGACGGGCGTCGGGCCGCCGGGCCGTACCGTCACCTCGCGCGCGGTGGTCCGGCCGGTCTCCGGATCGGCGACGAACAGCCGGACCGTGCCGCTGCCGTGCCCGCTGACCCGTACCGGCACGTGGTACGTCCGCACGCCCGAGTCGCCCTCGGCGACGGTCGTCCGGCCGATGTCGACACGTGCGAGGTCCGCGGCCCGCACCGCGGGGGTGCCGGCCCGCCACCCCCAGGAGTCGACGAGCCACGCCTGGCCCGAGCCGGTGCGCGGGACGACCGACAGGGACCTCACCCGGCGCAGATCGACTCCCGCGCGCACGGCGGCGGTCAGCGGCAGCCGGACCTCCTGGCCCCAGTAGGAGGCGGTGCGGCCGGTCCCGGGCAGGCCGTCGAGCCGGACCCGTCCGAGGACCGCCCGGCGGCCGGAGGTGTCGGTCAGCCCGATGTCGAACCGGGTGTCCCCGGAGTCCGGCGGAACGATCAGGCGCAGCGCCAGCTCCCTGGAGCCGGTGAGCCGGACGGGGCTCGCCGACCGGACCACGGCCGGGGAGCCGGCCGCCGTCCAGCGCAGGGCCACGGCCCGCCGGCCCGGCTCCCGCGAGGGCGCCCACGAGGCGAAGTGCGGCGAGACACCGCTCCGGCCGGAGCCGAGGCAGGCCGCGGAGACGACCTCGGTCACCTCGTCGCACAGCCTGCCGCCGGAGACGGTCACGTCCCCGTCGGGCAGGAACGCCGGAGTGCGGCGCCCGCCGACCGCGTGGGTGAGCACCCGCGCGGGACCGGCGGAGGGCGCGCGCCGGCCCGTACCGTCGAGCAGTGGCCGTGCCCGGTCGTCGCCCGCGACGAACAGCCGGGCGGCCGCGGCGATGTAGGTGGCGCCTGCGGCCTGCTGCTGACGGGCCGTCAGCCGGGTCGCGGTGCCCGGGGAGCACACCCGGTCGGGGGTGTCCCCGCTCCAGAAGTCGTCCTCCGCGGGTGCCTCGGCCTGGCCCGGAGTCCATTGGCTGTTGAAGAAGTTGTGGTCCGCGCCGACCATGTAGACGGCGCTGTGCAGGGCGGCCCCGCCGCTGACCCCGCGGGTCGCGTCGACGTACATCTCGCCCTGGAGGTCGGACACGTCGCCGTCGCAGCCGGGCAGGATCGTCGCCGAGGGCACGTCGGGCGTGGGGTTCTGGCCGAAGATCGTGGGACCGATGAGGACGGTGCCGCGGATGTGCCAGCGCACCGGCCCGTGGTAGCCGTCCTGGTCGGCCGGGGCGCCGTACAGGCTGTCCATGGCGGCCCTGTTCACCCCTTCGCCGCCGCGCGAGTGGCCGACGAGCAGGACGCGCGAGAGGTCGGCGAGGGCCGTGCGCCGCACGATCGGGGGCGCGGAGGCCGGATGCGCGGCCCAGTCGGCCCAGCGGGCCAGGTGCTGCCGTACGAGGGAGGAGCGGGCCTGTGCGCCGCCGTCCTCCGCCGCGTAGTCCTGTCCGTTGACGCCGTTGGCGGCGATGGACACGGTCACGTATCCCTGGGAGGCGAGCAGTCTCTGGTCGGTGAGATATCCCCGGTAGCTCGGGATGGGCCGGGCGCCCGCGCGGCAGGGCCAGTCGCCGCTGGTGTCCCGGCCCCGGGCGGTGTAGCAGGTGGCGTGGCGGCCGTGCAGGAACAGGACCAGCGGCCGGTGTCCGGGGGCGTTGGTGGGCGCGACCACCACGGCGTGCATCTCCACGCGCTCGGCGAGTCCGGGCAGCCGGACCGAGGGGAGCTTGTAGTCGCCGGTCGCCGTCCGGTAGGAACCGGGCCTGCCGGGGTCGACGGCGTTGACCGGTAATCGCGTCGGGGGCGTGGCCGACAGCCCCGGCCGTTCTCCCGACCCGGCCGGAGCGGCGGGCATGCCGCTTCCGGATCCCGCGATGTCCAGGCGCCGCTCGCCGGTCCGCGCCCGGAGGTCGGGCCGTCCGTCGAGCGGGGCCGTGCCGAGGGTGAGCCGGAAGGTGCGGCCGTCCGGCGACCCGGCGGGGCGGCCGAGGAGGCGGTCCCCGGAATAGAAGGCCACGCCCGAGTCGCTGAGGGGCACCGGCCGGTCCGCGTGCCAGACCAGTTGGCGCACCGCTCCCCGGCCGGTGACGCTCCACCCGGCGGGGAGTCCGCCGCCGGCGTCCGCGACGGGTCTCACGGACCGCACCGGGTCCGCCGTGTTCTGTTGTGCCTGGGTCGATCCTGGCGATCCCGCGACCGCTGCGACGAGCACCGCGGCAACCACACCTGTGCGCCGGACACGGAACAAGGTTCTTCTCCTCCTGGTCGGCATACGCCCCCGTCGCCCCGTCGGTCCCGAAGCGCTCCCCCGTCCCACGAGGACGGAAGAGAATGCCGGAGGGTTGCCTCCTGTCCGTGTCCGGACACACGCCGTGACGTGGCGTCAGTCGTCCTCGGGGCAGAGGAAGTTCGCGGACGGGCCCCAGCGCGTCACCGGCTCCTCGCGGGCGGCGACGGCTCCGCACGTCAGGTCGGTGATCCTGGTGCCGTCCCCGGTGATCTCCCGGATGTCGATCTCCTTGTTCACCGGGTACTTGTGTCCCTTGCCGAACGTCATGATCCCCGACTCGCCCACGTAGTCGGTGACTCCGGTCGACTGGAGGAAGGTGACCACGGCGCTGGGGGTGAACTGCGGGTCGGTGACGGCGATCTCGTTCATCACCTTGAAGAAGACGTTCAGCGCGTCGTAGCCGGCGGCGGCGTCGCTGTCGGAGGACACCCGGTAGGCCGTCCGGAAGGCGGTGGCGAAGGTGCCCTTGGCCTCGGGCAGGCTGAACTGGTTGTAGAAGAGGCTGAGGGAGCCGTACTGCTGCGCCATCAGTTCCGGGTGGAGCACCAGGCTCGGGGCGGCGCTCTCGGCCATCACGGCGATACGGCCCTGGTGCGTGCGGCACTGTTTGTCGTTCTGGAGGTAGTAGAACAGGTCGTACATGACGCCGGCCCGGCCCGCGTAGAGGACGAAGCCGTCGGTCCGGTGGATCAGCGCGCAGACACCGGCCGCCACGGAGGTCGTCTGGCTGTCGTTGCCCGATTCGCTGTACGGCACGGGGTAGACCGGACCGGCAGAACCGTAGGCGTCGGTGAAGCGCTTCTTCAGGTCCGCGCTGAAGTAGGTGTCGTGCGGGTCGAAGACCAGCACCGCGGCGGGCGCGGTGTGCCCCGCGGGCACCTTGGTCAGGGCCGCCAGCCGGGGCGAGCGCCGGGCGAAGGACGCCATGACGCGCGCGACCCGGGCGTCCGGTGCGGAGAGCTGGAAGTACGACACCGGGGAGTCTCCCTCGACCATGGGCTGGCCCGAGACGCCGGTGCCGATGACCGTCACCCCCTGGGCGTCGAGTTCGACGGCGGCCTGGAGGGACTCGGGCCGGCTCTGGGTGAGGCCGATGACACCGGCGATGTGGTCGCGGTGGATGCGGTCGACGATCAGGCGGGCCACGTCGACGCGGCTGTGGTTGGTCCTGTTGAGTCCGCCGCGCGATCCGAAGTGGAAGTACTCCCCCGAGTTGGCGACGAGCAGCCGGATCGGCATCTGGGACTTGAGGTTCAGGTCGTTCACCTGCTTCTGCGCGAGCAGGGCGCCCCGCAGCATCTGGAAACCCGTGGGCACGGTCCGGCGGGACGCGGAGCCGACGCTCAGCGGGGCGAAGAAGACCAGGGTCCGGTACGGCCCCGACCGGTCGACCTTGGCGTTCTGGCGGCCCAACCGGGCTTCGAGGGAACGGAGTTCGTCCGCGTACAGGCCGTGCGCGAGGTCGCATCCGTCGCTGCCGTCGGTGATCCCCACGCGCTCGCCCGTGTCGACCCGGGGACACCAGGTGTCGGCGGCGGCCACGGGCTTCGGTGCGGGGTGGTGCCGTGTGCCGCCGAGCCCGGGCACCCGTGTCAGTCCGGCGGCGACCACCGCGAGCACCGCCAGCACGGCCACGGCCGCGGCACCGGGACGCAGCCAGTCGCTCCCGCGCCGCTCACGGGAGCGCACGGTCCGCTGCACCGCGGGCCGTTCGGCACTCGTCCCGGTGTCGGGCACCCGGGACAGCGGCACCGCGCGCACGGCTTCGACGGGCCGGCCGGACGCACCCGCGGCGAGCACGGAGGTCACCGCCTGGGCGGTCGCGCCGTAGGCGCCCGGCCGGACGTTCTGGCTCGGGACGGCGGGCCGGGACAGGCCGACGGCGTACGGCGGGACGTCCGCCGTGGCCGCGCCCAGCACGAGCAGGGGGCAGGTGGCGGTCTCCTCGGCCACGGCGGAGAAGGAGTTCAGGAGTCTGCGGCTCGGCGACTCGTCGCCGCCGACCGTCGGCAGCAGCAGGACGAACGGCCATCGCCTCCGGGGTCTGCGGGCGCTCCACACCGGCGGGCGGGCGGCCCGTGTCAGATCGTGGATGAGCGCGGTCAGCAGGATCTGGCGGACCACGGCCTCGTCGCGGGCCGAGACGGCGGACACGGCCGACCTCGCCGAGGCCGCCGGGGCGCCGGCCGCCGGCGGTGCCTCCCGGTCGGCCCGCTCCTGGGCCCGGGACCGCAGATGGGCGTCACGCAGGGACAGGGCTGCGTTGAGGAAGCTGCGCCCCGGTTCGTCCAGCATCCCGCCGACCCACCGGAACCGGGCGCCTCGGTCGACACGTACGCCGTACGACCACCGCCACAGCCAGGCCAGCGGTGTGGTCACCAGCTTCGTGACGGCCGACAACTGCCGGGCGCCGAGTTCCTCGCCGAGGGCGGTGACCTCGGCGGCGAACCCGAACTTCCAGGCGTACTTGTCGTAGATCCGGTCGCGCAGCGCCCGCCGTTCGTCCCGCACGTCCCCGTCGGGGACGGTGGCGCGCAGCACCGACAGACAGGCGTCGAACTCCGTGAGCCGCAGGGTGCCGGAGCCGTCCGGCATGGTGGTGCGCAGTTGTCTGGCGACCCGGTCCAGCAGGCGTACGTGGGGGCCGTCGCCCCCCTCGGCGTCGTCCCCCGGGTGGTCGCAGACGAGCAGTTCCTCGTCGACGATGGCGTGGGGCGCGAGGCTGGCCAGGTGGCCCGTCCCGCCGCTGTTCAGGCGCACCAGACGGTGGTGGTAGACGTGGACGAGGGCCGAGAGCGCCGGGTCGGCCTCGCCCCGTCCCTCGTCCCGCGCCGCGGCTCCGGTCGCGGCGGTGGCCGCCGCGCCGGTCTCGGCCGCGGGCTCGCGGGTCAGGAGCAGGGCGGGCAGGCGGTGTCTGGCGCTCTGCTGTCCGTGGGGGACGCCGGTCCGGCGGTCGACGACGTACCGGTCGATCGCCCGGACGATGTCGTCGAAACCGCTGGGGAGGACGAGATCGTTCTCGTTCGTCCGATGGGGCTGCGGCACGCGGGTCCTCCCGGATCCTGAGAAACAGGAGGCGAGCCTAGGAATCCCCGGGCGTGTTCAGGGTGCTTTGCCGCCAAAAGGCCCTCGTTGAGCGATGCCGACCGTTTGTCTTTCGGATCGGACACGGGCGGCCGGACGGGCCCGGCGCCGTGGTCCGGCGCCGGGCCCGCACCGCGTGGGTCAGGGCTGGAGGGGCATCGTCCAGCAGTTGGAGCCGGCGGGCCGGCCTTCCAGCCGGTCGGTCAGCCAGGAGATGGCGTCGCCCTGGTCGGTGAGGAGGGGTGCCATGTGGTTGGTGAGCAGTTTGTCGCCGAGGTTCGGCAGGATGATGGCGTCGTAGGTGATGTCGGCGCCCTTGCGGCACCAGTCGACGGCGAGTTGACGGGCCTGGGCGTGCGGGACGATGTCGTCCTGGACGCCGGTGACCAGACGTACGGGACTGGCCGGCTTGAGGTTGCCGATGCGCTGGTCGTCGAGGGTGGCCTGAAGTGCCGGGGTGCGCGCGACGAGTTGGCTGACGGACTCGCCGCTCTTGGTCCAGGACGTGCTGTTCTTGAACGCGTAGCCGAGGATCGCGTCGCCGACGCACATGGTGGAGAGGTCGGTGAGCGCGGCCTTGCCCGCGGTGTTGAGGTTCGCGTCGGCGACGGCCTGGAGGTCGGGGTCGGACTGGAGGAAGCCGTTGAGGGACCAGCCCAGGGCACCGGCCAGCGCGCTGCCGTCGATGCCCTTGATGACCTCGGTGAGGTTGGCGGGCGGTGCTCCGGCGTAGGTGCCGGCCAGGGTGATGTCGGGGGCGTAGGTGGGCTGGAGTTCGGCGGCCGAGGCGCTGGCGCCGCCGCCCTGGCTGTAGCCGAAGAGGCCGACGGGTGAGGCGGAGGTGACCGATGCCCCGGTCAGCCCGCGGGCCGCGCGGACGGCGTCGAGGAGGGCGTGTCCGCCGTCGAGGCGGTTGACGTAGGTGTGGAGCCGGTCGGTCGCGCCCAGTCCGACGTAGTCGGTGACGACCACGGCGGCGCCGGAGGCCAGGAGCCGGTAGATGGCGAGGTCCTCGTAACCGACCGAGACCGTCTGGCCGTTGAGGGTGATCGGGTGCTGGAGGCCCATGGAGGCGGCGCACTGGTCGCCCTGGCCCATGGTGCCGGGGGCCACGGCGACGAGGGGGCGCGGGCCGTCGCCCTTCCAGTCGGCCGTGGGTTCGATGTAGGCGCCGGTCACGGCGACGGGACGCCCGTTGGAGTCGGTCGACCTGTACATCAGCCGGGTCGCGGTGCCGGGGAGCGGACCGTCGAGGCCGGGCAGGCTGAGCGCGAGCGGGAGGGGTTCGCTGCGGATCAGCGCGCCGTTGGCGGCGGGGAGGCTCGTGGGCGGGGTGTAGAACGCGGGGATGGTCACGCCTCGGGACACCACGGCGTCCGCGCCGGCGGCGGGGACCGCCTGGACGCCGAGGGCGGCGAGGACCGCGAGCGCGGTGGCGAGGACCCGGCCGCGGTTGCGTGCCAGGGCCCCGCGGCGGGGGGAGGTCGGGGGCCGGTCCGCGTGGGGGTTCGGGCCGGACGCCGGGCGTGGGGTACGGGTGTCGTGGGGTCGTTCCATGCGGCTCACTCCTGCTTCGTCAAGACGTGGGGGTCGTGCGGGCGGCCGACGGCGTCCATGGAGTGACGCCGTTTTCCGGCTGGGGAGACCGGCCGGGCGCCACCGCGGGACCGCTGGTGACGTTCCGGGCCGGTGAAGGGGGGGAAGGCGGCACACGGATCCGGACGCGGGCAGGGCGGGACCACGCCCGGACGCGTCGCGGAGGTGGACAGGACGAAGGCACCGGCCGCGCGCCGTCGGCCGGGCGGCGCGTGGTGAGGTGCCCACCCGTGCGTCTACGACGCCGGGCGAGGCGGTGTGGTGTGAGGGTCGTGCTGGGCGGAGCCCGGGGGCTCGTGGCTGCGGCTCCGCCGTTCGGTGCTGTCTCCCCGTTGTTCCGTGCCGCCTTGTTCCTGTGTCCGTGCTCGGCAGGAACGGACGTCGAAGTCCCGTACGATGTCCGCTAGTTACTCCCGAGTCACATCTGGAGAGTAGGAGCGGATGTCACTCAGTGACAAGATGTCTGCGCGTGCCATTTCCGAGCGCCCGGCCGGAGCCGGGGACCGCGCGGAGCGCCGCGGAAGCTCCCCGGGTAAAGAGTTCGTCTGGTCTAGTCCAAAGACCTATTTGGTCTAGTCCAAGTTGTTGACGTGGCCGCGACAGACGCCGGAAGCTGGGGTTCCCCCACCCCTCTGGAGGCACAGTGAGACGTCTTCGCGCAGGTCTCGGCGCGGCGGCCGCGGTGAGCCTGGCCGCGGTCGGCACGACCGCACTCGTCGCGGGCAGCGCCTCGGGCGCGACCACGGCGCTCAGCAACCGGTGGTACGCCGCCGCCCCTTACCTGATGCCGCTGGACAACGATCCGCCGGACGCGGCCGCCATCATGGACGCGACCGGCCTCAAGGCGTTCCAGCTCGCCTTCGTCCTCGCCCCCAACGGCGGCGGCTGCTCGCCCACTTGGGGCGGCACGGCAGCGGTCTCCTCGGACACCGCCGTGCAGTCGGTCATCAACACCATCCGCTCCAAGGGCGGCGACGTCTCGATCTCGATCGGCGGCTACGGCGGCACCAAGCTCGGCCAGACCTGCTCGGACGCTGCCGCCACGGCCGCCGCGTACCAGCAGGTCATCACCAAGTACGGGCTGCACGCCGTCGACTTCGACCTCGAAGAGCCGGAGTACGAGAACACCGGGGCCATCAAGAACGAGATCGGCGCCGCCAAGATCCTCCAGCAGAACAACCCGGGCCTGTACGTGTCCGTCACCACGCCGGGAACGGCGGACGGAACCGGCTGGTTCGGCAAGCAGATGCTGCTGGAGGCGAAGTCGCAGGGCTTCACCCCGAACAACTTCTCCATCATGCCGTTCGACGGCGGCTTCAACGGCGCCGCGTCCCAGACCAGCGCGCTCGCCAACTTCAACACGATCCTCCAGTCGACGTTCGGCTGGGACCAGGCGACCGCGTACGCCCACGAGGGCTTCTCCGGGATGAACGGCCGCAGTGACAGCGGCGAGTACTTCTCCCAGTCCGACTTCCAGACGGTGCTGGACTTCGCCACGAGTCACAACATGGACCGCTTCACCTTCTGGTCCCTGAACCGGGACCGTCAGTGCTCCCCCGCCGACAACGGCGGCCGCACGTCGGGCACTTGCTCCAGCGTGACCCAGAACCCCTGGGACTTCGCGAAGTACTCGGTGAAGTTCGCCGGCGCGACCCCGCCCACCGGCACACCGACCCCGACGCCCACCCCGACCCCGACGCCCACGCCCACGCCCACGCCGCCGAGCAGCGGCTGCAAGACGGCGTGGAACTCGGCCACGGTCTACACCGCGGGCGACGAGGCCTCGTACAACCACCACAACTGGAAAGCCAAGTGGTGGACCCAGAACGAGACGCCGACCGGCGTCGACTGGGGTCCGTGGCAGGACGAAGGCACCTGCTGACATCCGGCCGGGGGCCGCCCCGCGCCGCGGCGCGCGGGCGCCCCCGGCCCCACCAGGACTCCGGCGGCCACCCACCCCGGCCCCGCCC
>NZ_JBHXDQ010000003.1:0-132213 GCF_042725875.1 Streptomyces sp. NPDC127038 | reverse complement strand
GTCCCCTTCCTCTTCGCGCTCCGGGTCCTCGGGGCGGCCGGGCTGGTGGTCTGGCCCTGGGTCCCCGCCGGCCCCATCCGTTTCCGGGCTGCCGGCCACGCCGGGCCCCGGTCCCGGGACGAATGACCGCTTTGCTCCCGGCATCGCCACCGTCCACACACATCCTCCCTGCTCAGGGTCTTGCCGCCGCCCGTGATGCCTGGTCTCCTGTACGACCGGTGTGCAGACGGCGCCCCGCCGCATCACGGCCCTCCGGCCCCGGTGACGCGGGGCCATCAGGAGAGGCGAACGACGTGGACTCGGTGGCTGGGCAGGACACGCGCAGGCCGCTGCCCGAGGGACTGGGCGCGGCGATACACGGGACCGCCGAGGAGATCGCCGCACTGCTGCGGCCCGAGGCCGACATGGCACGCCCGATCCCCGGCGCGACCTGGACGGTCGGCCAGGCGGCCGCGCACCTGGCCCTGGCCAACGAGCTGATGGCGCGGATAGCGGAGGGCCGGCCGCGCCCCTACGGGGACGGCACCCCGCAGAGTCTCGCCGAGGCCAACGAACGGTCGCTCGCGGAGTTCACGGAGCGCCGGGCGGAACCGCTGGCCGCGATGATCGTCGAACAGGCCGGTGCCTGCGCCGAGGCTCTGGAGAAGGGCTCCCTTGAGGGACCCGTGGTCACTCCGCTGGGCTCGATGAGCCCGAGCGAACTCGGCGCCTACCTGCTCACGCACATGCTCGGCCACGGTTACGACCTCGCCCGCGCCCTGGGGCGCCCGCACATGATCGACCGGTCCCGGGCCGCGCTGACCCTGCCGTTCCTCCTCAGGGCGATGCCGCGCGTGGCCGAACCGCGCAACACCGCCGGCATGAACGCCCGTTATGCCGTGCGTCTGTGGGGCGGCGGCGCCTTCGGGGTGACACTGACCGACGGCGTGGTGACCGTCGACGAAGAGCCGGCGGCCCGCCCGGACTGCACCATCTCGATCGAGCCGGTCACCTTCCTGCTGATGGCGCTCGGCCGCCAGGGACAGGTCGCCCCCATCCTCCGCGGCCGCATCCTCGTCCGCGGCCGCAAGCCCTGGCTCGCGCCCCGCTTCCCCGGCCTGTTCACCGCCCCCTGAGCACCCGGGCCTCGGTCCACGCCGGGCCCGGGGGTGTCAGCCGAGCCTGCGGTCCAGGTTGAAGGCCGCGCTGATCAGGGCGAGATGGGTGAAGGCCTGCGGGAAGTTGCCGACCTGCTCTCCGGTGTGGCCGATCTCCTCCGCGTACAGGCCGAGGTGGTTGGCGTAGGTGAGCATCTTCTCGAAGGCGAGCCTGGCCTCGTCGAGCCGGCCCGCCCGGGTGAGGGCCTCCACGTACCAGAAGGAGCAGATCGAGAAGGTGCCCTCCTCGCCCTTGAGGCCGTCGGGGCTGGTCTGCGGGTCGTAGCGGTAGACGAGCGAGTCGGAGACCAGGTCCTCCCCCAGTGCGTCGAGGGTGGCGAGCCACTTCGGGTCGGTCGGGGAGATGAACTTCCCGAGCGGCATCATCAGCAGCGACGCGTCGAGGACGTCGCTGTTCTCGAACTGGGTGAAGGCGTTGCGCTCCTTCGACCAGCCCCGGCTCATGATGCGCTGGTAGATCGCGTCCCGGGCGTCACCCCAGCGCAGCACGTCGGCGGGCAGACCGCGGTGCCGGGCCAGCCGCATGGCGCGTTCGATGGCCACCCAGCACATGACACGGGAGTAGAGGAAGGGCTTGCGGCCACCTCGGGTCTCCCACACGCCCTCGTCGGGCTGGTCCCAGTGCTCGCACACCCAGTCGACCAGTCCCCGGATGTTGTCCCAGTGCGCGCTGGACAGGGGCTGCCCCCACTTGTCGTAGAGGTAGAGGCAGTCGATCAGGGCGCCGTAGATGTCCAGCTGGAGCTGGCCGACGGCGCCGTTGCCGATCCGCACGGGGGCGGAGCCGCGATAGCCCTCAAGATGGGACAGCTCCTGTTCGGGCAGGTCACGGCGCCCGTCGATGCCGTACATGATCTGCAAGGGTCCGTCCGGTCCGACGTCCTCCGGTACGTCCGTCTGGACGTACTCGGACAGGAAGCCCATGAAGGCCTCGGCCTCGTCGGTGAAGCCGAGGCGCAGCAGGGCGTACACGCAGAAGGCCGCGTCACGGATCCACACGTAGCGGTAGTCCCAGTTGCGCTCGCCGCCTATCCGTTCGGGCAGGCTGGTGGTCGGCGCGGCGATGATGGCGCCCGTGGGGGCGTACGTGAGGAGTTTCAGGGTGAGGGCGGAGCGGTGGACCATCTCCCGCCAGCGGCCCCGGTAGCGCGACCGCGACAGCCAGTGCCGCCAGTAGCGCACGGTGGCCTTGAAGTCCCGCTCGGCCTCCGTCACCGCGCAGAACCGCGGGGCCACCTCGTCGGTGATCCGGTCCAGGGCGAAGACCGCCGTCTCCCCCTCGCTCAGCTTGAACAGCGACCACACGTCCTGCCCAGCGACCTCGATCGGCACCGTGGAGGTGAGGGCCAGTCTGAGCGCGGGCGTCGAGAAGACGGCCTGGCCCGATTCGACGTGCACGGTGTGCGGGACCGTCCCATAGGCGAAGCGGGGGGCCACGCGCGCGCGAAAGGGCAGGGTTCCGCGGACGCACACCACGCGGCGGATCAGGCGGTGCCTGGCGGCCTCGCGGGACTCGTCGACGACCGGCATGAAGTCCTGGATCTCCCCGACCCCGTCGTCCGCGAAGAACCGGGTGATCAGCACGTTCGTGTCCGGGAAGTAGAACTGTTTCGTCCGCGCCGGGACGTCCGCCGCGAGCTCGAAGCAGCCGCCCCGGTCGGCGTCGAGGATCGAGGCGAAGACGCTGGGCGCGTCGAAGCGCTGGCAGCAGTACCAGTCGATGGTCCCGTCGGTGCCGACCAGGGCCGCGCTGCGCAGGTCGCCGATCAGGCCGTGGTCGGCGATCGGCAGATAGCGGGGAGAGCCCGTGCCGTACGGGCCACCGGGCGCCCCGAGGGGTCCGTCCCCGGCTCCGACATGTGTGTCAGCCATACCGGCCTCCTCCGGGCCGTCACCCGAGCCTCCCCCTCCGCTCCAGGCTAACCACTCCTGCGCGGTCAGGGGGGTCGGGCGCTCGGACAGGGGGCAGGGCTCGGGGCGCGGGGCTCGAGGCTTGAGGCTTCAGGGCTTGAGGCTCAGTGCTTGAGCACGACCTTGGCCGCGACGATGGTCAGGCCGAGGGCCAGGTTCACGAAGCCCTCGGCGACGACCAGGCCGCGGGAGGCGCCGGCGCGGGCGGCACCGAGGCAGGCCCACATGACCTGCTGGGCAACCGAGACGGCCAGGGCGATCCACAGGCCCGTGTTCACGCTCATCCCGAACACCGCGCTGAGGGCGACGGCGACGGCGGGGAGGGTGGCCGCCTCGACGATGGACCACTCGTGCGCTCCGATCCGGCGGATCTGACGCAGGGACCAGGGCCGGCCCACCATGCGCTCCCCGGCGCTCTGCGCGTACACATGGGTCGCCCAGAACACCAGTCCGGTGATCTCCAGCAGCACGACGGCCTGGAGCCGCGGGTAGTCGCCCGTGGTTCCGGCCGTGGCCACCACGGATGCGGCCAGGATCGAGCCGTAGATGGCGCCCGCGTAGTCGGTTCGGTGCTTGGCCGGCCGGACCGCGCCTTCTCCGTCCTCGGGCGGGACGCTGGAGCCACTCACGCGCTAACCGTAGGCGGACGCGCGGGTCCACGCCCGACGGGTGGGCCGTACGGGGCCGGGCCCTCGTGGGCATGCGGCCGGAGAGGAGGCGGCGGAGGGCCTCAGCCGGTGTCGCCGCTGTCCCCGGAGCAGCGGGCCCCGGCCGACGCCACCGCTCTCGCGGGAGCAGCCGGCCTCAGCCGGTGTCGCCGCTCTCGCGGGAGGCGGCCGGGCGGAAGCACGCCGTGACCGTCTTGCCGTGCCGCTGGCACTTCGTGCCCCACTCGTCGGCGAGCATCCCCACGATGCCCACCCCGCGTCCGGACACCGCTCCCGGCTCCGGCTCGCGCCGGAGCGGCAGCGTGGGGTCGTCGTCGTGGACGCTCACATGCAGGCAGTCGCCGTCCCAGGTGAGGACGAGACGCGCGTCGCTGCGGGCGTGGATGTGGGCGTTGGTGAGCAGCTCGGACACCGTCAGCACGACGGCGTCCACCGTCTCGGGTTCGTCCCCCGTCCACGCCAGGGACTCCAGTTGCCGCCGGGTCCAGCGCCGTCCGGCACCCACTCCTCCGGAGACCGGGAACGAGTGCGCCCAGCCCATCGCCTTGACCGCCATCGCCCGACCTCGCTTCCGTCCGTACCCCTGGTGTCCTTCCGTACGGCCCGCCTACCCGCGAACCCGGGGACAAGTCCATGCCGGGGCACGAACGAACTCCACGTATGGGCGAACTCGTACGCGAAAGGAACAACAGGCCAACTGGGTCCGTACTATCTGTAAGCCGGGGCATACGCATCATCTGCGGCCGCCCAGCCATGCAGCCCGGTCCGACACCAACACGCCCTGCCTCACGGCACCTTCCCGGTGTGTTCCTGTGCCGGCCGCGCGCGGAAGAAAGGTCCCATCGTGCCCGACACCAAGACTTCCACCGGCCTGACCTCGCAGTACACGGCCCAGGTGGTCGCCGACCTGGAGCGCAACGCCAAGGAGCAGGAGCGCGTCGGCGCGGAAATGGAGGCGTTGCAGGAGCAGTTGAACGCCCTGCGGCACGACCACGCCGTCCTGACGAACCTTCAGCAGGCACTCGGGGCCACCACCGCGCCCGCCGCCGACCCCGAGCCCGAGGCGGCGGCCTCGGTGCCCCGCCAGAAGGCTTCCGCCAAGCCCGCGGCGGACGGGTCCGCTCGGGGCAAGCCGGGCGAGGCCAAGTCCCGGGACGGCAAGTCCGCCGCCGAGAAGACCGTCGACGGTAAGCCCCTCGGCGGCAAGGCCGCCGGTGGCAAGGCCGCCGGTGACACGTCCGACAGCGCCACATCCGCCGCCGGCAAGTCCGCCCGAGGCAAGTCCGTCGTCGGAAGGTCCGCCGGGTCCAGGCGCGTGCGCGGCAGGAAGGCCGACAGCGGCAAGGCCCCCGCGGCACGGACGTCCGCGGCCGCCAAGTCCGCGTCCACGCCCGGCTCGGCACAGCCCACCCTCGTCGACCTCATCCGCCGCTACCTCACGGAGCAGCGGGAACCGCGGTCCGCGGCGGAGGTGTCGACGGCGCTGGGCCAGACCCATCCCGAGCGCCGCATCCAGACCAACGTCGTACGGACGACCCTGGAGAACCTCGTGGCCAGGAGCCATGCCCACCGCGCCAAGCAGGGCACGTCGGTGTTCTACACGGCCGTCGACGCCGAGGAGCCCTCGGTGCCTTCGGCGGCCTCGGAGTCCTCGGTGCCGTCGGCCGGTGCCCGACAGCCGGTGAAGGGCGAGGCCAAGGTGAAGGCGGAGGCGAGCACCGCGGGCGCCTAGACACCTCGACCCCGGTTCGCTGTACGGGACTTGTCCGTCCTGCGGTCAAGTCGGTGCCACGGCCGCGGCGTTCGCGCCGCGGCCCGCCACCACAACCGGCCACCGCGGGGCATCACAGGGGGGCGCCGCAGCGAGACGTCACCGCAGGGTGTCGCAGCGGGACGCCGCAGTGAGGGGCATCGCGGCCGGACGCCGCGGTGAGGGGCATCGCGGCCGGACGCCGCGGTGGAGTGCCGCTCAGGCGGTCACCTTGGCGATGAAAGCCGCGAGGTTGACCACGGTCCGCCGGATCTTCTCCTCCATGGTCAGCGACTCGTGCATCCGCCCGCCCATGCCCGCGTCCTTCTTCCCTCGCACGTACAGCGAACAGGCGAGATCGCTGCAGATGTAGGCGCCGACCGAGTTGCCCTGCTGCCCGGCCTTGCCCGCCCTGGGCGCGACCATGAGCGAGACGCCTCCCGTGTGGGTGGTCACACACATGGAACACATGCTGCGCCGCATCTGCCCCACGGCCGCGGTGGGACAGCGCAGCGCGAGGCCCTTCAGACCGTCGTCCAGTTCGGCCACGACATAGGCACGGTCGGGCGCCTGGGGGTCCCGCCAGCCGAGGTAGTCGAGGTCGTCCCAGGGCCGCTCGGGCAGGTCGCGCGGGACGGAGAGGCGCTTCGCCTCACCCTTGGTGCAGTTCACGAACGCTGCACGGATCTCTTGCTCGGTCAACGGCTTCATAAGCATCACGGTAATTTGCCTAAACACTTTAGGCAAATGCATAATCGGTTACGCCAAGGACGAGGAAGGGCAGGTGGGCGATGGGGCGTGCGGGACTGAATGCCGAACGCCTGACGCGGGCGGGGGCGGAACTGGCCGACGAGGTCGGCTTCGACCAGGTGACCGTCTCGGCGCTGGCCAGGCTGTTCGACGTCAAGGTGGCGAGCCTCTACTCGCATGTGAAGAACTCCCAGGACCTCAGGACCCGGATCGCGCTGCTGGCCCTGGACGAACTCGCCGAGAGGGGCGCCGCCGCGCTGGCCGGAAGGGCCGGACGGGACGCCCTGACCGCCTTCGCGAACGTCTACCGCGACTACGCGCGGGAACACCCCGGACGGTACGCCGCCGCGCAGCTGCGGCTCGACCCGGAGACGGCGGCGGCGAGCGCGGGCGTCAAGCACGCGCTGATGATGCGGGCGATCCTGCGGGGCTACGACCTCACCGAACCGGACGAGACACATGCGGTCCGGATGCTGGGCGCCATGTTCCACGGCTATGTGAGCCTGGAGGCGAGTGGAGGATTCAGCCACAGCGCCCCCGACTCGGGCGCGAGCTGGGCGCGTGTGCTCGACGCCCTCGACGCGCTGCTGCGGAACTGGCCCGCACCCGAGTAGGTCCGGCGGTTCCGCCCGGCGCGGGACCCGGTGGGGGCGTCAGGCGCCAGGGCGCCCCTGGGGGTGCCCCCGGGCGTCGGGGCCACCCCCTTCACTGTCCCGTCCCGGCCGGGAGGACTCAGCGGTAGTCGGGGTTCGGGGCGTCGGGACGGCAGCCCGCGTCCCACCGCGAACGCTGGTTGCCGTGCGCCGGGATGCCTCCCGAGCGCTTCAGCAGGGCCGCCATGTGCATCAGGTTCCACGTCATGAACGTGGTGTTGCGGTTGGTGAAGTCGTTCTCGGGGCCGCCCGACCCCGGGTCCAGGTACGAAGGCCCGGGTCCCGCCGGACCGATCCATCCCGCGTCGGCCTGCGGCGGGATGGTGTAGCCGAGGTGCTGGAGGCTGTAGAGGAGATTCATCGCGCAGTGCTTCACACCGTCCTCGTTGCCGGTGATCAGACAGCCGCCGACACGCCCGTAATACGCGTACTGCCCGTCGGAGTTGAGCACTCCCGAGCCGCTGTAGAGACGTTCGACGACCCGCTTGGTCACCGAGCTGTTGTCCCCGAGCCAGATCGGCCCGGCCAGCACGAGGATGTCCGCGGCCATCACCCGCTCCTGGACGGCCGGCCAGTCGTCGGTGGCGAAGCCGTGCTCGGTCATGTCCGGGTAGACACCCGGCGCGATGTCGTGGTCGACGGCGCGGACGACCTCGACGGTGACCCCTTGCTCCTCCATGATCGCGCTGCTCTTGTCCACCAGTCCCTCGGTGTGGCTCAGCTCGGGTGCCGGTTTCAGGGTGCAGTTGATGAACAGCGCGCGCAGGTCTTCGAAGCGGTACGCGTCGTCGGCTGCCGAGGGCGACGGTGACTCGGTCACGGGGGACTCCTTCGTGCGGGGCTGCGGCGGTGAGGGCCGGGGCACGGACGCGGCCCGGTCCCGGGTGCCGTCGACGTGCCCGGGAGCAGCGTCCCCCGTGGACCCCGGCTTGTCCCCGAACGACGCACGGAAACCCGTCGCCCGGGGGGCGCGAGGGCGCGTGGCCCGCCGTTCGGGTGCGCGCCGTACGGCCTACACGGTCCCGTGCGCGGTGCCCGCCACGGGCCGCGTGCACGCCGGCGGCGCTTGTCCACAGCCCCGGCGGCGCGGTGCGGCCGACGTCTATGGTGGTGGTCGTGACGACGACTGAACGATGGGAACTCGGCGGCGACTTGAGCGTCGCGCGCATCGGCTACGGCACGATGAAGCTGACCGGCTGGCCCAGAGGCGAGCGGCCGGACCGTGACACCTCGCTGGGCATCCTGCGCCGGGCCGTGGAGCTCGGGGTGAACCACATCGACACCTCGTACTACTACGCGCGGGACGGCGTCTCGGCGAACGAGCTGATCCGGGCGGCGCTGCACCCGTATCCGGACGACCTGGTGATCGTGACCAAGGTGGGCGCGCTGGTCGAGGGCGCCGACATCACCCTGCCCGAGGCGGAGAAGACGGGCCTGACCCCCGACAACCTGCGCCGCGGTGTCGAGGCGAACCTCACCTCGCTCGGCCTGGACCGGATGGACGTGGTGAACCTCCGGATGGGCGACGTCGGCGCGGCCACCACCGCGTCCCTCGCCGGGCCCCTGGAGACGCTGCTCGCGCTGCGCGACGAGGGCCTGATCCGGCACATCGGCGTGTCCAACATCTCGGCCGACGAGTTCGCCGAGGCCCGCAAGATCGCGCCGATCGCCTGTGTGCAGAACCTCTACAACCTCGCCCAGCGCGACGACGATCCCCTCGTCGACGCCTGCGCCGAGGCCGGTGTCGCCTACGTCCCGTTCTTCCCGGTCGGCGGCTTCCAGCCGGTCACCGCCGAGCACCTGCAGTCCGTGGCCGCGCGCCACGGCGCGACCACGCCGCAGGTGGCCCTGGCCTGGCTGCTGGCCCGGTCGCCCGGCATCCTCCTCATCCCCGGCACCGGCTCCCTCGCGCACCTGGAGGAGAACATCGCCGCCGGAACACTCGAACTGACCGCGCGGGACCTCGCCGAACTGGGGTGACGGCCGCCACGCGATCCGGCCCGCGCCGCCTGCAACCGAAGCGGCCCCGATCGTGTCTCAGCACACGGCTGGAGCGCGCGGGGACCGGAATGCCCCACGCGCTCCACGCCTCGGGGAGGCATGGGTCATGAGCACATGGGCGGTACCGGGCTACACCGAGTCCCGCGAGCTCGGTTCGGGGGCGAGCGGACGCGTCGCGCTGGCCGTTCACGAGGGGACCGGCCATCCGGTCGCGGTCAAGTACCTCAGTGAGTCGCTGCGCACGCGGCCGGGCTTCGTCCAGGAGTTCCGGGCCGAGGCACGGCTGCTCGGCGGGCTGCGCAGCGACCACGTGGCCGGTCTCTACGAGTACGTGGAGGGGCCCGAGGGCGCGGCCATCGTGATGGAGCTGGTGGACGGCGTGTCCCTGCGGACGGTGCTCGCCGGGCAGGCCCCCCTGGAACCGGAGGCCGCTCTCGTCCTCCTCAAGGGCTCGCTGCTCGGGCTCTCCGACGCCCACCGCCTCGGCGTGGTCCACCGCGACTACAAGCCGGAGAACGTGCTCGTCCGTCCCGACGGCACCTCGAAGCTCGTCGACTTCGGGATCGCCGCCACCGACGGCACCACGGCCGGCATCGCGGGCACCCCCTCGTACATGGCTCCCGAGCAGTGGACCGGCGCGCCCGCCTCCCCGGCGGCGGACGTGTACGCGGCGACGGCGACGTTCTTCGAGTGCCTGACCGGACGCAAGCCGTACACGGGCGAGAACCTGGCCGAGCTCGCCCTCCAGCACGTGGACGGGGCCATCCCCGCCGACGAGGTCCCCGAACCGGTGCGCGGCCTCGTCCTGCGGGGCCTCGCCAAGGCGCCCGAGGAACGGCCGGCGCACGCCGAGGACTTCGTCGCCGAGCTGGAGGCGACGGCTGGCGGCGCGTACGGCGCGGACTGGGAGGAGCGGGGCCGCCGGCGGCTCGCGGCGCTCGCGGCCCTGTCGCTGCTGCTGCTCCCCTCCACCCCCGCCGTGCCGCGGCACGCCACGGACACGGCGCGCACGGTCCTCGGCGGCGCGCCCGACTGGCTGCGGGCCTGGCGGCCGAGCCTGCGCGGACTGCTCGTCGCCGGGGCCGCCCTCGTCGCCGCCCTGCTGCTGACGTACGGCATCGACCGACACGCCCCGGACTTCGGCACGCCCCGCGGGGCCGCGGAGGCACTGGCGACCACCAGCGCGCAGCCGGCCGGCGACAGCGGCCCCACGGCGACGGCCGGACCCGGCACACCGACGCCGTCCGCCTCGCCGTCCCTGTCGGCCCCGGGCACGCCCTCCGCCTCGGCCACGGACGCGACCTCGCAGCCGTCCGCGTCGGCGCCCACGACCGCGGACCCGTCCCCTTCGGCCACCGTGGCCCCTCCGACGCCGCCCGCCACGGTGACGGCCGAGCCGACCACGGCGTCGCCGTCGCCCAGCATCACCGTCGGCGTCAAGTCCGTGGCGTTCAGCGGCTTCCGTCAGACGGGCAACGCGACGGCAGCGGCGACGGTCACCGTCACCACCGACGGAACCGGACCGGTCACGATCACGGTCGCGTGGTTCACCGGCGAGGTCAGCGGCCAGGCCGGGACCCAGGACGGGGCCGCGGACACGTACCGGCGCAGCGGTTCGACCCAGTACACGATCGCCCTCGACCACACGTTCCAGGGCACGGGCTGCTACTGGGGCGTCCAGGCCCACACCCAGCCGGCCTCCGCCGACGGCGGCGCCTGGCAGCAGCTTCTGACCCGGCGGTGCACCCTGACATGAGCGGCAACTCCGGCGCCCCGGGCGCCTCCTCCAACGACGACGAGTACAGCGCGACCGTGCTGGCCAGCCACTGGATCCAGCGGCCCGAGTCCTCCGAGACGCTCGCCCTCACCGGCGGTCCCGAGACGCTCGTCCTGTCCGGCGCCACGGCCGGGGAGACCCGGCCCGACCGGGTCGAGGGCACGCTGCTGCGCTTCGGTCCCGGCGTGAACGCCGACACCATGCGCCGGGTGGGCGAGGTTCCCCCGGCCGCTCCGGTGCGCCGGCGGACCTGGCGGCGGCACGCGCTGCCGGCCCTGGTGCTGCTGCTCGTCGTCGCGTTCCTCCTGTGGCACCGCGCCGGCCCCTCCCTCGGGGTGGAGGACGTCACGGTCACCACCGCGTCGCCCTCCCCCGCCTGCGGCGAGACGGCCGACATCACGGGCACGGTCACCACCAACGGCAGGCCCGGTGAACTCACGTACCGCTGGGTCCGCAGCGACGGCACCTCGTCGAAGGTCCTGCACGAGGACCTGACGCACAACCAGAAGCGTGCGGTGCTGCACCTGCTGTGGACGTTCCAGGGCGACGGCCGTTACGCGGCCCGTGCCGAGCTGCACCTGCTGTCGCCCGTGCGCCGCACGGTCTCGGCGGAGCTCACGTACCAGTGCCCGTGACGGAGACCGGCGGCGTCAGGCGCCCGACGGCGTGCAGCCGCTCAGGCCGGTGACGTAGTTCAGCTGGGGGCCGTAGCCGGCGAAGGTGGCGATCCCCTGGGGGGCCAGGGTGCGGCACGGGGCGTCCTGCCCGTCGGTGTACCGGACGGTGACGTCCACGGTGGTGTCGCAGTCGTCGACGACGGTCGTGTAGCGCCAGTCGCTGTAGTAGTGGACACAGTCCGGGACGGGGGCCGGGTCGGGGGCCGGGTCGGTGACGTCGGCGGCGCGGACGCCCCGGCCGGCGTCCAGGGCCGTGGCGGGCGCGCCGGCGGCGCCGAGCAGGCCCAGGACGGCGACGGACAGCCCGAGAGCCGTCCGGAACCCGTGCGGATGTACGAAGCGGCTGCTGGTGACCATGGAGGCGTCCTTCACGTCGGCGGGCGCGGCGGCCGTGGAGCCGCGGCGCGTGCCACCTTGCAACGCCTGCAAGAGTTGCGCAAAGTCATGCAACATCTTTCAGTCGCTGGTGAACCCTCAACCGACTCGTCGCTGTTCGGGAGAATGCCCCGGTACGGACCGTGTGGCCGCCTCCGGCCCGGGATGGCCCGTGTTCGCCCGAACACGGGCCCCGCGGGACGGACCGGGGCCGTGTGCGAGCGGGTCGCGGTCAGCCGCGAGATCTGCCCTGGTCCCTGCGGCCCTGCCGCGGCTGGGGGCGGCCCCGTCCGGCGGCGCGGCGGCGCGACGGCGCCGGGGGCGCGTCCGCGCTGTTGAAGCCGGGTCCGCTCGGGGCGCTGAAGCCGCCGGGAACCGCGGGAGCGGCGACCGGGGCACCGGCGGGGGCCGGCGGGGTGGTGGGCGAGGAGGGCGGGCGGGTGCGGGGCAGCGCACGGCCCAGAACGCGGGTGTGCGTCATCAGCGGGGCGCAGGAGGCGCAGACCTCCATGAGCGTCCACACCTGGGCAATGGCCGGATCATGACGCAGCACCAGCAGCACACTGCCCATGCAGTGCACCTGGCTGCCCTCGTGGGACGCGCACTGCGACTGCCGGCAGGCACAGGCGGCGTCCGCGTGGACGGTGGCGGCGCGGGCGTGCGCGCCGACATGGGCCTCGGCGAAGCGGCGCAGCGCGGCGAGGTCGCGGGACCGCGGCGGCATGGCGCAGGGCGAGGAGCAGGTGACGGACGCGGTGCGGTCGGCGTGGCCGGAGATGCGGACGGTCCACGTGCGTCCCGGACGTCGCGCGGCAGGTGATTCGGAGTGTGGGAGGTCCAAGACCGGCAGTCCTTCGGCAGTGGGATGTTCGCGCAGATGCGCATGGAGTTTCTTTACCCGCGCGGGCCGGTCCGTCATTCACCGGTGGGCCGCGAGCGTGCTCGAATCTACGAGCGATGGCGTGCGCGGGCCCGGACTGCTGTCGCGCGGGGTTGCGATCTTCCCACAGCGGCGGATCGGACGAGTTCGACCCGCCTGGGGCCCTGAGGATAACCCCGCCGTGACGTGCGGGTACTGGGGGGTGGGAGAAGTCTGTTCCCACGGTGCGGACCCGCCCGGTCAGCGCCCGGGGCGGCCGCCCGTGATCCGGCTCCACAGGGATCGGGTCGCCCCGAACCCGGTCTCATGGGCCCACACATGGGTGCAGGACGGACATTGCAGGTGGAGCACGCTTCCGGCGCTGGAGAGCAGATAGCGCCAGTGGACGGAACACGACCGCCGCTGCTCGCACGCCGCGCAGCCGCGGCTGTCGGCGCAGTTCGGGCAGGCCACCCAGGCGCGGCGGCCGATGTCCGCCTGCGGGTCAAGCGGCAGCACGGCCGTCTCCGCGCCGGGGCAGCACGCCGGCCGCGACGAGGTCGTCGTAGACGCGCTGCTGCCCTTCGTCGAGACCGGAGTACAGCAGTGCGTAGGCGGCCTCCTCCTGGCGCATCACCTCCAGGGGATCCCAGTCGGGACCGAGGACGGCCAGGACCTGGGCCTGCCGCTGGACCTCCTGGGCGGTGAGGTCGACGGTGAACTCGACCAGCCCGGGGGCGTCCGGCACGGGGTGCGGGGCACCGGCTTCGCCCGGGCCGTCGGGGCCGGTGGGAAGCGGGGGAATTCGTGGGGCCATGAGGGAGAACTTAGGAATGCCTCTCTTCCCGGGACAAGAGGAGGTGCGCGAAGTCACAGCAGGCCAGGGCCGTGACAGCGAGCCTCGCACCGAACCGGCGGCCGGTCCGCGAGGGCCTGACGGGGCGCGCACGGCCGGTCCGCAAGGGCCTGACGGGGCCCCCGCTGCCGGTCGCGAGGGCCTGCCGGGGCGCGCGCAGCCGGCCCGCGGGGGCCGAACGAGAGGCCCGCGACCGGGAGGCCGTCCACGCATCCCCCACATCTCCCCCATCCGTTGATCACACCATCGGTATGCTCCTGGAGCTTCATCCGTATCACCGAGGGGGGATTCCTCATGCGTATCCGCACCGCCCTGGCCGTCTGCGCCGCCGCTGCCGGCACGTTCGCCGCCGTCGCCACGGCGCCGGCCCAGGCCACGGAGTACTCGTCCGCGCTGAAGATCAAGGGCGTCCAGTACGACGCGCCCGGCCGGGACTCCAACAGCTGCTCCAGCGGCAACACCCGGGACGAGTACCTGACGATCAAGAACTACTCGTCGAGCACGACCGTCAACCTGAAGGGTTACGTCGTCAAGGACGCCACGGGCAACACGTTCAGGTTCCCGGCGAACCACTACCTGGAGCCCGGCGACTACATCAAGCTCCGCGGCGGCCACGGCACCGACTCGGACGCCGGCAACGTCGTCTACCGCCAGAACTGCAACTTCATCTGGAACAACGACAAGGACACGATCTACCTGTACAAGTCCTCCGGCGCCCGCGCGGACGTGCACAAGTACACCAAGTCGGCGAACGACCGCGACGGCAACGGGTACATCTCGTACCACGGCTGAGCCTGGGCCCCGGTCCGTGGTTCGCCCGATCGGACCACGGACCAGGGGGTGTTGATGCGGGCCGGGCGGCACAGAATGGCTCGGAGCCGACCCGAGGAGCATCCATGATCTTCATCACCGTCAAGTTCAGCGTCCGTCCCGAGTCCGCCGAGAAGTGGCCGGAGATCACCGCCGACTTCACGGCGGCCACACGCGCCGAGCCCGGCTGCCTGTGGTTCGACTGGTCCCGCAGCCTCGACGACCCGACGGAGTACGTCCTGGTCGAGGCCTTCCGCGACGACGAGGCCGGGGCGTCCCACGTCCAGTCCGCGCACTTCAAGGCCGCCCAGCAGAGCCTGCCGCGCCATCTGACGGCGACACCGCGCATCGTGAACGTGAAGCTCCCCCAGGACGACTGGTCGCTCCTGGGGGAGATGGTCGTCGAGTAGCGGTCCCGGAGCGGCACTACGAACCGGCGCGGGCCACGACCCTCGGGACGACGAGGTTGTGGAAGGGCTGGATGGCCTTGAAGTACAGGTGTCCGGCCCGCCGGTGGTAGCGCACGACCGTGGTGCACACGCCTTCCGGACCCGTGGCCCCCTCGCGTACGGCGAAGGAGGTGCGGAAGTCCAGGTGCTTGTCGTCGTCGCCGGCGAGCACCTCGTCGTCGGAGACCGTCAGGACCCGGAAGGGGCCGAGCCGCGCTCCGGGTTCGACCCGGATCTCGCCGGGGGCGATGCGCTTCTGGACGTGCAGCCCGAACGGTGCCATCAGTTTGTCCCGCACGGTCAGCAGGCCGTGTACCCAGTCCGGCGTCCCGGCCAGCACCGTCCGGGCGAAGTCCGGGGCGCTGGTTCCCGGGGCCAGGTCCACCGCGACCGCGTCGACGTGATCGCATCCGCCCAGACTCGCCACCGCCGCGTCCACGACGGGTGCGACGCTCCTGCGTACGCGCGTTCCTGTCCTGTGCCCCATGATCCGTCCCGTTCCCTCGTACCCGTGGTCGCGACTCCTGTGCGCGGCCACACAGTTGTCATCGACCGTATCGCCGGATCAGGTTCGGTCCCTGGTTCGCCTACGCGGCGATTTCGGCCTCGGCCGTCCATGTGATGTCCGGGGGGACGACACGGGCGCAGCGCGGGTTGCCGTGGGAGTCGGTCAGGCCCAGGCGGCCGACGAGGAGGCCCTCGTGGGCGGCCGCGGTGAGGACGTCGGCGGGGACGGCGTCGAGCATCAGTTTGGCCCGGCGGAACATGCTGAAGACGCCCGCCTCGTCGACGGTGCCCCACGAGAGGTAGATGAACCGGTGCCCCAGGCGGTACTGCACATAGGGGCCCGTCAGCTCCAGGCCCTCCGGCGAGGGAGCGGCCGCGCACGGGAGGGTCCAGGTCGCGGACGCGCCGTCGCCCGGCTGGGGGTCGAGGAGTTCGGCCGGACGGTCACGGCGCTGCACCGCCAAGTGGATGTTGTCGTACGCCGCGCCCGTGCCGCGCCCCTCGGGGGCCGGGCAGGTGCGTCCGGGCAGGTCGTCGGCGTCGATACGGATGTGCATAGGGCCATCATCCCGCCGAACCGCCTGGGGACTCCCCCCGGCCCCCGAGCACTTCGGGCTGGCGCCCGCGCGGGGCCGGCGTCCGAGGCCGGCGCCCGTGCGAGGCCGATGCCCGAGGCCGGCGTCCGAGGCCGGCCCGTCAGGTCAACGCCCGGGCGCCGGCGGGCGAAACGGTCCGCGAAGCGGCGGGCGGCGCCGTGTCAGGGACGACGGCGCCGCGGCCGTGGCCTCA
The DNA here is from genome assembly GCF_042725875.1 of Streptomyces sp. NPDC127038. NCBI lineage: Bacteria > Bacillati > Actinomycetota > Actinomycetes > Kitasatosporales > Streptomycetaceae > Streptomyces > Streptomyces sp. NPDC127038. The sequence continues at coordinate 116,224 of NZ_JBHXDQ010000003.1, read as the reverse complement.
GCCGGACAGGGCCGCCGAGACCACCGCCTTCGCCTCGTCCTGCACCCGGCGCAGGTGATCGGTTCCGAGGAACGACTCCGCGTAGATCTTGTAGACGTCCTCGGTGCCCGAGGGACGGGCCGCGAACCAGGCGTTCTCGGTGGTCACCTTGATGCCGCCGATGGGCGCGCCGTTGCCGGGTGCCTCGGTGAGGACCGCGGTGACCGGCTCGCCGGCGAGGGTGTCGGTGGTGATCTGCGCGGGCGAGAGCTTGGCCAGCAGGGCCTTCTCCTCGCGCGACGCCGGGGCGTCGATGCGTTCGTAGGCGGGTTGACCGAAGCGCTCGGTGAGCCCGGCGTAGTGCTCGGAGGGCGTCTTCCCCGTCGCTCCGGTGATCTCGGAGGCGAGCAGGGCCAGGATGATGCCGTCCTTGTCGGTGGTCCACACCGAGCCGTCGCGGCGCAGGAAGGAGGCGCCCGCCGACTCCTCCCCGCCGAACCCGAGGGAGCCGTCGACCAGCCCGTCCACGAACCACTTGAAGCCGACGGGCACCTCGACCAGACGGCGGCCGAGATCGGCGGCGACCCGGTCGATCATCCCGGACGACACCAGGGTCTTGCCGATCCCGGTCCCGGCGGGCCAGCGGTCCCGGTGGGAGTAGAGATAGGCGATGGCGGCGGCGAGATAGTGGTTGGGGTTCATGAGGCCGCCGTCCGGGGTGACGATCCCGTGGCGGTCGGCGTCGGCGTCGTTGCCGGTGGAGATCTGGAAACGGTCGCGCCGCTCGATCAGCGAGGCCATCGCGTAGGGCGAGGAGCAGTCCATGCGGATCTTGCCGTCCCAGTCCAGCGTCATGAACCGCCAGGTGGGGTCGGTGAGCGGGTTGACCACGGTCAGGTCGAGCGCGTGCTGTTCGGCGATGCGCCCCCAGTAGGCGACCGAGGCCCCGCCCAGCGGGTCGGCGCCGATGCGGACCCCGGCGTCGCGGATCGCGTCCAGGTCCAGCACCTGCGGCAGATCGGCCACGTAGGTGCCGAGGAAGTCGTACCTGCCGGTGCCCGGTGCGGCGAGCGCCCGGGTGTAGGGGACGCGCCGTACGTCCTTGAGGCCGTCCCTGATGAGTTCGTTGGCCCGGTCCTGGATCCAGGAGGTCGCCTCCGAACCCGCCGGACCGCCGTTCGGCGGGTTGTATTTGAAGCCGCCGTCGGCGGGCGGATTGTGGGAGGGGGTGACCACCACCCCGTCGGCAAGGCCCGAGAACCGCCCGCGGTTGTACGTGAGGATGGCGTGCGACACCGCCGGAGTGGGCGTGTAGCCGTCCGCGCTGTCCAGGAGCACGGTGACGTCGTTGGCCGCGAACACCTCAAGGGCGGTGACCCTGGCCGGTTCCGAGAGCGCGTGGCTGTCGGCGCCCAGGAACAGCGGCCCGTCGGTGCCCTGGCTCTGCCGGTACTCGCAGATGGCCTGGCTCGTGGCGGCGATGTGGTCCTCGTTGAACGCGGTCGCCAGGGACGAGCCGCGGTGTCCCGACGTACCGAAGGCGACGCGCTGGCCGGGTTCGGCCGGGTCGGGGTGGAGCGCGTAGTACGCGGTGACCAACCGGGCCACGTCGACGAGGTCCTCGGGGCCCGCCGGACGGCCCGCTCGCTCGTGCTGCATCTACCCGCACCTCCGTGTCGCTGGTTCATCGCTGCTGGTCCCATCCTTCCCCACGGAGCCGTACGGCGGCACGGTGCCGCCGGGACGGCCGGAACCCGCCCCGGACCGCGTCCTCGCGGCGGAGCCGCCGGGCACCCGTGGGAGACGGCGGCGGCGCGGTGCCCGCCGTCAGCCGTGGCCCTCCTCCTCCGCGGGAGGCGGCCTGGGCGTGGGGTTCCCGGCGGTGAGGTGTTCGAGGACCTCCACCAGTTCCTGGCAGGCCAGTTCCACCGAGCGTCTGGTGTTGCGCTGTTCGGTGATCACGGCGGACAGGAGCAGGGCGGTCAGGGCCATGGTCCCGTTGAAGGCCTGGAGTTTGATCATGACTTCCGTATGGGTCAGCCGCTGGAACGGGCCGACGCCGTCCGTGGCCGCGACGGTGGCCATGACGGAGGCGAACAGGGCGCACACCAGGCTGCCCGGCAGCTCGAAGCGCAGGGCCGCCCAGATCAGCAGTGGATAGACCAGGAACATCATGCTGATGGAGGACCGGGTGGCGACCGGCACCAGGACGGCGGCGGCGCCGAGGATCAGCACGGCCTCCTTCCAGCGCGACAGGCTCAGCGGTGCCCGCAGGGCGTAGAGCATCAGGATGACCGGGGTGACGATGAGGACGCCCATCGCGTCCCCCACCCACCAGGCGAGCCAGACCGGCCAGAAGTCCTCCAGGGCGATCTTGTCCGTGACCACGAGCAGGCCGACGTCCGCGCTCGCGCTGATCGTCATGGCGCCGAGGGCCGCCAGGAACACCAGTGCGAGCCCGTCGCGGAAGCGGCTGAGGTCGGTGCGGAAGTGCACGGCGGCCAGCAGGAGGTAGGCGCAGACCGGGGCGAGGGTGTTTCCGGCGACGATGCCGGTGGCGGAGGGCTGGAGCGAGGCGAACGAGGACAGCGACAGGACGACCAGGAGGGCCCCCACGGCGATCCCGAGCCACGCCCACAGCCCGACGAGCAGCAGGGCGGCGACGGCCACACCCGTGGGCGGCCAGATGGGGGTGAACACCGCTCCTTCGACGCTGAGGCGCCGCATGAGTCCCAGCCGCCCTGCTCCGTAGTAGCAGGCGGCGATCACGAGCGTCTGAAGAGCGACGACGGCCGGCCGGCGCATCTCCTGTGTAGCCACCACAGAGACATCAGACACCGCCCGGGCCCTGTCGGCGAGGCGAGCGCCCCGCCCCCGGAGCGGTCACGGAGGCCACCGCCGGCGGACCGGGGCGGGAGGCACGCGGCGGAGGACCGTCAGCGGTCCGGGACGGCCGGTGCGGCGCGGCGGGCTCGTCAGCGGGCCCGGACCGTGGGTGCTCCGTGGCGGACCACGAGTACGGCGGCGTCGTCCTCGTGTCCCACGCGTTCGGCGCCCTTGATCACCGCGGCGGCCAGCGAACCGGCCGACAGGCCGGCGACGGCGGCGACCCCGGCGAGCCGTACGACCTGGTCGAGCCCGTCGTCCACGTTCATCGAGGGGCCCTCGACGACGCCGTCGGTCAGCAGGACGAACACCCCACCGGTGGTGAGGCGGTGCCGGGTCACCGGATAGACGGTCCCGGCCTCGACGCCGAGCGGCGGGCCCCCTTCGTCCTCGGTGATGCCGGACTTGCCGTCCGCCGTCGCCCAGACGCAGGGTATGTGCCCGGCCCGCGCGCTCTCCACCATGCCGGTGGCCGGGTCGAGCCGCATGAAGGTGCAGGTGGCGAAGAGGTCGGAGCCGAGGGACAGGATGAGGTCGTTGGTCCGGGCGAGGAGTTCCCCGGGGTCGCCGGTGACGGACGCGAGGGCCCGCAGACCGACCCTGACCTGGCCCATGAAGGCCGCGGCCTCGATGTTGTGGCCCTGTACGTCGCCTATGGACAGGCCGACGCGGTCGCCGGGCATCCTGAAGGCGTCGTACCAGTCCCCGCCCACGTTGAGGCCGTAGCAGGCGGGCGCGTACTGGACGGCCACGTCGAATCCCGGGGCCGAGGGCAGGTCTCCGGGAAGCATGCCGCGTTGCAGCGCGATCGCCAGTTCGACCTGTGAGCGCTGGAACTCCGCGCGTTCCCGCGCCTGGGCGGTCAGCGTTCCGAGCCGGGTGAGCAGCTCGTCGTCGTCGCCCGTCGGCGGCTTGCGGGTCATCGACCACTCCGGAGGAAAAACTCACAGATGAGAGAAATGTTAAGAAAACATCTCTATCGGATGATAACGACCATGACGGCCCGCCCCTACATCGACCGGGGGCGACCGGGTACGACCGGGTCCACGCCGCCGTCCCCGGTCCCCCGCCTCAGACGGTCCAGTGCCTCAGACGGTCCAGCGCGGCAGCCGGCGGTCCAGCCAGCGCGGCAGCCACCAGTTCGCCCGTCCCATCAGGAACATGAGGGACGGCACCAGGACCAGGCGGACGACCGTGGCGTCGAGGACGACGCTGACGGCGAGGCCGAGGGCGAGCATCTTGACCACGACGGCCTGTGAGCCGGTGAAGGACAGGAACACGGCCGTCATGATGAGCGCGGCACAGGTGATGACGCGCCCGGTGAGCGAGAGGCCGGTGCCGACCGAGCGCTCGTTGTCACCGGTCGCGTGCCATTCCTCGGCGATGCGCGAGAGCAGGAAGATCTCGTAGTCCATCGACAGGCCGAAGACGATGGCGAACATCATCATCGGGACGTAGGACTCGATCGGCACGGCCTCGCCCAGGCCGAGCAGCCCGTCGCCCCAGCCCCACTGGAAGACGGCGACCAGGACGCCGTACGAGGCGCCGGTGGTCAGCAGGTTCAGGGCCACCGCCTTGAGCGGGATCACCAGGCTGCGGAACACGACCGTCAGCAGCAGGAACGCGCAGACGAGCACGATGGCGATGATGAGGGGCAGACGCTCGGTGACGGTGTCGCGGAACTCGAGCTGGCCCGCGGTGCTGCCGGTCAAGTACCCCCGTGTGCCGGTCCCTTCGAGCGCGTGGGGCACCGCGGTGTCGGTGAGGGTGGCGAACAGGGCCCCGGTGTCGGCCGATTGGGGCCCGGTGGCGGGGACGACGGTGGTGACGAGGACCCTGCCGTCGGGGCTGGTGCGCGGCGGGGTGACGCGGGCGACGCCGTGCGTTCCGGTCAGTCCGCCGGTGAGCCGGCCCGCGACCCGGTCGGCGCTCACGGTCGCGTGGGCGAGGTCGACGACCAGGGTGAAGGGGCCGTTGACACCCGGCCCGAAGCCGGGACCGCCGGCGTCGGCGATCCAGTCGTAGGCGTCGCGGGTGGTGCTGCCCGCCGGGTCCGCGCCGTCGTCGATGTGCCCGAGGCGCATCGAGAACAGCGGTATCGCGCACAGGGCGACGAGGACGAATCCGGCGGTGAAGAACCGCCACGGGTGCCGGGCGACCAGTCGGGCGTAGCGGTGCCATCCGTCGTGGTCACCGGCGCTCTCGGCGACCGGCCTGCGCCGGACGCGGAGGACGTCGACACGGCGGCCCACGAGTCCCATGGCCGCGGGCACCAGGGTGAGCGCCGCGGCGGCCGTGACGACGACGGCGATCGTGGCGGCGAGACCGAGCCGCCCGATCATGGTCAGTCCGCAGGCGTAGAGGCTGAGCAGGGCGACCGCCACGGTGACGGCGGCGACCAGGACCGCCTTGCCGCTGACGTCGGTCGTGCGGCCCACGGCGGTGCGGGGATCGTCCCCGTCGATCAGGTACTGCCGGAACCGCGTGATCAGGAAGAGCGCGTAGTCGATGCCGACACCCAGTCCGATCATCGTGGCCAGGGTGGGCGCCGAGGTGGCGAAGGTCAGCGTGCCGGCCACGATGCCGACCACGCCGAGGCCCACGCCGACACTGACCAGGGCGGTGAGCAGGGGCATGAGGGCGGCGGCGACACTGCCGAAGGCGAGCAGCAGCACGATCAGCGCGGCGCCGACACCGGTCGCCTCGGCGACGGCGTCGTCGGCGGGGGCGCGCACGATCTCGTGCAGGTCGCCGCCGTAGCCGACGCCGATTCCCGCGTCCCTGGCGGGAGTTGTCGCCTGGTCGAGCCGTTCGGTGTAGGCGTGGCCGAGGGACTTCAGCTTTCGGTCGAAGGACACCGCGGTGTACGCCGTCGCGCCGTCGGAGCTGGTCACCGGCGCGGCGACGGCGGTGACATGGGGCAGGGCCCTGAGTCGGCCGAGCGTCTCCTCCAGTGCGGCGGCGTGGTCGGACACCTTGCCCGAGTCGACGTGGAGGACGACCTTTCCGCCGGCCGCGCCCGCCGCGGGGTCGGACCTCGCCAGCAGGTCGGCGCCGCTGGTCGCCTGGCTGCCGGGCAGGGTGACCTGGTCGCCGAAGGTCGCGCCGACCGCGTGCCGGCCCGCGAACGCGGCCAAGAGCACCAGCAGCCAGGCGGCGATGACCCACCCGGCGTGGCGCGCGCAGAAGGCGCCCGTGCGGTGCAGGGCGGACGTCCGGGGCGCGACGGGGACCGGCGCCAGGGACAGCGGGGCAGGGGGAAGGGACACCACGCCTCCAGAAGAAGTGACAGGGCTGCCACAACTTAACCGGGAAGGTGACAGTGCCGTCAATTGTCATCCCTGCCATTTTCCTGACGACCCGGCACCCCCGCGGAGGGGCGCGGCAGCGAACCGGCACCCACACGGACGGGCGCGGTGACGGCTCAGCACCCACGCCGACTCCCGCGGCGACGGCCCCGCACCTACGCGGACACGCGCGCCGCCCCCGCAGCCCGGGAGCCGGAATCAGCTCGCGGCCCGCGCCTTCCCCGAAGCGCAGCCGGCCGCCGTCCCGGCCGCCCTCGCCTTCGCCCCCTCGTCGGCCGCGGCCACCTTGAAGTCCAGGACGAGGCCGGCGCTCTCGGCGTGGGCGCCGACGAGCGCGGTGCCCCGGGGCAGCTCGCGGATCGCGATGGTGCGCGGCTTGAGCTTCGCCGCGAGTCCCCCGGCGCCCGGCAGTGCGGACAGCGACGACACCGGGACGGCACGGCCGAGGACCTCGACGCTCGCGGGGGTGATGGTGAGGCTGCGGGAGGTGGTGGACAGCTCGGTGACCACGGTGACGGGCAGGCCGGACGCGCCCGCGGCACCCGTGAGGGTGAGCCGCCCGCCGTCCGTCCCCGTCTTCAGCCCGTCGGTCCCGGCGCCGCCCCGCACACCGGCGCTCCGGTCCAGGGCGTCGTAGGCGATGGTGGCGGTGGCGGTTCCGCCGGACGTGGCGCCGCCGGTCGACACGTCCCGCAGATGGACGTCGACGTCCATGTCGGTGCCCTGGCGGCGCACGCCCTCCGCGCTGACGTGGACGGCGCCGACGGTGCCGGTGAGCGCCTGGAGTCCGGCCAGGGTGTCGTCGAGACCGACCTGCACCCCCTTGGCCCCGCCCAGCCGGCACTCGGCGGTCCTCGCGACCTCGCCCCGCACCTTGTGTTCGACGACGAGGTCGGTGGTCACGGCGGCGGCGACCACGGCGGTCGTGCCTATGACGGCGAGGACTGCGCGACGGCGACGGTTCACGAGGAGGAGGCTCCGATCATGGTCAGGAAGGTGAACGCCTGCGGGAGCAGCCGGTCGGGTTCCACGGGAACTCCGGCCGTACGGCGGGCGCGCAGGGTACGCAGGACGGCGCGCGCGGCCGACAGCGCGCAGTTGGCGATCACGGCGGCCCGGAGGTCGGCGTCCGGTTCGTCCGCCGGGAGGCGCTCCTGGACGAGTGCCGTCAGCCGGGCCTCGAACTGCTGGAACTGCCGGGACAGACCCTCGCGCGCCTGTTCACGGATCTCGTCGAGCGGATGCGCGAGCGCGGTCAGGCTGCTGGAGGCGAAGTAGGAGACCGCGTGGGTGATGGCTCCGCAGGCCGCCTCCAGCGGGGTGTCGGAGTCCGGCCGGGCCAGGAAGGCCTCCTCTATGCGCGCGAAGAGCTCGATCCCGTCGGGGAGGAGGAGGGCTTCCTTGCTGTCGAAGTAGCGGAAGAAGGTCCGCTCCGAGACGTTCGCCTCGGCGGCGATGTCGGCCACCGTCGTCTGCGCGAAACCGTGCTCGGCGAAGAGCCGTCCGGCGGCCTCGCGCAGCCCGCGCCTGGTCTCGTCCTTCTTGCGCTCGCGCAGCCCGGGCTTCTCGGTTCTCTCTGGCATGCTGCCACCCTCACCACCGGCGCCGGTTCTGTCAATTGACACCCCTGCCATTTCGAGGGCGTACGGGGGCCGCCCCCGGCCTGCCCTGTCATCCGAGCGCCGTAGCGGGGTGATACCGCGGTACTACGTGCCCCGCCCCAACCGAGCTCCCGGGTACCACGGATCCGAGCCAGTCGTCTCCTAGCGTTGTGGGTGAGCAGTCAGGTGGGGGGCCTGCCCCCGAAAGCAAGGGAACTTCGATGATCGAGGCACAACAGCTGACGAAGCGGTACGGGGAGAAGACGGCGGTGGACCAGCTGGACTTCGTCGTGAAGCCCGGCACCGTCACCGGCTTCCTGGGCCCCAACGGCGCGGGCAAGTCGACCACCATGCGCATGATCGTCGGACTGGACGCGCCCTCCGCCGGCAGCGTCACGGTCAACGGCAAGCAGTACGCCCGGCACAGCGCCCCGCTCCAGGAGGTCGGCGCGCTGCTGGAGGCCAAGTCCATCCACCCGGGCCGCTCCGCCTTCGACCACCTGATGGCCCAGGCCTACACCCACGGCATTCCGCGCCGCCGGGTGGAGGAGGTCATCGAGCTGACCGGCCTCCAGACCGTGGCGAAGAAGCGCGCCGGCGCCTTCTCCCTCGGCATGGGCCAGCGCCTCGGCATCGCCGCGGCCCTGCTCGGCGACCCGGCCACGATCATGCTCGACGAGCCGGTCAACGGACTGGACCCCGAGGGCGTGCTGTGGATCCGCAACCTGCTGACCGGCCTCGCGGCGGACGGCCGTACGGTCTTCGTCTCCTCGCACCTGATGAGCGAGATGGCGCTGGTCGCCGACCACCTGATCGTCGTCGGACGGGGACGTCTGCTGGCGGACACCACCGTGCGCGAGCTCGTCCAGCAGGCCGGCGGCGACACCGTCACCGTGGCGTCCGACCAGGCGTCCCGGCTGCGTGAGGTGCTGGCCGGTCCCGGCGTCGAGGTCACCGGTACGGCCGGTTCCGAGGAGCTCCAGGTCACGGGTCTCTCCGCCCGGGCCATCGGTCTCAAGGCCGCCGAGCACGGCATCGCGCTGTTCGAGCTCAGCTCCCGGACCGTCTCCCTCGAGGAGGCGTTCATGGAGCTGACCCGCGACGCCGTCGAGTACCACGCCAGCGCCACCGTCGAGGCCCCTGGGAGGGCGGCATGAGCACCGTCACCGTCACCGACAGCCCCGCACCCGCGCCGGTACGGGCGGCACGTCCGGAGTACAAGGTCACCGGCCGCCGCGTGCTGCGCTCCGAGTGGGCGAAGCTGTGGTCGCTGCGTTCCACCTGGATCACCCTCGGCCTCGGCCTGGTGTTCCTGGTCGCCTTCGGCGTGATCGCCGCCGCGCACTACAAGTCCGAGCTCAACTCCGGGCGCCCGATGCACCGGGACGACGTCGCGGCCACCGCGCTCAGCCTCTCCGTGTTCGGTACGAACTTCGCGCAGCTGGCACTCGGCGTGCTGGGCGTGCTGATCACCGCGGGCGAGTACTCGACCGGCATGATCCGCTCCACGCTGGCCGCCGTGCCGCGCCGCCTGCCGGTGCTGTGGTCCAAGGCGCTGGTGTTCGGACTGGTCGCGCTGGTCGTCGCCACCGTCGGCGTCTTCGTCGCCTTCACGATCGACAGCGGCATCGTCTCGGGCACGCCCGCGGCCCTGACCCTGTCCCACTCCGGTGTGGTCCGCAGCCTGCTGGGCGCCGGTCTCTACCTCGGTCTGGTCGGCGTGATCGGCACCGCCCTCGGCGCGCTGCTCCGCTCGGTCGCCGGCGGCATCTCGGTCCTGGTCGCCTCGCTGATGCTGGTGCCCGGCCTGATCTCGCTGCTGCCCAGCTCGTGGCAGGACAACATCAGCCCGTACCTGCCGAGCAACGCCGGTGAGTCGATGTTCGCGCTGACGCACGACTCGACCTCGCTGTCGCCCACGGCCGGTCTCGTGGTCTTCGTCGGCTGGACCGTGCTCGCCCTGGCGGGCGCCGCCTACCGGCTCGTGCGCACGGACGCCTGACCCACCGCACGCCGGACGCCGTCTCCGGCGTCCGGCGCCCCGCACGGCACGAAACGGCACGGCACCCGACCGGATCACCCGGTCCGGTGCCGTGCCGTCCGGGTACCGCGCGAAGGCCCGCGGTGACGCCCGTACGAGGAGACCCGCAGACGCGTACGAGGACGCGGCCGGACCCACAATGGACAGGTGAGACCCATGAGCGCGGACCGACTCCCATGAACATCGACGACACCGCCCCGCCGCCCGGACCGGCGGACGATCCGCCGTTCGCCGAGGCGGAACTGCCGTGGAACCACCCCCTGGCCCGTGGGCTGTCGCGTCTGGGCCGCCGTCTCAAGCGCGGCGACCGCGGCCGTCCGTGGATCCTCGACTCGGCGGTGACGGCCGTCGTCGCCCTGCTGTTCTGCCTGCCGGACCTGGTGCACGACGGGGACGGCCGGCACCACCCGTTCGACGCCCAGTTCACCCACCTGTCCCTGCCGGGCACGCTCGCGCTCCAGGCCGGACTCGTGGTGCCGCTGCTGTGGCGCCGCAAGCGGCCCTTCCTCGCCTTCGGCGTGATCACCGCCGTGTTCATCCTCCAGCTGGCCCTCGGCGTCTGGCTGCGCGCCGACGTCGCCGTCCTGATCGCCCTGTACAGCCTGGTCCTGCACGGAGAGCTGCGGCGGCTGCCGCTGGCCTGCGCGGTCACGGCCGGCGCGCTGGGACTGGTCGCCGTACGGCTGCCGTCCGACGTGCACGTGCTCGACGCGCTCTTCTTCCTCTTCTGCGCCATAACCGCGGCGGTCGCGCTCGGCCTCGCGGTCCGGATCCGGCGCGCGCAGCTCGCCGTCCTGCGGGACCGCGCGACCCGGCTCGAGGTCGAACGCGACCAGCGCAGCAAGCTCGCCGCCGCCGCCGAACGCGCCCGGGTGGCCCGCGAGATGCACGACATCGTCGGCCACAACCTCTCCGTCATCATCACCCTCGCGGACGGCGGCGCGTACGCGAGCGACGTCGCGCCCGAACGCGGGAAGCAGGCCCTGCTGCTCATCGGCGACACCGGGCGGCAGGCGCTCGGCGAGCTGCGCCGGATGCTCGGCGTGCTGCGCGAGCAGCACGCGGTCCCGAGCGCGCCCGAGCTGAGCCCCCAGCCGGGCATCGGGGACATCGACGCGCTGTGCGAGCGGATCCGGGCCGCCGGCCCGCGAGTGGTCCACCGCAGCAGCGGCGAACTGGGCGGCCTGGACCGGGGCGTGCAGCTCGCCGTGTACCGCATCGTCCAGGAGGCACTCACCAACGCCCTCAAGCACGGGGGCCCCGAGACACGCGTCGATCTCACGGTGAGCGTCGAGGAGACGCTGCTGCACATCGACGTCCACGACAGCGGCCCGGGCACCGGCGGCGCCCGCCCCCGGCCGCACGACGACGAAGGGCACGGGATCCCCGGCATGAGAGAACGCGCGGCCCTCTACGACGGGACGGTCGTCGCCGGGCCCGCGCCCGACGGCGGATGGACCCTGCGGGCCACCCTCGACCTCACCCCTCCGGCCGGGACCGATCTCGCTCCCTCGGCCGTGTCGGGCGGTGCCGCGTGACCAGTGTGCTCATCGTCGACGACCAGCCGCTCCAGCGCCTCGGCTTCCGCATGCTCCTGGAGAGCACCCCGGACACCGACGTCGTGGGCGAGGCGTCCCACGGCGGCGACGCCGTCCGCCGGGCCGCCGAACTCCGCCCCGACGTGATCCTCATGGACGTACGGATGCCCGGGATGGACGGCATCGAGGCCACCCGCCGGGTCGTCGCCTCCGGCGGACGTTCCCGCGTGCTCATCCTGACCACGTTCGACCTGGACGAGTACGCCTACGCCGCGCTGCGCGCGGGAGCCAGCGGGTTCCTCCTCAAGGACGCCCATCCGGAGGAGCTGCTCGCGGGGATCCGGGCGGTCGCCGCGGGCGACGCGGTGATCGCGCCCGCCCTGACCCGGCGGCTGCTGGACGCCTATGCCAAGCACCTCCCGCACGACCCGACGGGCGCCAGGCCCCAGGACGATCCCCGCGTCCACGCCCTCACCGAGCGCGAGTACGAGATCTTCGTCGCCATCGGCGAGGGCTGGAGCAACAGCGAGATCGCCGAGCGTCTCGTCGTGGCGGAGTCGACGGTCAAGACCCACGTGGGCCGGGTCCTGTCGAAGGTGGGCGTCCGCGACCGCGTCCAGGCCGTCATCCTCGCCTACGACCTCGGGCTCGTCCGCCCGAACCCGCCCGACTGAGGCGGGCGCCGCGGCCGTACGGCGTCCGCGGGCGCACCCGAGGCGGGCGGCGCGGCCCGACATTAGGGTCGGCGGTATGACTGACGACACCTTGCGCCGCGTCACCGTCGAGCGGACCGGCACCGGCCGGTTCACGGCGACGAACGCACGCGGCGGGACGATCTCCTTCGGCACCGGCGGGGCCGGCACGGAGGACGCGTTCACCCCGGTCGAGCTGCTGCTCGCCGCCATCGGGGGCTGCACCGCGGCCGACGTGGACGTGGCGACCGCCCGCCACGTGGAGCCCACGCGGTTCACCCTGACCGTGACCGGCGACAAGATCAGCGACGAGCAGGGCAACCGGATGACGGACCTCGCCGTCACCTTCTCGGTGGCGTTCCCGGACGGTGAGCCCGGCGACCGGGCCCGCGCCATCCTCCCGCGCGCCGTCAGGACCTCGCACGACCGGCTCTGCACGGTCAGCCGCACCATCGAGGCCGGCACCCCGGTCACCGTGACGGTCGACGACGTCTGAGCACTCCGGGACCCCGGCGCCGCGACGCCAGCCGAAGGATCGCGCGTCCGGGAGGAGTGAAGTCCGGGATCGGGGGCAGACGGGCGACGTCGAAGAGGTGGACGCGGGACGGATCACATGGGCCAGTGGGTGACAGAAGCAGGACAGCGGGAACAGCGGGGTGCACTGATCGAGGCCTCAGTCGCGTACGACGGTGAGTCCGGGTGCATCGCCGAGGCGCGGGCGTTCACCCGTGACTTCCTGACACGGGTGCAGGCCGTCGCCGGGCTGCCCGTCTCCGCGCGGGTGATGGGGACGGTCCCGCTGGTCGTCAGCGAGCTGGTGACCAACGCCGTCAAGTACGCGGGCGGACCGTGCCTGTTGTCGCTGGAGGCCGGCCAGGGCGCCGTCAGGGCGACCGTGTGGGACTCCGACCCGACCCTTCCGGTGGCACGGGCCGCCGACGCGGGCCGGGTCGGCCAGCACGGGCTGGAGATCGTCATGGGCGTGTGCCAGGCCTTCGAGGTGCACCGCGAACCCGTCGGCAAGCGGATCACCGCCGTCGTCACCCTGGCCGACACGCCGGACGGTGACATGGGCCACTCCGCCCTCTGACGCCGGCCCCCACCAGCCGGGCGTCCGCGGACACCGGCGGGGCGTCAACTCGCCCCCGGCTCGGGCCCGGTGCCGCCACGACACCCCACCGGACGCCCGACTTGTCCTTGACGGGCGCTTGACCGGCCGAAACGAAATCGTGTCGCGTCACTCCGGCCGCCTTGCGGGACAATGGTGAGTTCGCGGATCCCCTTCGGCAGGAAAACGGGTGGTTAACACAGTGCGTCAGGCAGGTGTACTAGACGTCGGGTGTCACAGCGCTCTGCTCACCGTGGCGCGGCGCCGCGCCGGGGTCGCCATGGAGGAGGTGCTGTCCCGAAAGGTACGGCTCCAGTTGCACGAGACGCTGGACGCCACGGGACGGCTGGACAAGTCGGGCGTACGCAGCGTGCAGCGGGCCGTGGCCGAGACGCTCGCCGAGGGCCACGGGGCCCTGCCGGAGGTGTACGCGTTCGCCACCTCGGTGATCCGCGACGCGCCCAACCGCGACGAGGTCCTCGCCCAGGTGGCCAGCGCCACCGGCACCCGGCTGCGGGTGATGTCCGGCGAGGAGGAGGCCCGGCTGGCCTATGTGGCCGCACGCCACTGGTCGGGCGAGCGGACCGGTTCGCTGCTGGTGCTCGACATCGGCGGCGGGACCGTGGAGGTCGCCTCGGGGACGTCCGGACGGCCCCGGACGGCCCATTCCCTGCCGCTCGGCGCCCGTACGGTCACCCGCGCCTGGAAGCTCGACGAGGCCGTGTCCTCGAAGCGGCGGCTCGCCGAGGTGCGCGACCATCTGAGCGCCCGACTCGCCGAGGTGGCGGACCTGCCGCGCGCCGATCCGGACGGGCGCGTGCTCGCCTGCTCCAAGACCTTCACCCAGCTGGCCCGTTACACCACCGCCGGCCGCGACCGCTCGGGCGCCCCGCAGCGGCTGACCCTCGACGAGGTACGGGCCGCGGTCGGCGTGCTCGCCAAGAACGGGTCGGCCGGCCGCGGCCGCCTGCCCGGCATCTCCCGCCACCGGGCCGGGCAGTCACTGGCCGGGGCGCTCGTCGCGGAGGCGCTGATGGAGGCGTGCCGGGCGACGAGCGTGGAGATCTCGCCCTGGTCGACCCGGGAGGGCCTGCTCCTGGAGCGCCTCGGCGCCCTGCGCACCAAGAGCCCGCTGCCCCGCTGACCGGACCGGCCACGCTCCCGGCCGGCCGCCGGGAAGGCGGGCGGGCGTCCACGGCGTCAACCGCGTGGACACCGCCCCGTGTTCGAGCCGCCCGGGAACGGCGGGCGGCTCGCCGCGACCGGTCACGAGGACGCGCCGCACCCGCGCGGCGGGAACAAACCCGTACGTCCCGACGCTGACCTGAGCAGTCCGGCGGTTGCCGGAGAACGGCGTTCCACCCGGTGCGGTGGACCCACCGGCGGTTGTGCTCAGGGAAAGGCGTGAGAGCGATGACGGCGTCCGGACAGCGGCGGCCACGAGCCGCGGGAGCGGGCGAGACGCCCCTGGTGACCTCCTGCGGCCGCACGATCTACGTGAAGGAACTGCGGCTGCCCACGCCGGGCCGGACGATCGGCCGCGTGACGCTGGACGTGGGTCCCGACCAGGGCGACGAACACGGGGTCTGGGCCTCGCTGACCCCCGCCGAGGCACGGGAACTCGCCCACCGCCTCCTGGCCCACGCGGCCGGGGTCGAACCGGCCGGGCCCCCCGACCAGGAAACCGCTCGGGCCCATGACCTGCCCCTCGACACGGCACCCCGGGCGGCGCGGGCCGCGACGGGCTCCCGTCCGGGACACCGCTCGTTCTGAGCGGACCGGGGCCGCCCGCATCGGGCGGGAAGCACGGAAGTGCCGGCGCTCCCCCGGGACGGGACGGAGCACCGGCACCCGCGCACCGGTCAGCCGGTGCCGTCCGGGATCACGGGAACTGAGTGACCTTGGACGGGACGGTGTCCGTGCCCGAGGTGGGCGCGCCGGTGCTGTTGACGACGTGGGCGTACTGTCCCTTGCCGCCCAGCGAGATCACCAGGATGTCGTGCAGTTTGACCCCGGTCTTCACCGGGACCTGGAAGCCGTGCGCCTGGACGATCGACGGGTCCGTGGTGAAGTTGCAGTAGCTCCCCAGACCCCAGGCCTCGTGCGTGGAGACGGAGTCGGCGACCTTGTAGGCCGCGTATCCGACGATGCCGTCATGGGTGATGGCGGCGGCGTTCGGCACGTCGTACGCCTTCTCGTTCTGGAAGAAGATCGTGCGCCCGTTCTCGCCGTTCCACAGCACGTCGTACTTGTTGAAGTGCTCGACGAACAGGCCGGTGGCGAGGACGTCGTCACCGTTGACCACGAGTCCGTAGTCGGCCCGGTTGGTGTCCCAGCCGACCCCGTCCCCGTGGTCCGCGCGCCACAGCCAGGTGTGATCGATCACGACGTCGTCGCTGTTGACCACGACCGAGTTGGTGGCGAGGCCGGGGCCCGCGCCGCCGATCCGCACGAACACGTCCTGCATGGTGGTGGGGTTGGCGGAGTGGTCGGCCGATGAACCCGACGGACCGATCTGGAGCAGGGTGTCGGAGTTGGACCGGCCGGCGTCGATGAGGAACCCGGCGAGCCTGACCCCGTCGACGTCGGCGACGTGCATGGCGTCGATCCCGTTGTCCGGCACGATCGTCGCGAGGCCGAGGCCCAGGACGACGGTGTTGGCCCGGGTCACGTTGATCGTCTGGTCGAGGTGGTAGACACCCGGCGTGAACAGCAGGTTGAGGCCCTGGGCGAGGGCCGCGTTGATGGTCGCCGCGGTCGCGCCGGCCTTGACGACGTAGAACTGGTCGAGCGGGACGGACGTACCGGCCGTGTTGGGCCAGGAGACGCCGCGCGCGTTGGTGCGCTTGGAGGGCACGAACACCTTGTAGGTGCTGCCGTCCAGGTAGAGGTAGGGCTTCTCGCGGGAGACAGGGGTGGTGTCCAGGGTGGTGTACGGACCGGAGTCGAAGTTCGTCGCCGGTGCGCCCTGGACTCCCGAGAAGGTCATGTTCCAGACGCCGTTGGTCCAGCCGCCGACCGAGCTGTCACGGGTGTACCACTGCTGCTGGGAGTACGGGCCGACCGTACCGTCGATCTTGGAGTCGGCGATGTAGCCGCCGGAGGCCCAGCCGTAGCCGTTCGGGGCCAGGTTGAGACCGCCCTGGACATGGATGCGCCGGAAGGGGGCGGCCTGGGCGACGGCCCAGCGGTCGGTGCCGTTGGAGGGGGTGATCGACAGGTTCTCCGCCGAACGCCAGAAGTTCTGGGTGGCGTTGCCGTTGAACCAGCCCGCGTCCACGGTGATGTCGCCGTTGATGTGGACGTCGTCGGGGTTCAGGCCGAGGCCCGAGATCGAGGTGTAGAAGCCGACCTGGGCGTTGATCCCGTTGTACGTGCCGGGCTTCATCAGGAACTGGTAGCGGCCCGAGCCGAACTGGTTCGACTCCTGCTGGGCGAAGACCTGGTCGAACTTGCCCTGGAGATCGGGGGTCGAGGGGTCCACGACGATCACGTTGGGCCCGAGATCGCCGCCGCCCTGCACGGGCGGGGTGCTGCTCCCCGTACCGGTGTGGACGGCGACCTCCCACAGCGAATACCCGTAGGCGGTGCCCCGGGTCGTCCCGTAGATCCGTACGTAACGGCCCTTGCCGGAGACGTCGTAGGAGGCGGTGCCGCCCGTGCCGTCCGTGACGGACTTCAGGACGGTCCAGTTCTGTCCGTCGGTGGACGACTGGATCTGGAAGGCCTTGCCGTACGCGGCCTCCCAGTTGAGGTCGACCCGGCACAGGTCGGTGGAGGCGCCGAGGTCGACCTGGACCCACTGCGGGTCGGAGAAGGCACTCGACCAGCGCGTTCCGGTGTTGCCGTCGAAGGCGGCCGAGGCGGGGCTCGCCGCGTTCTCGGTGGAGGAGGCGGTGGCCGTCTTGCCCTGCGCCGCGTTCGCGGTGTCACACGTGGCCGGCGTACTGGTGCCACTGGTGCCGAACACCTGGAACTCCCAGAGGGAGTAGCCGTATTGCGTGGCCCGGTGGACGCCGTACATGCGGACGTAACGGCCCTGGCCGGAGACGTCGAGGCTGTCGGTGCCCCCGTCGCCGCCGGTCACCGTCTTGATGTCGGTCCAGGTGCTGCCGTCCGGCGACGTCTGGATGCGGTAGTCGCTGCCGTACGCGGTCTCCCAGTTGAGGACGACCTTGGTGATCGTCGCCGAGGCGCCGAGGTCGACCTGGAGCCACTGGGTGTCCGTGGCCGCCGAGGACCACCGGGTGGCGGTGTCGCCGTCCACGGCGTAGGCGGCGGGGGTGCCGCCGTTCTCGTCCGAGGAGGACGTGGCCGTCTTGCCCTGGGACAGCGGGAGTTCGGCCGCCGAGGCCGGTCTCTGCAAGGGCAGGGTGACGAGCGCGGCCATAGCGGCCAGCGCGACACCCAGGGTTCTGAGTTTCATGTCGTGACTCCATGCGGGTGGGGTGACGAGTGGAGCGGACACACTTGTTGAGCAGCTGTGGACACAGCTGCTTGCGAAGGGATGACCGTGAACTGACCGAGCGGCTCTCTTAGTTCACGCTTTGATTTAAGTAATGAACCATCAGGGTGACAAGTCCCGCGACACGGATTTCTTCAACTGGTGTTCGCCGAAGCCGCGTTGAGCGGCCATCGATGGGGGTTTGGCCTGGAACGGGACGTCGCGGACGGGCCGGGGGCCGTGCCGATCCGTCAAGGCTTGAAGACGCGAAAGAGCCCGTCCGGACCGGGGCAGCGGTCCGGACGGGCTCCGAGGGTCCTGCGTCAGGGGGTGATGCGCCACTCCCGGATGTAGCCCACGTCGATCGACGCGAGGTCGCGCACGCGCAGCTTCCAGGTGCCCTCGACCGGTTGCGCGGAGGCGTCCACCGTGAAGGTCTGGTCCACGTCGTCGGCCGAACCGCCGCTGCGGTTCAGCAGCGAGTACACGGTTCCGTCGGGGCCGACCAGATCGACCGTCAGATCGCCGCGGTAGGTGTGGACGATGCCGACGTAGACCTCGGTGGTCGCCGAGGCGTTGCCCGGCCGGCCTGTGATGGTGATGGGCGACTCGACCGCGGGCCCGAGGTCGGGGATGTCCACGCGGGTGGCGTTGGCGTAGACGTAGGCGATCCGCCAGTGGAAGGACAGGGACACGGCCGCGCCGGTGCTGTCGGTCACCGTGACCGTCGTGTCGCTGGTGCCGGGGGTGACGGGGACCCCGGAGATCAGTCCGGTGTCCCCGATGGCCAGGCCCTCGGGGAGTCCGGTGGCCGTGTAGGTCAGGCTCGCGCCGGTGTTGGTGGTGTAGGCGTCCACCTGGAGGGAGACCTCCTGGCCCACTCCCGAGGTCTGGTCGGCGACCGGGGCGGCGTTGACCCCGAGGGCGATGCGGTCGCCGACGTTGATGCCCGCCCAGGC
This sequence comes from Streptomyces sp. NPDC127038, assembly GCF_042725875.1. Lineage (NCBI taxonomy): Bacteria > Bacillati > Actinomycetota > Actinomycetes > Kitasatosporales > Streptomycetaceae > Streptomyces > Streptomyces sp. NPDC127038. The sequence goes on along the minus strand of NZ_JBHXDQ010000003.1, from coordinate 97,668 downwards.
GTCGGCGACGGCGAGGTAGGTGGGGCTGTAGGCCCCGAAGAGATCACCGGCGGCCCGCAGGGTCGCGGTCCTGGCACCGTGGTAGTCGGTCGTCGAGGTCATGTACGTGGTGAGCGCGCGGTACCAGATCCGGGACGCGTTCTCGATGCCGATGCCGGTCACCGGCAGACCGTCGTGGGTGGGGCTGTCGTACGACACCCCGTTGACGGTCTTCGCGCCGCTCCCCTCGGAGAGCAGGTAGAAGAAGTGGTTCGCCGGCCCCGAGGAGTAGTGGACGTCGATGCCGCCGAGCGAGGAGTCCCAGTAGTCGCGGGAGGTGCCGTCCCTGGAGGGCTTGTCCATGTAGCGCAGGGGCGTGCCGTTGCCGCGGATGTCGATCTTCTCGCCGACCAGGTAGTCGGGCACGTCGGCCGCGAGGTTCTCGTGGAACTCCACCGCGGCGGCGAAGATGTCCGACGTCGCCTCGTTGAGGCCCCCGGACTCGCCCGAGTACGTCAGGTTCGCGGTGGCGCTGGTGACGCCGTGGCTCATCTCGTGGGCCGCCACGTCCAGCGCCGTCAGCGGCTTGGCGTTGTTCGCCCCGTCGCCGTAGGTCATGCAGAAGCAGCTGTCGGACCAGAAGGCGTTGACGTAGTTGTTGCCGTAGTGGGCCCTGCTGTAGGCGGCGACGCCGTCGTCGCGGATGCCGTTGCGGCCGAAGACGTCCTTGTAGTAGTCCCAGGTCGCCGCCGCTCCGTAGGCCACGTCGACGCCGGCGGTCTGCCGGTCGGCCTGGGTGCCGTCGCCCCAGACATCGTTGTCATCCGTATAGAGGGTTCCGGTGCCGGAGGTTCCCTGGTTGAGGTCGTAGGTACGGTGGCCCGCGCGGTCGCCGTCGACCAGTTGGTACGAGGTTCCGGACGGGGTGGTGGAGAGCGGCACCGTGCCCACGTACTGCCCCGTGCCCGTGCCCGTGTCGACGCCTTCGTAGCGGGAGGCGACCTTGCCCGAGGACGCGTCGGTCACGACGTGCAGCTCGGCCGGTGTGCCGTCGGGCTGGACCCCGTCGACCACCGTTTCCCAGGCCAGGACCGGCCGGCCGCCCGCGGCCCAGATCACCCGCCGGGGCGCCTTGCCGATCCTGGCGTGCGCGACGGCCGCGTCCCGTCCCGCCGCGAGGGCCCGGGCCGCCGCGCCGGAGGCGGGGATCCCCGGCTCGACGCTCGGCACGGAGAGGGTGGCCCGGCTCGCCTCGGACACCGTGCTCCGGCCGTCCTTCAGGTGCACGACCAGATCGCCGCCGAGCACCGGGAGCCCCGCGTAGGTGCGCTCGTAGCGGGTGTGGGTCGTACCGTCGCGGTCCTGGGCGACGCCCTTGACGACGAGTCCCTCCCGGGCGCCGAGGCCGAGGATCTTCGCGGTGGCGGCCGTCGCCGCTCCCGCGCTCCTGAGCAGCTCGGCGTGCCGGGCGGGCGACAGCGGGGCCTGGAGCGCGCCGGACCGGGGCGCGGCGACGATCCGGGCGCCGGCCCCGGCCGGAGCGGGGTTCCCCGCGGTGGCGATCTCGGCGACGGCCCGGCCCGGGGCGAGGTCCGCCGGGGCCGCGGACGCGGAGCCGGGCCGGACGGCGAGGGCCAGTAACGAGCTCGCGGCGGTGAGCGCGAGGACCGCGGCGCGTCTGCGCCTGCGGACGGAGAATTCGTGCCGGTTCAATGCCATCTCCTTCTGCGGGGGGCTGGCCCGGGTGGAGCCCGGGCGTCCGGGGCCGGCGGGGTGCGGCCGGTCCGCGGTGGTCGGAGGGCTGGGCGGCAGGCGGAATCAGCACGCGGTGCCGCGGGACGGCGCTCGTGCGCAGGGGAGCGCGGGGCGCGGGGATCACGAGGACGCGGGTGGGCCGGCGGGAGGGGGTTCGCAGGGCCGGAGGGTGGGGGGTGGAGGCCGGAACGAGGGAGGCCGGGGGTACGGAGGGGTCGGCGGAGCGGGGCGACCGTATGGAGAGGGTGTGAATGAGGTGTGAGTGTTCGGCAGCAGCCTGGCATCCCGGCGACGGACTTGTCATGAAGGCGACAAGACATCGGCTTGAACTGACCATGGCCTGCTGCGGGTTCACGCCCCCCGCGCAGCCTTTCGGCCGCTGTGCGTCGGCTGTGAACGCGATCCGCGCCCCGCGCCCCTACGGCACGGTCACGACGACCGCCGCTCGCGCGCGTCCGGGCTCAGGGCCTGCCGGCGCGGGTGGGGTCGTGGGACGGCTCGGACGGGTTCCGCGGCGGCCCGGGCGCGTGGTCGCGCAGCCAGTCGTACACGGCGAGGGCGAGCGCGCAGAGGATGGCCACGGTCCCGGAGCCGACGGCGACCGCCACGGCCGAGCGGTAGTCGTGGCGGCCGGTGCCGAGCACGACGTAGAACAGTCCGGGCAGCGCCGCCGTACCGATGGCGCCGCCCAGCCGCTGGGCCGTCTGCAGGGCGCCGCCGGCCGCGCCCGCCATCCGTACGGGCACGTCCCGGAGCGTCATCGTGACGTTCGGGGAGATCACGCAGCCGCTGCCCAGCCCGCCGACGAACAGGGCCGCACCGGCGTACCACAGGGCGGGGTCCGCGGGAGCCAGGCGCAGGATCAGCACGGCGCCGCCGAGACCGAGGGCGACGGCGGCGAGGCCGCAGACGGTCAGCAGCCGGCCCAGCCGCTCGACGAGCCGTCCGGCCACCACGGCGGCCGCGGCCGAGCCGATGGCGAACGGCGTGACCGCGAGCCCGGAGCGCAGCGGGGAGTAGCCCAGGCCGTTCTGGAAGTACAGCGCGAACACCAGCCACACCCCGCTGAACCCCACGAAGTACAGGGCGGCGATGGCCGCTCCCGCGGCGTAGCCCCGGGTGCTCGTGACCAGGCGCGGATCGAGGAGCGGCTGCCCGCCGGCCGCCGTCAGACGCCGCTCCCACCGGGCGAACAGCACGAGGAGGCCGAGCCCCGCCGGGAAGAGCCACCACAGCCTGCGGACACCGCCGGACTCGGCCAGGATCAGCGGCAGCATCAGCGCGAGGACCCCGCAGCCGAGCAGCAGGACACCCCGCAGGTCGAGCCGCTCACGGCGCCGCGGGGCGACCCTGGGCAGCAGGCGCAGGCCCAGCAGGAAGGCGACGGCTCCGACCGGCACGTTCACGTAGAAGATCCAGCGCCAGCCCTGGGGGCCGTCGGCGAGCATCAGGATCAGGCCGCCGACGACCGGGCCCACCGCGCTGGAGACGCCGACGACGGCGCCGAAGAACCCGAACGCCCGCCCCCGCTCGGCTCCCCGGAACATCTGCTGGATGAGGGCGGAGTTCTGCGGTGCGAGACAGCCCGCGGCCGTGCCCTGCGCCAGCCGGGCCACGACGAGGAGCGTGATGGTGGGCGCGGCGCCCGCGGCGGCGCTGCACAGGACGAACGCGGCGAGGGCCAGCAGGAAGATCCGGCGCCGGCCCAGCGCGTCGCCCAGCCGCCCCGCGGTCACGAGGACCAGGGCGAAGGTGAGGGCGTAGCCGGAGACGACCCACTGGATCGACGGGGCGGAGGCGTGCAGGTCCCGCTGCATGGAGGGCAGTGCGACGGCGACGATGGTGACGTCGAGCAGGCTCATGAAGCCGGCCGTCAGGGTGACCCACAGGGCGTGCCAGCGCCGCGGATCGGCTCCTTCGGCCGGTCCCCGCTCGCGGTCCTGCCGACCGTCTGCCCGCGCGTCCGGTTCCACGCCGGGGACTCCTCTCCGCCGTCCCCACCATCTTCGGCCCGTGGGGGGCTGCGGCAACACGGGGTCGCGGGCGGGTGCGAGGTACGCCGGAGCGGCTGTGGCCGGCCGGCCGGGCGCCACGAGCGGCGGGGGTTGTCGTTCGGCGGGAGCGCCGGAGCGACGGCGTACGGACTCCCGCGGGCCTTGTTGCGATTGCCGGGTGCGGCGGGCGCACGGCCGGGGGGCGGGCGCTGCCGGGCCTTGTTGCGATTGCCGGGTGCGGCGGGCGCACGGCCGTGGGGCGACCACTGCCGGGCCTTGTCTCGCTTGCCGGGTGCGGTGGGCGCACGGCCGTGGGGCCCGTTCCCCGGAACGGGCCCCACGTGGTCGGCCTGGTGGCCGCGCCGGCTCCCCTGGACTGGACTCAACCCTGGCAGCCTTCAGGTCTTCGGGCGTTCAGCCTTTGAAGACGTCCTTCATCTTCTCCTTGGCCTGCCGTGTGTCGCCCTTGGCCTTCTCGGCCCGGCCCTCGGCGGTCATCCGCTCGTTGCCCACGGCGCGCCCGGCCGCTTCCTTGGCCTTTCCCTTGGCCTGTTCCATCTTGGCCTTGGCCTTCTGCTCGCCACTCACGATGTCTCACTTCCCATCACGATCGGCTTCGAGTGTCGAGGCACCGAGTGACCCGTGGGACGGGCTTCAAACGTGGAGACCGAGAAGCATCACCCTGGTGATTCGGTGACCCTCCGTGGTCGCGTGCGGTTCCGGCATGCCGGAACCGGTGGGCTGGGCGAGCCTGGAGACATGGGCCGATGACCCTTCGATCCCCCCGGAGGGTCGCGCCCGTCCTGGGCAGCCAGAGCGAGGACGACGCCATGGGTGATGAGGTCTACCAGCCGGGAGGTCCCGACATCCGCGAGGACGAAGGCATCCTCGATCCGGAGGACACCCTCGAGTACCGGGGCTCGGACCCCTTCGACGACGGCTGGTCGCCGCCCGAGCGCCCCCTGGCGGTGGACCACCGGGGCACCACGGCGCGTGAGCAGCGCGAGGGAGAGAGCCTGGCCGAGAAGCTGGCCGAGGAGCGGGCGGATCCGGCGATGGAGGAGCGCGACGAGGACGACGGCCTCGACGAGCCGGAGGGCGAGGGAGGCGGCCTCGCGGACGGCGAGGTGGACGCGGAGGATCCCGCCGAGCGGATCCTGGCCCTCGACGTGGGCGCCCACGAGGACGCCGAGCACGACATGATCGCCGAGGACGGAGGCGGCGAGGACCCCGAGGACGGGTCGGACGCCCGCCTCGTCCCCGACGACGACATGCCCGAGCGGCTCGTGGACGAGGGCCAGCGGCGTCCTCCGGAGGACGAGGTCCGCCGGCTGCGCTCCGAGACGGACGCCTCGATCTGAGGGCCGCGCCCGAAGTCACCCGTACCCCTCCTCGTACCAGTAACTCTCCTCGTACGGGCTTGAGTTGAAGCCTGGTCAGTCCTCACCCCTGACGATGTTCCAGTCGGGGGCGGTCCGGTCCTGGCGGGCCGTTTCGCCGATCGTCGCGGGAAGGCAGGTCCGCGGGCCTGACCTCCTCGTGCGGCGCGTCATCGCCCATCCCGTCTCCGGTCGTGCGGTGCTCCTGGTACCGATGTCCCCGGTCATGACCGCTTCTCGTCCCTTCGGTGGTCCGGCCCCGGATCCCCGCGTGTCCGGGCGGCTGGGGCCCGGCACCTCCCGCCGGATCCGGGCTGTCACTGTCGGGTCCCCCGTCGTGCCGGAGAGAAACGGGCCGCGCGTCCCGCCGGTACCTCACTCCTCCTCGTCGTAGTCCTCGCCCTCTTCCTCCTCGTCGTACTCCTCGGCCGCTTCGCCGTCCTCCTCGGGGTACTCCTCGTCCTCCTGCTCCGGATTCTCCTCGTCCTCCTCCGGGAATTCCCCGTCCTCGTACTCCTCCTCGCCCTCCTCCGCGCCTTCCTCGGCGCCCTCCTCCTCGGCGGCGGCCGCTTCCTCCTCCTCCATGGCCTCCTCGTGGGTGCGGACCACCTCACCGCCGCGGATCTCGCCGCGCCAGCCCTCGGCCTCCTCGTCGGTGAGGGTGACGTACCGCTGGAAGTTCTTGAAGTCCAGCCGCAGACGGCGGCCCTGGGCGCGCCAGATGTTGCCGGTCTTCTCGAAGAAGCCGGAGGGGTAGTACTCGACGACGAGCACGATGCGGGTCAGGTCCGGGGTCAGCTCGTGGAAGCTGACACAGCCGCGTGTACTGCCCTTGGCTCCTTCCGAGGTCCACTCGATCCGCTCGTCGGGCACCTGCTCCCGGACGGTCGCCTTCCAGCCGCGGGTGGACGGGCCGACCTTCACCTTCCAGTCGCTGCCGCCCTCGCCGTCCTGGGAGGCGCTGCGCACACCCTTCGTGAAACTGCTGAACTTCTCGAACTGGGTCCAGTGGTCGTAGGCCTTGCGGACCGGGACCCCGACGTCCAGCACCTCGATGATGTTCATGGTCTTGGTGCTGCCGGACTTGGCCTTGCCACGCCCGCCCTTGCCGCCTCCGAAGGCGTCCTTCACCTTGCCGAAGAGGCTGTCCTTGGCGCTCTTGGCCTTCTCCCCCACGATCGCCTTCAGCGGGGAGTCCCCCTGGAGGATGCGCGAGCCGGCCTTCAGCAGGGGCCCGCCGTTGTCGGCGACGTCGAAGAGGTGGTCGGTGGCGTCCGCGACCTTGTCCCCGGCCTTGTCCACCAGTTGCCCCAGCTGGGCACCGAGGAAGTCCGTGACCTCGTCGCGCAGTGCGTCGAGGCCCGAGGTCTCCGTCTGCTCCGTCTTGCCCTTGTCGCGTTCCTTGGTGGCCATGGCACTACCTCCGGCGTCCGGACGCGGTCTTGGCGGTCCTGGACGACGACCTCTTCGTCGCGGTCTTCTTCGCGGGCGCCTTCTTGGCGGCGGCCTTCTTGGCCGGAGCGGTCTTCTTCGCGGCGGCCTTCTTCGCGGGCGGCGCCTTGGCCGCCGTCTTCTTGGCGGGGGACTTCTTCGCCGCCGTCTTCTTGGCCGCGGTCTTCTTCGCCGGGGCCGCCTTCTTCGCCGCCGTCTTCTTCGCTACCGTCTTCTTCGCCGCGGTCTTCTTGGCCGGGGCCGTCCTCCTGGCCCGGGGCGAGGGCTTCTCCGCCGGAGGTGCGGTCTTCCTCGCGGGCTTCGCCGCCGGCTCCGTCTCCGACGTCCTGCCGCCGGTCTTCCCGGCGGGCCCCTCGCGGGAGGCGGGAGCGGATCCCCGAGTGCGGCCGCCCGCCGCGCTCCCGGCACTCCGGCGCCGCCTTCGCGGCCGCTCGGACCGTTCCCCCTCTTCCGCCTCTTCCTCTTCGCCGGGGCCTTCCTCCTCTTCCTCTTCCTCTTCCTCTTCCTCCTCCCCTGTCGGCACCTCGTCCTCGGGCTCGCCCTCCTCGCCCTCCTCGTCCTCGTCTTCCTCGTACGCGTCGTCGTCCTCGTACTCGTAGGCGTCCTCGCCCTCGTCCTCGTCCTCGTGCTTCTCGCCGATGCGCAGCCGTCGCTCGTGGAGGCTGTCGGCCAGTTCGCCGAGTCGGCGGTCGGCCGCGGCCTTGAGGGCCTCGCGGCCGGCGCCCATCAGTTCGCCCCGCACCTGTTCCTGGAGCTCCGCGACGCCCGGAACGTCCGCGAGCCGCTTGAGGCCCTCCGTGGCCAACTGCTGCGGGTCGAGCGAGAATCTGCGGCCGGCGATGTAGGTCGCGGCGGCGAACGCGAGACGGCCCTTCTTCGTACGTCCCAGCACATACCCTCCGGCGACAGCCGCGGCCAGAGCGAGCTTGGTCGTGTCGTTCATGAACCCATTCCCTTCCGACGGCGCAGGCATCGCCTCCCCCGGGCCCGCGTGATCGACGGGCGGCCTCGGGGAGGTCATCCTTACCTGACGCCCCAAGTACCCCTATATGATGAGATTGCACGCATATGTCGGAGTACGACGTTTCCGTTCCGTCGACCGGAGAGCCCATGGCCGCGGCAGAACCCGCCAAACGGCGATCGAGCACCAGCCGCGGCACCGCACGGCGTCCCGCCGGGGAGAGTTCCCGCCCGTCCCGGTCCGTGGGCCTCGCCCAGGCCATGCGTTCGGCGGCGGAACAGCTCACCGCGCTGCTCGGCCGGGCCCCGGAATCCGTGTCCGCGATCAGACCCACGGACGACGGTTGGGACGCGGATGTGGAGGTACTCGAGCTGGAGCGCGTTCCCGAGACCACCAGCGTCATGGCCACCTACCGGGTGACCCTGGACAAGGAGGGCGACCTGGTGGCCTACGAGAGGAAGCGTCGCTACACGCGTGGACAGATCGACCGGCGCTGAGACATCGCGGCCGGTGAAAGGAGGCACCCATGACTGTGGTGCCGCAGAGCGGCGGCGGTCTCGCCCAGGGCGGCGGCGGAAGCGGCAGCCTCTACGACGTCCTGGAACTCATCCTCGACCGCGGGCTGGTGATCGACGTCTTCATCCGGGTCTCGCTCGTGGGGATCGAGATCCTGAAGATCGACGTACGGATCGTCGTGGCCAGCGTCGACACCTACCTGCGCTTCGCCGAGGCGTGCAACCGTCTCGACCTGGAATCCGGCAGGAAGGCACCGGCCCAGCTCACCGACATCGTCGGCGACACCGTGGAGTCCGGAGCGCGGGGCAAGACCAAGGGTGCCCTGAGCGGCGCCACCGAGGCGATCACCGACACGATCCGGGAAGTGACCGGCAAGGGCAGCGGCGACGAGGACGAGCCGGAGGGAGAGGCGGAGACGGTGGAACGGAAGCGGCGGCCCGCCCGGCGCGCCTCCCGGCGGGAGCGAAGCGCGTCGCGCGAGGAGGAGTGAGCCATGGCCGTGTACATCTACTCGATCACGTTCAAGGACCACCCGCTGCGCCTCGACGGCCTGGAGGGAGTCGGCCCCTCCGCCGCGCCGCTGCGCACCGTGACCGCCGGAACGCTCTGCGCGGTCGTGAGTGACGCACCGGACGAACTGCGCCCCAAACGCCGGGACATCGGCAGGCACCAGGAGGTCCAGCAGCGGCTGCTCACGGACGGAACCGTGCTGCCCCTCAGGTTCGGCTACACCGCGCCCGACGAGGACGCGGTCAAGGAGGCGCTGGAGACGCGTGCCGACGACTACGCCGACCGTCTGCGCCGGGTGGAGGGCTGCTCCGAGTACAACCTGAAGGCCTCGCAGGACGAGGACACGCTCCTGCGGGAGATCCTCACGCAGTCGGAGACGGCCAGGGAGCTCAACGACGCGATCCGCGAGGGCACCGCGCCCCCCGACGCGCCCCTGCGGCTCGGCGAGCTGGTCGCGGGCGAGATACGGGCCCGCCAGGAAGCACTGGCCTCCGGGGTGATCGAGGCGCTCCGCCCCTTCGCCCGGGAGATCGACTCCTCGCCGCCCACCGGAACGGACTTCCTCAGCGTCTCGTTCCTGGTGGGCTCCGACCAGGACGAGCTCTTCCTCGCCACGGAGCTGAGCCTCGCCCACCAGATGGGCGAGACCTTCACGTTCCGGCTCAACGGCCCGCTCCCTCCCTACAGCTTCACCTGACGGGGACGTCATGGGACTGCTCACCCAAATCGTCACGCTTCCCCTGGCACCCGTGCGCGGTGTCGCCTGGGTGATGGACCGGGTCCTGGAGGCCGCCGAGAACGAGTACTACGACCCCGCGCCGATACGGCTCCGACTCAAGGAACTGGAAGGGCAGTTGGAGGCCGGTGAGATCGACGAGGAGACGTTCGACCGGCTGGAGGACCAACTCCTCGACCGGCTGGAGGAGATCAGGGTGCACGGCCAGGGCGGCCCGTCGTGAGCGAGCCACTCTCCAACCGGCTGGGGGACTATCCGTCCCGGGCCGCTCCCGCGTACGCGCAGGGGTCGTCCGCCAACCTCGCCGACATCCTGGAACGCGTCCTCGACAAGGGCATCGTCATCGCCGGCGACATCCGGATCAACCTCCTGGACATCGAACTGCTCACGGTCAAGATCCGGTTGCTGGTCGCCTCGGTCGACAAGGCCAGGGAGATGGGCATCGACTGGTGGGAGCACGACCCGTCGTTGTCCTCGCGGGCCGCGGACGAACCGTCGCTGGCCGAGCAGAACCGCAGGCTGCGCGCCGAGTTGAACGCGCTGCGCCGGGAACGGGACATCCCCGAGGTGGACGCGGAACCGCGGGGCGCCACCCGCCGAAGAGCTGATCGCGATGACGACGGCCACGAGTGAACACGTCACCTACGCCTACGCCGTCGCCCGCGCGCACCCGGACCTCGCACCGTCCCTGACCGCGCTCGCGGGAGTGGCCGGCGCCCCGGTCAGGCTGCTCACCGCGGGCGGGGACGAGGACGGCGGCGGGGACATCGTGCTCGTGGTGAGCCAGGTGGCGGCCGCGGACTTCCGCGAGGAAGGACTCAGACGCCATCTGGAGGACCTGGACTGGCTGGAGGCGGTCGCGCGGGCGCACCACGCGGTCGTCGAGGAGGTCGCGGCCCGCACCCCGGCCCTGCCCTTGCGCCTGGCGACCGTCTACGTCGACGACGGCAGCGCCCGCGACATGCTGCGCTCCGCCGTGCGGTTGTTCGCCGAGCGCCTGGATCTCCTCGCCGGCCAGGTCGAATGGGGGGTCAAGATCTACGTCGAGGCACCCGAGCCGACCGCCCCGACGGCACCGCGACCCGCGCCCACCGGCCCGGGATCCGCCCCGGACCCCGATTCCGCCACGGAACCGGAGGCCGCTACGGACCCGGACGCCGCACCGGCGGCGGGCCTCTCCCCGGGGCGCGCCTACCTCAGCGCGCGACGACGGCAACGCGGCGACCGGGACGCCGTCCACCGGGCGGCCCGCGAGGCGGCGGAGCGGGTCGGGGACGTGGCCCGCGCGTACGCCACCGACCGCGCGGCCCACCGGCCCCAGCAGGGCGTCCTGGCCGGTGACGCGGGCGAGAACGTGTTCAACGACGCCTTCCTGGTGCCCCGCGAGCGGAGCGATGCCTTCCGGGCCGAGGCCGCCCGCGCGGGCCACGGACTGACGGGGGTCCGCGTGGAGGTCACCGGCCCCTGGGTGCCGTACTCGTTCGCGATGCCCCAGGACGGCACGGACGACCACGCGGCACGCGGTGGCCCGCCATGACCGGCCCCGGCCGTTCCACCGCCGTGGAACCGCTGCCGGAACGTCAGGTCGCGCTCGTCGACCTGCTGGACCGGCTGCTCGCCGGAGGCGTGGTCCTGGCGGGTGACGTGGTGCTGTCCGTCGCCGACATCGATCTCGTACGGGTGTCGCTGCGCGCGCTGATCGTGTCCGTCAGCTCGGAGAACCCGTCGCCCTGGGAGCGGCCCGGTCCCCCGCGAGGCGGCCGTGCCGGCTGACGCGGGTGGCGCCCAGGGGCCCGCGGACCCCCTCGAAGAGGCGGCGGAGGCCGCGGCGCGGGCCTTCCGGCTGCTGCCGGCCGAGCCCTCGGACGGACCGCCGCCGGGTGCGCGCGGCCGTTCCGCCGCCGGGCGGATCAACACCGACCCCGACACGGTCGAACGGGACCTGCTGCGCCTGGTCCTGACGCTGGTCGAGCTGCTGCGCCAGGTGATGGAACGGCAGGCGCTGCGCCGGGTCGACCAGGGCGATCTGAGCGAGGAGGACGAGGAGCGGCTGGGCATGACGCTGATGGTCCTGCACGACCGGATGAGGGACCTGTGCGCGAGCCACGGACTCAGCCTGGAGGATCTCAACCTCGACCTGGGCCCGCTGGGTCCGCTGCTGCCCCCGCCCGACCCGCCGCCGCAGCCGCGGTGAGGCCGTACACGACTGACCGGTGTCGTCAAATGCACGTCTGGCAGCCGGACTTGGGACCGCCGAGCCCGCTTGGTGAAGTACCGACCGGTCATTCCGCATGCGTTCACACATGTGCCGTTTGCGGTACACGGGGCGCGACTCTGATGGCTCGGGCAATCGCACCCCGAACTCCTGGGAGAACTCGATGTCCAGACGCCATGTCAGGTCCGCGGCCCTGCTCACCGCCGCCGGGGTGCTGACCGGGGCGGGTGTCGCCCAGCCCGACGCCTTCGCCGCCTCCCACCGCCGGGACGACACCCGGCACGTGCTGCTCATCTCCGTGGACGGACTGCACCAGGCGGACCTGGCCCGGTACGTCTCCCTGCACCCGAAGTCGGCGCTGGCGCGGCTGGCGGGCGGCGGTGTGGAGTACACCCACGCCAGGACCACCACCCCGTCCGACTCCTTCCCCGGCATGGTGGCCCAGCTGACCGGCGGCGGCCCGGGCACCACCGGCGTCTACTACGACGACACCTACGACTCCGCGCTGCTCCCGGCCGGGACCACGGCCTGCGCGGGCGCCGCGCGCGGCGCCGAGGTGGACCTCACGGAGGACCTGGACCGCAAGCCGGCCTCCCTGGACGCCGGCCAGGGCCTGACCGGTCTGCCGGACGGCATCCTGTCGATGACCGGTGACCCGACGAGCCTGCTCGACACCTCGAAGCTGCCGGTCGACCCGCGGACCTGCCGTCCGCTCGCGCCGCACGCGTACCTCAGGGTGAACACCGTCTTCGAGGTGGCCCGCGCCGCGGGCCTGCGCACCGCATGGTCGGACAAGCATCCGGCGTACGAGATCCTCGACGGGCCCTCGGGCAGCGGTGTCCAGGACCTCTTCACCCCCGAGATCAACAGCGACGCCCTCGGCTACCCGGCCGGCGACGACTGGACGAAGGACAACCAGGCCACCGAGCAGTACGACGGCTACAAGGTGAAGGCCGTCCTCGACGAGATCGACGGCTACGACCACAGCGGCACCCACCGGGTCGGCACCCCCGCGGTCTTCGGGCTGAACCTCCAGTCCGTCTCGACCGCGCAGAAGCTGCCCTCCTCCGACGGCCTCAAGGGCGGTTACACCGCCAAGAACGTGCCCGGGCCGCTGCTGGAGAAGAACCTGGACTTCGTCGACGCCCGGGTCGGCGAACTGACCGCGGAACTCGCCCGGCGCCATCTGACCGGCAGCACCACGGTCGTCCTGTCCGCCAAGCACGGCCAGTCCCCCACCGATCCCGCCGCGCTCACCCGGATCGACGACGGCCCGCTGCTCGCCGGCCTCGACGCCGCGTGGAAGAAGCTCCACCCCTCGGCCGGGAACCTGGTCGCGCACGCCGTGGACGACGACGCGATGCTGCTCTGGCTGACCGACCGCTCCCGGGCCGCCGCCAAGTTCGCCGCGGACTACCTGCTCGGGCAGAACGGCACCGGTACCGACATCGCCGCGGCGCCCAGGTCCTTCACCCGCGGCGGGCTCGACAAGGTCTACGCCGGGAGGGCCGCGGCCCGCTACTTCCACGCGCCGGCCGGCGACACCCGGGTCCCGGACGTTCTCGGCCTCACCCAGTACGGCGTCGTCTACACCGGCGGCACCAAGAAGATCGCCGAGCACGGCGGCGCCCACGCCGACGACCTCGACGTCCCGCTGATCGTGTCCGGCGCCTCGGTTCCCGAGGGTGTCCGCGACACGGCGGCCGTGCGGACCCAGCAGATCGCGCCGACGATCCTGAGCCTGCTGGGCCTCGACCCCCGCTCCCTGGACGCCGTCCGCGAGGAGCACACGGCCGTACTGCCAATGCACTGATCCGTTCGGCGGGGCGGGCCGGATCCCCGCCCCGCCGAACGGCGTTCACCGCTGTGCCGGCCGCGGCTCCCGCACCACCACGATCTCGCCGGGGTCGATCCTCACCGAGCCCGACAGCGCCTTGCCGGTGAGGAGTTCGGTGGCTCCCGGCGGGACGGGGATCTCCGCGCCCCGGCCGGCGTGGTCGATGAGGAACACGTAGTCGGCGTCCCGGCCGCGCCGGCGGACGCTCTCCACTCCCGGCGGGACGTCACCGGCGTCGGCGATCCCCGCCTCGGCGCGCACGCGGTCCAGCAGCGCGGCGAGGGTGTCCGGGTCGGGGAGGGTCGCCAAATACCAGGCAGTACCCGGCCCTTGGGCGTTCCGGGTCACCGCCGGCACACCGGCCAGGGGTCCGTCCGCGTACGTGGCGACGGCCTCGGCGCCGTTCAGGCGCAGGCGTTCCGACCACAGGGTGGCCGTGGCGCCCGCGGGCACCCGGCCCGTCAGTCCCGCCGACTCGCCCGGCAGCAGAGGGAACGGTTCGTCGCCGCGGACGCCGAGGATCTCGCGGAACGCTCCCGGGTAACCGCCCAGTCTGATGTGGCAGTTCTCGTCGACGGCGCCGCTGTGGAAGCCGACGGCGAGGGTGCCGCCGCGCTGGACGTGGGCGCTCAGATTGGCCGCGCCCGCGTCGTCGACGAGGTACAGGCTCGGGGCGAGGACCAGGCGGTAGGCCGAGAGGTCGGCGTCTGGGCGTACGAAGTCGACGGCCACACCGGACCGCCACAGCGGTTCGTACCAGGCCCGGACCAGGTCCTGGTACCGCAGGGCGCCGCTCGGCTGCGAGGGCAGCTCCAGGGCCCAACGGGCGTCCCAGTCCCAGACGATGGCGGTCTCGGCCGTGCCGGTGCTGCCGCGCACCTCGGCCAGTGCCCCGAGGTCGGCGCCGAGGCGGACCACGTCCTGCCAGATGCGGCTGTCGGTGCCCGCGTGCGGGAGCATCGCCGAATGCCACTGCTCGGCACCCGCCTTCGCGGCCCGCCACTGGAAGTAGGCGATGCCGTCGGCGCCGTGGGCCACGTGGGCCAGCGCGTTGCGGCGCATCTCGCCGGGAGCCTTGGCGCGGTTGACGGGCTGCCAGTTCACGGCGCCGGTGGAGTGCTCCATGAGCAGCCAGGGCCCGCCGGCCAGCGACCGGGTCAGGTCGCCGCACAGCGCGACGTCGATCTCGGAGGCCGGGTCGGCGGACATCAGGTAGTGGTCGTTGGAGACGATGTCGAGTTCGGGGGCCCAGCGCCAGTAGTCGAGGGCGTCGAAGACGTCCATCACCATGAAGTTGGTGGTGGCGGGTGTCGCGGGGGCGGCCGCGCGCAGGACGTCGCGCTCCGACGTGTACAGCGACAGCAGCTCGTCGGAGCAGAAGCGGCGCCAGTCCAGCTGGTGCGTGGGGTTGGGTACGGCGCCGGTCGCGCGGGGCGGCAGGACCTCCTCCCAGTCGTGGTACCACTGGCTCCAGAACGCGGTGCCCCAGGCGTGGTTGAGGGCCGCGAGGTCGTCGGCGTAGCGGTCGCGCAGCCAGCGGCGGAAGGACGCGGCGCTGGTGTCGCAGTAGCAGGCCGCGTTGTGGCACCCGTACTCGTTGTGGACGTGCCACATCACCACGGCCGGGTGGGCCGCGTAGCGTGCGGCGAGGGCGCCCGTGACGCGCAGCGCGGCCTCGCGGTACACGGGGCTGCTCGGGCAGAAGGTCTGGCGGCTGCCGTAGGTCAGCGTCCGGCCGTCCCGGTCGACCGGGAGCGCTTCGGGGTACGCCCGGAAGAACCAGGCGGGCGGCGCGGCGGTGGGGGTGGCGAGGTCGGCGGCGATGCCGTTCTCGTGGAGGAGGTCCAGGATCCGGTCCATGCGGCTGAAGTCGTACGTGCCCTCGGCGGGCTCCATGAGGGCCCAGGAGAAGATGCCGACGCTGACCATGGTGACGCCGGCCTCGCGCATCAGGCGCATGTCCTCGGCCCAGGTCTCCTCGGGCCACTGCTCGGGGTTGTAGTCGCCGCCGTAGACGATGCCGGGGACGGACAGGGTGCGTTCGGGGGTCATGCGGCCCCTTCCGAGGACAGCAGGCGGCGGGTGGTGGTCACGCCCCACTCGTCGAGGGACAGCAGCCGGTCGCTGGAGGCCATCAGGCCGCCCGTGGCCTCGACATGGGCGGCCCAGCGTTCGCGGGTCTCGACGGCGGGGCGGGCCATCAGGCAGTCGGGATCGTTGATCCACAGGCGTCCGTGCTGCCATTGGCGGCCCGCGCCGGTGAACTCGGCCGCGTCCTGGCCCGGTTGGCTGTAGTCGCCGGCCTCGGGGCGCCGGTGCGGCGCGGTGTCGGGGCTGACCCGCATCGCGTCGAACGGGCCGATGGACGGCAGGGCGGGGGCCCCGCAGCCGAGGAGGTGGGCGTCGGGGCCGATGGCCTCGCGGATCAGGGCGATCCCGTCGCGGTAGGCGGCCGGCGCGTCGGCTCCGGAGTGCCGTACGCCGTCCAGGGCTCCCGCGTAGAGGAAGTCGGTCTTGAAGTAGTCGTATCCCTCGGCGCGCAGGGTGGTGAAGACGTCGGACAGATACGCCCGGGCGTCGGGGTGGGTGATGTCGAGGGTGTACAGGTCGTGGTTCCAGTTGTGTCCGGCGTGCACGGGCGCGCCCTGCTCGTCGTGGACCAGCCAGTCGGGGTGGTGTGCGGCGAGTTCGCTGTGCGGGGCTACGAGGAACGGGGCGGTCCAGATGCCCGCGCGGCGGCCGCGCTCGCGGATGGTGTCGGCGAGGCCCGCGCGGGAGCGGAAGCGGCCGGAGAGGGTGAGCCAGTCGCCGAGGGCGCTCTGGTAGCCGTCGTCGATCTGGACGACGTCGACGGGGAGGTCGAGGGCGTCCATCGCCTGGAGGTTCTCGTGGATGTCGTCCTCGGTGACGGCGGTGAAGTACTCGTACCAGGAGCACCAGACCGTGGGCGCGGGCCGCGGGGCGGGGAGCGCGAGGGCGTCGGCCCAGGCGGCGAGCGCGCCCTGGATTCCGTCCGGTCCGGAGTGGGAGGACTCGGTGACGGGGCCGTCGGCGCTGATCTCGGCCTGGCCGTCCCGGACGGTCAGCCGGATCGAGGGGACCGGTCCCGCCGGGTCGGGCGCGGCCCACAGCCGGACCGGGGAGCCGTCGCCGGGGTCGAGCGCGAGGAGACCCTCGCCCTGGAACGTGGCGGGCGGCACGGTCCGGCCGGGCCGGTAGCAGACGGTCGCCCAGTTGGGGTTCGTCGGGCGGTACGGGGTGTCGTCGAGGGCGTAGGAGCCGCTGGGGCTCCAGGACTGCCAGCCCTCCTCGTGGACCCGTGCGGTGCTCGGGTCCACGGGTACGGAGGCCACGGGGGTGAAGGATGGGGGCACGTCGCTCTCTTTCACGTGGAGCCGCCTGGGAGTTCCGGAGGGTGTCGTCTCAGCTCTTGTTGGCACCGAGGGTCAGTCCGCTGACGAACTGCCGCTGGAGCGCGAAGTACACGACGAGCGTGGGGATCGCGGTGAGCAGGGCGCCGGAGGCGACGAGGTTGGGGTCGGTGAAGTACTCGCCGGAGAGGTTGTTGAGCGCCGAGGTGATCGGCATGTTCTCGCCGGTCGAGATCAGGACGAGGGCCCAGAAGAAGTCGTTGTAGATCCAGATCGACAGCAGCGTCGCCAGGGCCGCCATCGCCGGCTTGCACAGCGGCAGGGTGATCTGCCAGTACAGCCGCCACACCGACGCCCCGTCCACGAGCGCGGCCTCGGTCAGCTCGTGCGGCAGCGAGCGCATGTAGTTGCTCAGCACGAACGCGCAGAACCCGGACTGGAAGGCCACGTGGATGAGCACCAGACCGAGCGCGGAGTCGTACAGCTTGCCGCTCGCCGTGATGCCCGGCAGGTCGGTGAGCAGGTACATCCGGTACAGCGGGGTGATGATGACCTGCTGCGGGAGCAGGTTGCCCGCCGTGAAGACCAGCAGCAGCGAGAGGTTGAGGCGGAAGTCGAAGCGGCTGACGTAGAAGGCGACCATCGAGGACAGGAACAGCGTCAGCAGCACGGCCGGCACCGCGATCAGCAGCGTGTTGACGAAGTAGTGCGTCATGTCCGACCGCTCGAACGCGTTCTTGAAGTTGTCGAAGTTCAGGGTGTCCGGCCAGGACACATAGCCCTTGGCGCTGGTCTCGCCGTACGGGCGCAGGGCCGAGAACATCGCCCACAGCAGCGGGGCGAGCCAGGCCAGGGCGGTGCCGGCGAGGAAGACGTGCAGCAGCACGCGGGCGGGGCGGACGGGCGCGCGCCGTGCCCGTCCGCCGGCCGCGAGGGTGGGGGCGCTCACGATCGCCGCTCCTTCCGGAAGGTGGCCACCAGGTACGGGATGATCACGACGAGCGAGATGACGAGCAGGACCACGGCGATCGCGGAGCCGTACCCGATACGGCTGGACTCGCCGATGATGTTGTTGGTCACCAGGATCGAGAGCAACTCGGTCCCCTGGGCGCCCTTGTTGAAGACGAAGACCAGGTCGAAGGCGCGCAGGGACTCGATGATGGTGACGACCAGGACGACCGTGTTGGTGGGGCGCAGCGTCGGGAAGACGACGTGTCTGAACGTCTGCCACTCGTTGGCGCCGTCCAGTGAGGAAGCCTCTCGGAGGGAGGGGTCGATTCCCTTGAGGCCGGCCAGGTACAGGATCATCATGTAGCCGGTGTGGCGCCAGGAGGCCGCGACGAGCACGGCCCACAGGTTGAGCTTGGGGTCGCCGATCCAGTCGATGTAGTGGCCCGGCTTGTTGGCGCCGACGAGGCTGTTGATCAGACCCGTGTCCGGGTTGTAGACGAGCTGCCAGACGAAGCCGATGCAGGCCATCGAGATGACGACGGGCAGGAAGAAGGCCGTCTGGTAGACGCGGCTGAAGCGGATGTTCTTGTCGAGCTGGACGGCGAGGAACAGGCCGAGCGGTGTCGGGATCAGGATGAGGACGACGAACCAGATGACGTTGTGCTGGAGGGCGGGCCAGAACTGCGGGTTGTCGGCGAAGAGTTGCCGGAAGTTCTGGAGGCCCACCCACTGGATGGAGTCGAACCCGATGCCGTCCCAGGTGGTGAAGGCGAGGGCGATGGAGGCGAGGGCGGTGACCCAGACGAGGGCCACGTGCAGGACCGTGGGCACGCCCGCCATGAGGGCGAGCGTGATCCGGTCACGGCGGGTCAGCAGGCGGCGGTGGCCCCGTACGGCCCGCTTCGGAGCGGGGGCAGCGCCCGGAGGCGGCTCACTGGCCGCCTCCGGGGACTTCGTGGTGGTGTCGGTTGTCATGGTGTCGTTCACGCGGTCGCGAAGATCTGCTTCTTCTGGCGCTCGATCGAGGACAGGAGACTGTCCACGTCCTTGGGGTTCTGGAGGAACTTCTGGAGGCCGGGCTGCATCACCGTGGAGGTGAAGTCCGGGCGGGAGTCGCGGTCCATGAACTGGGTCAGGGACTTGGCGCCCCCGATCATGTCGAACGCCTTCTTCTGGAGCGCCGAGTACGCGGAGGTGTCGGCCTTGCTGGAGGCGGCGACCACGCTCGGGTCGCCCTTGAGGTAGAGCTCCTCGGCGGCCGGACTGCCCATGTACTCAAGGAGCTTGAGGACGCCGGCGTGGTTCTTGGGAGCCTTGCTGACCATGAGGCCGTCGGTGGGCGCCTCCACGGTGTCCTGGCCGTACGCGGAGTTGATCTCCGGGAAGGCGAAGAAGTCGAGGTCGTCCAGGTCGGCCTTGTTGGTGAACTGCTGGGCCACGAAGGTGCCGAGGAGGTACATGCCGGCCTTCTTGGCCACCAGCGTCTGCGCCGCGTCCTGCCAGGTGCGGCCCATGAAGCCGTCCTGGTGGTACGGGAGGAGTTCGGCCCAGTGGTCGAAGGCGGCCTTGACCTTGGCGTCGGTCCAGGAGGCCTTGCCCGCCATCAGCTGGACGTGGAAGTCGTAGCCGTTGAGGCGGAAGTTGATCTGGTCGAAGGTGCCCATCGCGGGCCAGGCGTCCTTGTCGCCGAAGGCGATCGGGACGAGGTTGTCCTTCTTCATCTGCTTGCACAGGGCGACGAGTTCGTCCCAGGTGGTGGGGACCTTGTAGCCGTGCTGCTGGAAGACGCTCTTGCGGTAGAAGACGGCCCACGGGTACGTGGTCATCGGCACGAAGTAGTACTTGCCGTCCTCGCCCTTGCTCAGCTTCTTCATCGCGTCGGGGAAGTTGTCCCCGATCTTGGCCCACACGTCGTCGATGGGCGTGGCCAGCTTCTTGGCCGCGAAGAACTGCATGCGGTAGCCGGCGAACCAGTTGAAGACGTCGTCCGGGGTGCCCTGGAGATACGAGTTGATCTGCTCCTGGAAGGTGTTGTGGTCCTTCGTGTTGACGTCGACCGTGATGCCCGACTGCTTCTTGAAGGCCGCGTAGACGTCGGCGAAGGCCTTCTTCGGCACGGCGTCGGACGCGTTGGAGCCGACCGTGACCGTCTTGGGGTCCGACGCCGTGCCGCTGCCGCCGCAGGCGCTCAGCAGGGGTATGCCCGCGCCGAGGGCGGCCGCGCCGCCGATTCCGCGGAGCAGGGTGCGACGGCTGGGGGTCGGGGCGGACAGACCCGGGAGAGGAAGGTGCATGACGGCTCCTGAGGGCAGGGTTCGGTCGAGCTGGACGGCGGGGAGGCCGGAAATCGATCAGAAACCAACTCGACCGAACAACGTGGGCGTAATGACAGCCTCATGTCGTCACCGCGTCAAGACCTCGCACCCGCCTTGCCCGAAACGTGACCGACACGTCACTGACCACCGACATCAGGCGCTCATGATGTTTACAGGGGCCCGAATTGAGGCGCGGACGACCGAGCGCGGGCGATCGGGGCCGCCGACCCGCCCGGCGCGCGAACCGGGACACGACCGCCCGTCGGGCCGCATATGACGGTGTTGGCTTTTGCGACTCGGTCCATCAAAAGCAAACATGAGTCCGTTGATTTTGTTTACAGGCAGCACAAATCAACTTGCGGGCCATTTGACGTCAAAAGCGACAGGTCGACGGCAGGCCGAGGAGCCGGCCGTCCCCGGCCGGCGCAGGTCCGCCGTTCAGTCTCGCGCAACGTAATCGATTACGCCACCGTCCCGCGTCATCGATCCGGCAAAGCCGGGGAACGGGAACGGCCGTGCCGGGAGGGGCGATTACCGGCCTTCCGTGTGCTCGGGCAGAGCATTCGACCCGGATCGGACACCCGTGTCCGGGCGGTGTCAGACCGAGCCGCGGGCCACGAACGCGGCGGCGACCCGCACGGTCCTCCTCGACGTCCTGCCGTCGATCTGCTCCAGCAGCAGACCGGCCGCCACCCGGCCCACCTCGCGCGCCGGATAGCGGATGGTGGTCAGCCGGGGCCTGACGAGCGAGGCGAACTCGATGTCGTCGTGCCCCACCAGGGACACGTCGCCGGGGATGTCGAGCCCGAGGCGCTCGGCCGTGTCCATCGCGCCGACCGCCGTGATGTCGTTGCCGCACAGCACCGCCTCGGGCCGGAGCCGGGCGCGCATCAGCCGCTCGAAGCCCTCCGCTCCCGCCTCGCGCGTGTGCTCGCCGTGGACGATGTGCTCGCGCGCGATGCGCAGCCCCGCCTCGGCCGCGTGCGCCCGTACGCGCTCCAGGCGCGGATCGCCGCCCGCGGCGTCGGGCGGCCCGGCGATCACGCCGACGCGCCGCCGGCCCGTCGCCGCCACGTGCGCCAGCGCCTCACGGACCGCGTCGTCGGCGTCCGGAGTCACCAGGTCGACGTCACCGAAGGGGACGTCGGCGCTGACCACCGCCGGGATCCCCGCGGCGCGCAGCCCGTCGAAGGCGTCGGTGGCGAGCCGGAAGGGCGTCATCACCACGCCGGCGAACCGCTGGTGCACCGCTTCCTGGAGCAGCGCCTCCTCCTCGTCCCGCCGCGCCCCCGTACTGCTCACCAGCACGTGGTAGCCCCGGCCGCGCAGTTCGTCCTGTATCGAGCGGGCGAGCAGCGCGTAGAAGGGGTTGGCGATGTCCGGCACGACGAGAGCGACCATGGTGGACTTGCCCGTCCGCAGGCTCCGGGCGACGGGGTTGAGGCTGAAGCCGAGCCGGTCGATGGCGGATTCGACGGCTTTGCGCGTTTCGTCCGCGACCGGGCGTTTTCCGCTCAGTACGTACGAGACGGTGGCGGACGAGACTCCCGCGGCCCGCGCCACGTCGCTCATGGTCACCCGCTGCCGCATCCGCGTCCGCCCCTTCTCCGACCGCAACCCTACCGGCGCCCGCCCGGGCCCGACGCAGCGGCCGGTCGCGGTCCGGCCCGCGTCCTCGCAGGTCCGCGCCCTCCCGGGACCGGACGCCCGCCGTCACCGCTCCAGGAACCCGGGCCGGGCACCCGGCCGCGGAGGGCGGTCCCGCCGGGCCGGACCCGCGGTCGGCGGCCCGCTCGCATTCTTCGCGACGGCCGCAATACGGTCAATCGTCAACGAAAAGTCCATAGTCACCCGATGGCGGAGGTCCGTGATCCGAGGGGGCCTCGCCTCCCTGTTCGCGGCCAAAGGCGACCATACTGGGAGGGCACACCGCACCCCACCAGCAAAGTGACTCATGCCGAAGTCCTCCACAGAGCGTCCCATCGCCCCGGAAACGGTCTGGCTGGCCGCCGGGCGCCACACCGGCCCCGCCCCGCAGCACGCTCTTCGGGAGCATCTGCGGGAACTGAAGAACAGTGAAAGGATCCAGGACTTCCTGGAGAAGGAGAACGCGGCGACGCCGGACGGCCATGTCTTCGAGGCGCGCTGGTTCGTCGACGACGACGTCACCGTACGGGCGCGGCTCGCGACCGACGGGCGCCCGCAGGTGGACGGCGAGCGGCGCTGGACACTGGCGGCCGAGGCGGAGCGGCCCTGGGATCCCGGGTGGCCCTCCCCCGCCGCGCTGCTCTGGCCGGAGCGGAGCGATCTCTCCTGGGACCGTGACGCGGTGGCCGGACTGCTGCTCCAGGACATCAACCCGCTGCCGAAGGACGACGCGGCGCTGCGCCGGCTGGTCAAGGACGTCGCCCGGCACAGCTGGGACATCAACGTCTTCGTGCACGAGGCCATGACCCCCGACGCCGAGGGCCGGCTGCCGCTGGCCCGGCTGCTGCCGCCCGCGCTGCGGCACCGCGTGGTCGAACACCGGGCCTCGCCCGAGCAGTTCCACGCGGTCAACTGGGCGCTCGGCGACCTGGGGACGTCCGTGCCGCGCGGCGGGGCGGTGATCCTGTCCGGCAACCCGGCCCGGACCGGGTTCGACGAGCAGGCGTTCAGGGTGCGCAGCGTCTTCCTCGACGGCTCGGAGCCGACCGAACTCCTCGACAGGATCACGCAGTTCGCGGCACTGCCGTGGCCGCTGCCGGACGACGCGGCGGCGGCCTTCACGGCGCTGCGCGAGGACTGGCAGTTGCTGACCATGGAGGAGGAACTCGCCCGCGCACGCGCCCAGGTGGCCTCGTACTCCGAGGCGCTGGACGCCATGACCAAGTCGCGCGACCTGTACCGCGAGGCGACGGAACTCGCCCACGCGGCGCTGGCCGAGATGGCCGAGTACCGCGACGCGGCCTCCGCCGTGCGGAGTTCCGCGCCGGGCCAGGACAGGAACCCGCTGACGAAGACGCTTCAGCGCGTCACGGACTCGCTGCTGCCGCGGCGGGCGCAGCGGGTCGACGCGCAGCTCCAGGAGGCACGCGCCAGCGAGCGGCGGGCCCGCGAGGCCTCCGAGTGACCTGAGGCGCGGGAGACGGGCGGACGCCCCACTCGCTCCCGCGCGCCGCCCGCCTCACCCCGCATCCCTGGTCCGAGAGGGATCCGGGGCCCGGGTGGGGTCCGGGGCCCGCGTGCGGTCCGGGCTCCTCGGGCCGGGGCGGGGGCCGATCCTCGGGGTGCGGGGGACGGTCAGGCGCCGCGCCAGATGTTCGCGAACGCCGCGTTCTCGATGGCCCGGCGCTGGCGGACGGCCTCCAGTTCCATCACCGCGTCGTGCACGGCGACCAGAACGGTCGTCACCGACTCGTCCTCGACGGTCGAGGTGTCGTCGCCCTGCTCGGCGGGGATCCCGACGACCTCGGCGAGCGCGGCGAGGACCGGCTCGTCGGCGGCCCAGCGGTGCATGGCCCGGCTGCGGGCCGGTGAGTCCACCAGCTCCATGCGCTCGCCGCCGAACGGCAGCCTGCTGCGCCGCTGCCGGGTGAGCTGGCCGGTCTGTTCCAGGTCGTTCTGATAGGCCTTGGCCAGGTCCCGCCCCCTGCGCCAGAGCCAGTCCTCGACCCGCTCGTACGGAACCTGCCGCACGAGCGAGGAAGCCGCCTCGCCCAGCAGCCGGTCGTCCGTGGCGGGCTGCCTCGCCGGTGTCATCCGGTCCCCGTCCAGCGTGATGACCTCGCCGGCGAGGAGATCGATCACCTCGGCTCCGGCGAGGGCGAGCGACAGGTCGCCCTGCCCGACAGAACGTTCCGGCTCCTTGTCCATCGTGATGATGAACAAGTCCCTGGCCGTGGTCACGAACGGCTCCCCTCGGAGTACTTCGCCCGGCGCGACCGTCACGCATCGGATCCTGCGCGTCCACCGCGCCACCCTCCGCGGCGATCGGGTCGCCCACGGAGGAAGGGCACGTCACGAACGTGATCGTAACTCCCGCCGGACCGGTGCGTCAGCGAGCCGCGGGCTCCACCGCGAAGATGCCGGGTCCGTACACGCGTCCGGTCCGGCCGGCGCGGGTGCGCCGGCCGGACCGGAGGTGCCTCGCCCGGGGTGCCGTCAGCCCTGACGGGCCTTCAGACGCGGGTTCTTCCTGTTCACGACGAACACCACGCCCCGCCTGCGGACCACCTGGGACCCCGGCTTGGACTTCAGCGAACGCAGTGACGCACGTACCTTCATGGTCGGTCCTCCTCCTGCCGAACCCGGCGTGCTCCGGCGGTCAGTGCCGGCTCGACGCCGTGCGGCCGTAGCGGCGCTCGAAGCGCTCCACCCGGCCGGCGGTGTCCAGGACCCGCGAGGTCCCGGTGTGGAACGGGTGGCTCGCCGACGAGATCTCCACGTCGACGACGGGGAGGACGGCGCCGTCCTCCCACTCGATCGTCCTGTCCGAGTGCGCGGTGGAACGCGTCAGGAACGCGAACCCGGCGGCGCGGTCCCGGAAGACGACCGGACGGTACTCGGGGTGGATCTGGGGCCTCATGCGGTTTCCTCCTCGGTCACGAGTGCTGCTTCAGCGGATACGACGGACACGGCGGGTACGGCGAGTACGTCCGCCGGGAAGCCCCGGCGTACGGTCAGCGCTCCTCCCGGAACGCGACGTGCCTGCCCGCCAGCGGGTCGTACTTGCGCAGCACGAGCCGGTCGGGGTCGTTCCCGCGGTTCTTGCGCGTCACGTACGTGACGCCGGTTCCCGCCGTCGACCTCAGCGTGACGACGGGACGCGCGGTACTGCGTGCCATGAGGTCCTCCTCAGCCCACCACACACGAACCTTTGATTCGCGCATGCCAATCAGTTACGTGAGCTGTAACAGCGCACCCGGTGTCCGCATTCCCGGCGCCGGGAGCGAGCACGAAACGGGGTCCGTTCCCCGGGTCGGAGCCGGACCCCTTCCCCAGGACCGGCCCCGGGGGTGCCTCCGGTGACCGCGTGCGGGGCCGTGACCGGCACGGTCCCGCCGCCGCAGCCTACGGACCGCTTCGGAGCGGGCCCCACCCGTGAAGGTCGGGGATACATCACCCGTGGCGGTCAGGAGGCACCTCACCCGTGGCGGTCAGGAGGGCTTCGACGCGGTGACGGCGGTGACGGTCACCCTGTTGTCGCACTCGGCGAGCGTCCCGTCCTCCAGCGCGAGCTGGGTCGCTCCGCTGCCGGGCAGACCCACGACCAGGGTCGGATACGACACCGGGGTCGACCCGGACACGCAGTAGCCGTCGGCCTCGCCCTGGACCTGGACGAACGTGAGCTTGACCCACGCCTTCGCTGCGGGCGCGAGCACCACCCGGGACGAGGGGCCCGAGCGGGTCACGGTCAGCGGGCGGTTCTTGTCGGGCGAGCCGTTGGCCGCGCCCGCCACGGTCGGATACCCCTGGAGGGCGCACTTCGTCCCGGACATGTTGGTGAACTCGACGATCGCGGCGCCGGTTCCGGTACCGGGAGGCCGTACGGCGGCCTGGTACATGAACGCCTTCAAGGACTCCGCCGCGCAGGTCTTCGTCGCCGGTGTCGCGGTGGCCGGGACCGACGCCGGGGCCTCGGGACTGCGGTCGGCCGTGGGCGCGGCCGAGGCGCCCGCACCGCCCGACGGCCCGGTGGATGCCGGGGAGGCGGAGGGCGGCGCGGCCGACGGCTTCTTCGCCGTGGCCGACGGTGCGGCGGCGGAGCCGGAAGCAGCGCCTCCGGGTCCGCACGCGGTCAGGAAAAGGGTGGCCGCCGACATGGCCGCCATGGCCAGCGCGGCTCCGCGGACACGCGGCCCGGCGTGCGTCCCGTACTGCATGAAGTCCCCCGATTGAGATGTGCGGGTGCCGGTCGTTCACCGGCACTCGTCGCTACAGATCGCCGCACGGCCGCCCCGGTTCACGTGCGGACGGGCCTGTGACACGACGGTGACGCGGCGGCCACGGATCACGGGCGGCCTCCGGTCCGCCGACCGCCTACCGGTCGTTTCCCAAGGTCAGGGACAGGCGTTGCGCGGTGGTCGAGGTGGAGGTGAACTCTCGGCAGTCGACCACGACCCGGGTGACCCCGGTCGCGGCCCGGACGAGCTCCAGGCGGGCCGTCGGGCCCGCGCCGATGACGAGGCGGGCCTCCATCCAGGTCGTGGTCGCGCCGATGCCGGTGCGCCGGGTGCGTTTCCCTGTCAGCAGCCGTGCCGTGGCGTCCACCGCCGTGGTGCGCAGGAGGGGAACCTCGGGCAGGTCGGCCACGAGGGTGCCGTCCTCGCGCAGGGTCCAGCGGGCTGCGCTCAGCCGGCCGGCCACCTCCCGCGCCTGAGAACGGGTTCCCGAGAGGGGATCCGCGGAACGGACGGCGAGCGTGCGGAAGGTGCGGGGGCCCGCCGGCGGACCCCCGCCGGAGGACGCCGGATTTCCGGACGTGAACGTCGGAAGACCCGGCGGACGGCTCGGATCGGCCGGTGCGGCACGGCTGGGGCACGCCGTCGCCCCGGCCCCGGAACCGGCATCCGCGTCGGAACCATCCCCGGTGCCGGTCCCGGTGCCGGAACCGGTCCGCGGCCCGGTCCCGGTTCCCTCGCCCGGTGCCCCCGGGGCCCGGGCGGCCGGATCCGCCGGGGCGTCGGCGAGGACACCTCCGGCGGGGCGGGGGGCGAGGGGCAGCAGCCCGACGAGGAGCAGGAGCGCCGGGAGGAAGACGGCGGCCGCGCGGACCCGTACGGCCCGGGCCGGCGCCCCCGGGTCCCGCCCCGCGGGCCGGTCCCCGGCCGCGGGCGGCCAGAGCAGCGCGACGGCGAGGGTGGCCCACCACGCGGGCTGCCCCGCCAATGACTCATGGGCCAGCGCGAGCACCTGCCGGGCGGCCAGGTCGCCGGGCACACCGAGCAGCACGTACGCGGGAAACGCCCCCAGCATCGTCAGGACCGTCTGCGCGGCCAGCGCCAGGGGCCACAGCAGTGCCGGCAGGAGCCGGACCCGGCTGGTCTCCGCCCGGGAGACGCACCACACGCGCATCCCGGCCGGCGGATGGTAGAGCCGGGCGAGGCCCCCGCGATCGCCCTTCTCCAGGCGGCGCAGGGCGCGTACGACGGTGTCGGCGCCGGCCGTCCGCGCGGCGAAGCGGTCCGCGCCGAGCTCGGCCGACCACAGGGCCGCCACCACGAGGAGCAGCACCTTCGGTACCCCGCACAGGACCAGGACGACCTCGGCGAGCGTCAGGACCGCGGTCGCGTTGCCGGTGACGAAGAGCAGCGTGACCGGAAGGACGACGAAGCCCGCGAGGACGTACGGCCAGACGCGGACCAGTGCGGTGAGGGGGCTTCCCAGCCCGGCGACGTGGTGTTCGCCCCGGCGCAGATGGCCGAGCTCGTGCAGGAGCACCGCCCGTGCCGCCCCCTCGTCCGTCTGCCACAGATGGACGAGCGGGGCGAAGACACCGATCCGGGAGGTGCGCCATCCTCCGGGATAGACGCGGGCGGAGAGGCCGTCCCGTGTGCTCAGCCGCAGTTGGGCGCCCGGCGCGTGCTCGTGGACGAACGCGGCCATCCCGGCGGCGAAGTGCGGTGCGGCGCCCGTGTCCCGGCCGTCCGGCGACGCCCCCGGGGCCGGGGGCGCCATGAGCGGGTGGTCGGGGGCGAGGAGTCCGTGGCGGCGCTCGACGAGACGGCCGCGTGTCCTCGGTGCGAGGAGCGCGAGCACCGCCGCGAGGAGGAAGAACTGGGGCAGGAGCTGGACCAGGCTGAGCAGCGCGGTCACGAAGCGGCCGCGGCCGGTCTCGCCGAACGGGGCGAGTCCCGTGCTGACGCCCGCGGCGAGTCGGAGCAGCGCGGGAACCTGGGCGAGGAAGAGCGCCAGGGTCAGCCACAGCCAGGGCGGTGGCCCCCAGGACCGGGCGGTGCGGAGCGGTGGGGGCCGTCTCATGGGGCCGGTCTCATCCCTCGTGCGTCCCCTCGGGACCGGCCGCGGGCCGGGGGTCGGCGGTACGCCGGCGTCCGGCCCGGAGGAGCAGGCCCGATGCCGCGGAGCGCAGCCTCCGCAGCTTTCGGCACCGGGTGTCCGGGGCGCGCGGCGGCGGTTCGTCACCGGCCAGCGCGTCGAGGAAGGCCACGACCTCGGCGGGATCGTCCTCGGTGACCAGCCGGACGACGAGCCGCGCCGTCAGCTCGTCGGCGTCACCCGGGGCCAGTCCCCTGGACCGCAGCCGCCCGCTCATGCGCAGCGCGGCCCGCAGGACGTCGAGCGTGGGAGCGGCCTGAACGGGGTCGGCGCCGCCGGGCGGTACGGCGGCCGGATCGGCGCCGCCGGGCGGTAGGACAGCCGGGGCCGCTCCGGCCTGCGGTGCGCCGCCCGGCTCCGCGGCGCCCGGCGGTACATCGGCCTGGTTCGGTCCGAACTGCGGTGCCCCGCTTGGTTCCGTACCGCCCGGTGGTAATGCGACCGAGTCGGCCCCGCCGGGCGAGAGGGCGGCCCGGGCCGCTCCGGGCTGCGGTGCGCCGCTCGGTTCCGCGGCGCCCGGCGATACCGCGGCCCCCGATAAGTCCTCGCCGGCCGAACCGCGCCCGTCGCGCTGAGGGGCGGGCGGTATGGCGTCGTCGTCCGAGGGGTCGTGGTCCTCGCCCGGTCTTCGCGTCGCGGCCTCGGCGCTGCGCTGGGCGCGTATGCCCACCAGGAGTCCGGTGGCGGACAGGAGGTTGTTCAGCTCGGGGCTGCCCAGGGCGGATCTGAGGTGATCGGCGGCGTACGCCAGGGCGTCCAGCACGGCGGGAAGGACCGACACCGCTCCGCCGCCCATGCCGCCGGGAACCTGCCCGGACGAGGTGAAGAGGCTGCGGCGGGATGCGCCGCCCGCGGCGTACGCGCGGGCGGTCTGCGCCGCGAACGCGCTCTCCCCCGGAGCAACCCGCTCGGCGATCCGCACGCTCCAGGTGTCCAGCGGGTCCGGTGCCGTCATCGGACCTCCCCCGGTCCCGCCGCCCCGCTCCCCCGCCGTCCCGTCGTGGTCCTCCCCGGGCGGGAGGTCCGTAACCGGGTCACGACGCCGTGCCGTCGAACGTGAACCTGAACGCGACCACGCCGTCGGTGGTGGCGCCCCGGGCGGTGAGGGACGCCCCGGAGCCGTCGAGCCGGCCCGTGAACGTCGTACCGGCCGCCAGCGCGTGCGGGAAGCCGCCGGGCATCTGGCCGAGGTCGGAACGGCAGGCGACCAGCAGGCTCGGCCAGTTGAACAGATTGAGGACCACCGCCTCACTGGCGTGCGGGTCCGTCAGCCGCGCGTTCAGCTCGCCGCCGGACCAGCCGATGTCCCAGTAGGTCAGCAGCAGATTCGGGTCCCGGTAGTGGCCCGCCAGGTCCACGCTGGAGACGGTGCTCACCGACGAGGACCTGAAGGACACCGCACCGGCCTGCGAGGGAGCGCCCGCCGCGAACAGCATCGAGAACGGGTTGCCCTCGGTCCGGCCGCCCCCGGCCTGCGGCCTGCCCAGGTCGAGCGTGCTGCTCATGGAGTAGGTCCGGCTGCCCGCCAGGCGCCGCGAACCGTCGGTGGTGCAGTAGTCGTACACGTCGACCGAGATGCTCGCGGTACCGCTGTACGCCTTGCCCCACAGGGCCGACGCGCCCGAACCGCCGGCCGTCACCGCTTCCTGGGAGGCGGCCGTCGTGGCCTCCTCCGTGGCCGGCGTGTCCGTCGGCGTCTGCGGGTCGTCGGCGGAGGGCGTCGCCTCGGGCGAGGACACGGGCGCGGACGCGGGAGGGGACGGCGGCGCCGCGGACGACGGTGGTCCCGCGGACGCCGTGGAGGCGCCGGCCGTCGCCGCGCCGCCATGACCGCATCCGGCCAGGCACGCGCACACGAGACCCGCGCAGACAGCCGCCGCCAGCCTGCCCCGGACGAATCCGGGCACTCTTCGAACCCGCGTCATGGCAGCCATGACACTCCCCTCCCGGCACCGGGTCACCCCCCACGAGCACCCGGGCAAGGGCGGACATTACGCCGCGCCGACGTTCCCTGTACCCGCCACGAAGTCCTTCGTTACCGTTTTGTGCCTGGCCGGATCCGGACGGGTGGACCGCGCGTGTCCGCGGTCCGGGCGGCTGGTGCACCATGGGCGACGAAACGGGCCGCGCCGGCCGGCCCGTCCCTCCGAACCGGGGTGTGGTGATGGGCGGACATCGGGGCCGTGTCCTCGTCGTCGACGACGACGCGGCGATACGACGGTCGCTCGAACGCGGCCTGCGGCTGGGCGGTTTCGCCGTGGACCTCGCCGACGACGGCCGGCCCGCGCTGGACATCGCCCGGCGGACCCCGCCGGACGCGATCGTGCTGGACATCTCGATGCCCGGGCTCGGCGGGATCGACGTGTGCCGGACGCTCCGCGAGGAGGACAACGACGTACCCGTGCTGATGCTCTCCGCGCTCGACGAGACCGCCGACCGGATCGCGGGACTCCAGGCAGGCGGGGACGACTACCTGGTGAAGCCTTTCGCCCTCCAGGAGTTGGTGCTCCGGCTGGAGGCGCTGCTGCGGCGCAGACCGCCGAGGGACACGGACACCGTGCGGGTGGGCGGACTCTCGCTGGATCCCGCGGCCCGCACGGTGAGCCTGGACGGACGCCGACTCGACCTGACCCGGCGGGAGTTCGAGCTGCTGCACGTCCTGGCGCGCAACGCGGGCATCGTGCTCAGCCGCGACCAGCTCCTCGACCGGGTCTGGGGGTACGACTTCGATGTGCGCACCGACGCGGTGGACACGTTCGTGAGCTATCTGCGGCGCAAACTGGAGGCGGCGGGCCGGGCCCGGATCGTCCACACCGTACGGGGCGTGGGGTTCGTCCTGCGCGACGACGGGCCGGAGGCCGGACGATGAGACTGTCCACCCGGATCGCGCTCGCCGTCGGGGCGACCGTGCCGATCCTGGTCCTGGCGACCGGCTGGCTGCTGCTGCGGCTCGTCGCGGCGGATCTGCACGACGAGCAGGACGCGCACCTGCGCCGCAGCGCGGCGGCCGTGGCGAAGGACGCCCGCGGGCTGCTGCGCGCGAGTGCGGCGGACCGGTCGGCCGCGGTCGAACGGACCCGTGAGAGAAGGCTGTTCACCTCCGCCCTGGACGTCGGCGTACGGCTGGTCGGCCCGTCGGAGACGTTCACGGGCGGCCCGCAGCCGGACCAGGCCGCACCGCTTCCCGCGAGCGCGCCGGTCCCGGTCACACTGCGGACCGGCGGGCGCTCCTGGCGGATCCTGTCCAAGCAGGTGGCCGGCACCCGTCCCGGGGTGCGCGGCACGCTCTGGCTGTTCGCACCCGACACCGCGGCCGACACCCAACTGCGCCTGGTACGAAGGCGCGTGGTGACGGTGGCGCTGCTCGCCGCGCCGCTGTCGGGACTGCTGGCCGGTGCGGTGGCCGGGCGCGCGAGCCGTCCGCTGCGGCGGCTGCGGGACAGCGCGAGCGGCCTGGATCCGCGGACGACCTCCGCGCGCCTGGACCACACGCCGGCCCGGATCGCCGAGGTCGACGATCTGGCCCACACCCTCCAGACGGTCCTGAGCCGCTACGACGAACAGGCGGCGCGGACCGAGGAGGCGCTCGCCACCGCCCGCTCGTTCGCCTCGGCCGCCGCGCACGAGCTGCGGACCCCGCTGATGAGCATGCAGACCAATCTGGAGATCCTCACCGAGCATCCGGACCTTCCGTCCCCCGACCGCGACGAGGTCCTCGACGACCTGCGCGCCGAACACGCCCGGCTGCTGGGCCTGTTGGTCATGCTGCGCGAACTCGGCCGCGGTGACCTGGTCGAGGCGGACGCGTTCGGCCCGGTGGATCTCGCGGACGTCGTCGAGGCGAGCGTGCGCGAGCAGCGGCGCCGGCATCCGCTCGCGCACATCGCCGCCGACTGTCCTCCGGGGCTGCGGGTCCACGGCTGGGAGCCGGGGCTGCGCACGGTCCTGGACAACCTGCTCACCAACGCGCTGGTGCACGGCGCCGGCGCCGACGTACGCCCCTCCCCCATCGAGGTCGCGCTGCGCGCGAGCGGCGACCACGCGGTCCTGTGCGTCGACGACCGGGGGCCGGGCATAGCGCCCGAGCGGCGTGCCGCGGTCTTCGAACGCTTCGAGCGCCGCCCGGACAGCCCGGGGTCGGGCCTCGGGCTCACCCTGGTCGCCCAGCAGATCGATCTGCACCGGGGCCGGATCCGGGTCCTGGAACCGCCGGCCGGGACGGGGACCCGGATCGAGGTCGTGCTGCCGCTCCTGGGCGGCGGGTCCGGCGGGGCGGCGACCCTGCCGGCGCAGCGCAACTGGGTGATCGCGACGGCCGGCGCCCGGCCACAGGAATTCCACAAAGAGGGCTCCTAGCGTGCCGGACGTGCGGGCAACCGCCCCGGAACGAAGAGGAGTTCAGCATGTCGAGGACACCGTCGAAGGCACCGAGGAAGCCGGCCGCGTCGAGGGCCAGGACCACCGTCGTCTCGCTGATGGCGGCCGGCGCGCTGCTCGGCGCGGCGGGCGTCGCGTCGGCCGACGGCGCCGGAACGCACCCGTCGGGCGCGCCCACGGGTGACGGGGCGAAGGCGGTCTGCAAGCGCGCGCCGAAGATCGACCAGAGGATCGACCGCATCCTCGGCCGGCTGAACGGGGACGCCTCGCAGCGCGGCTCCGTCGCCAGGCTGGAACAGCGGGTGGCCAACGCCAAGTCCGCCGGGCACACGCAGATCGAGACCTATCTCAACGACCGGCTCACGTTCCGGCGTTCGCTCGTCCCGACGCTGGAGAGCCGCAAGAAGGACCTGGCGGACGTCGAGAAGTGGTGCGCGAGCCACGGCGACGGAGCCGGCGCGTGATGCGCGCGGGACGGCTGGCCCTGGCCCTGGCCGTGAGCGCGCTGCTCCTGACCGCGTGCGGCGGATCCGGTGACACGGGGAGCGCCCCCGCGTCGCCCACGCCGTCCTCCACCGACCTCGCCCGGCTTCAGAAGCTGGTCGACGGCGCGGAGTCCGCGGCGAGTTCGGCCGAGTCGGACATGGCCCACGACTGACCCGTGAACCGATGGCGGAGGCGTGAGCCGATGCGGGGTGCGCGCCCACCGGGCCCGCCCCCGCCCGTACCCGGCCGGTCCGGGCTCCCCGCGCCCGCCGGGTACGGTCCTCCCCGTACCCGACCGCTCCGGGCCGTGACCTGGCCCGACCGGCGTGCACCGCATCGGCTTGCGCATCCGCCGCGCCGTAGAATCATGGGTGCGTGGACCAAAGGAAGAACAAGGACATGTCGCCCGACATGACCTCCTCCGGTGATCCAGCCGTCGAAGTCGTCCCATGACAGCGGGGACGCCCGGCCGGAGACACGGCAGGGGTGATGTCCGGTGAATGCCGCCGCTCCTCTGATGGTCGTCGACGGCGCGGGCGTCGTCCTGCGGTGGAGCCGCAGGGCCGGCGAGATCTGGCTGCGCTCGGACTCCGAGGCGGTGGGCCGTACGGCTCTCGCCATGGTCACGCGCGACCTCGCGGACACCGGCTCCGGCCCGCTGACCATCCACGACGTCGACGGGAACCCGGTCGACCTCCGGATCCAGGTGGTGCCGCTGTCCGACGGCGAGGTCGCCTGGGGCGTCTTCGAGGCCGGCCCCGGCACCGCCCGCCCCGGCATGCCGACCGCGGTCTTCGACATCCTGCACGCCAACACGCACGAGGCGTTCCTCGTGCTGGACCCCGCGCTGCGCGTCCTCAGTGTCAACGAGGCGGCCTGCTCGCTGTGCGGCACCACGGCGGACGCGGCGCTCGACCGGCCCGTCGCCGAGGTGTGCCGTCCCGCCCGCCCGCGGGAGTTCGAGGACCTCCTGCGGACGGTCGTCACGGACGGCATTTCCTTCACCGACCGGGTCGTTCAGCTCGACCCCGCCGACGGGCCGCCGAGGGAGCGGTTCGTGAACGTCTCGGCGTTCCCGCTGCGGGACGCGCGCGGCGTGGTCGTCTCCATGACGGACATCACCCAGTCCCTGCGGGCCAAGAGGCGGCTGGACGCGCTCGGTTCGGTGCGCGAGCGGGTGGGCCGGAGCCTGGACGTCGTCACGACCTGCCAGGAGCTGGTGGAAGCGCTGGTGCCCGGCTTCGCCGACATCGCGGTGGTCGAGGTGGTCGACGCGGTGGTGCGCGGCGAGGATCCTCCGCTCAGTCCGCTCGGACGCGACATCCCGCTGCGCCGCGCGGCCTTCCGTATCGAGGGACCGGTCAACAGGGCTCAGGCGCATCCCGTCGGCGACGTTCGGGCCGTGCCGTCGCCGACGCCGTACTCGCAGGTCCTCAACGACCTCAGACCACGCGCCGTCACCCTCGACAGCGGCACCCCCTGGCTGGACGCCGATCCCGAGCGGGCCCGCGCCATCCGTGACTCCGGCGCTCGCGTCCTGCTCACCGCCCCGCTGGCCCTGCGGGGCGCCGTCCTCGGACTGCTGAGCCTCTACCGCGTACGGCCGCACGACGCCTTCGACGAGAACGATCTCACCGTCGCCGGGCAGCTGGCCTCGCACACCGCGCTGAGCCTCGACAACGCGCGCCGCTACACCCGCGAGCACACGATCGCGGCGGCGCTGCAACGCCATCTGCTGCCCCCGGAGCCCGCGTCACGGACGGCGATGGAGTTCGCCCCGCTGCACGTCCCGTCCGATGCGGGAGCGGGCACCTGGTACGACGTCTTCGGTCTGCCCGGCGCCCGCACCGCCCTGGCGATCGGGGAGGTCGCCGGAACCGGCATCGACGCCGCCACCGCCATGGGCCAGATCCGTACGGTGATCCATTCGCTCGCGGCGCTCGACCTGGATCCCGACGAACTGCTCGCCCGCCTCAACGACGCCGTCGTGCGGCTCGCCCAGGAACGGGCTGCGCTGCCGTCGGGCGACCCGCTCCGCGAGCAGCCGCTGCGGGCCGGCTGCGTCTACGCGATCCACGATCCGCTCCAGGAGACCTGTGTGATGGCCTCCGCCGGCCATCCCGCCCCGCTCGTGGCGCACCCCGGCGGGCTGGTGCACGTCCCGCAGATCCCCATGGGCCCGCTGCTGGGCAGCCGGGACGGGCCGCCGTTCGCCACCGTCTCCGTCCCGGTGCCTGACGGCAGCGTCCTGGCCCTGCGCACCACGTCGTTCCCGGCCTCCGACGGTCCCGGCGCGGACCCGGCGGACCCGCTGCGCGTGGCGCTGACCCGGCTGGACCGCCCCCTCGGCGACCTGCGGGACGACGTCCTCTACCGGCTGCGCGACGTGACGGGCCGCAGCGACGTCCTCCTGCTGCTGGCCCGCACCCGCGCCTTTCCGCCGGACCGGGTCGCCACCTGGCCCCTGGACTTCGACCCCACCGCGGCGGCGACGGCCAGGCGCCATGCCCGGGACCGGCTCCACGGCTGGGGGGTGGGCGAGGAGACCGCCTACGCCACGGAGCTGATCGTCAGCGAACTGGTGACCAACGCCCTGCGGTACGGAGCGGCGCCGGTCCGGCTGCGGCTCATCAAGGACACGACGCTCACCTGCGAGGTCCGCGACGCGGGCGGGGCGGCTCCACGGCTGCGCCACGCCCGTACGGCCGACGAGGGCGGGCGCGGCCTGTTCATCTGCGCGCAGCTGAGCCACAACTGGGGCATCCGCTACTCCGCGCGGGGCAAGACGATCTGGACGGAACAGACACTCCCCTAGGCCCCGAGTCCCCAGTCCCCTGGGCCTCCGCACGCCTCCGCAGGCCGGGCGTCCGGCGCGCCGCGTCTACCGTGCCAGGTCGGCCGCGACCTCACGCGCCGCGCGGGCTCCCGAGGCGAGCGCGCCCTGGACCGAGCCCGTGGCACGGTGGTCCCCGCACACATAGCGGCCCGGGGCCACCCGGGCGGACAGGCTCAGCGGCTGCGGGGGCGGCATCGCCGGCAGGGCGTCGGGGACGGTACGGACCGTGAGCAGGTCCCAGTCCGAGGTGTCCGTCCCGTACACCTCGGCGAGCGCGTCGCGCAGCCAGGTCTCCGCGCCCTCCTGGTCGTGTCCGAGGACCGAGGTGGCGATCAGGGACATCCCCGGCGGTGCGTAGCCGCGGACCGCCTCGCTCAGGACACAGCTGTTGAGGAAGCGCCTTCTGGTGTCCGTGACCAGGACGGGTTCGGCCAGCGGTGACCTGGTCGCGGCGTGGTAGTACGTCGTGACCACGCGGTACGGCGGGAGGCCGAGGCCGGGCAGCAGACGGGCGGCCGGCCCCGGCCCCGTCGCCACGACCACGGCCCGGGCGGCGAGTTCGCCTCCGTCGTCCGTCTCGACCCCGTCGTCCGTGAGCCGCGTGACGGGGGTGTCCGGACGCACGGTGCCGGGGGGCAGCGCCTCGGCCAGCAGGCGCGGTACGGCCCCGATGCCGGCGGCGGGCAGACACAGCGTGCCGCGCAGCATGCTGCGCCAGACGAGATGGAACACCCGGCCGGAGGTCTCCAGCTGGTCCTCCAGGAAGACCCCGGACAGGAAGGGCCGGAAGAACCGCTCCACGAACTCCTCGGAGAATCCGGCCGCCGCCAGCGCGGTGCGCGTCGTACGGTCCTCGCCGCGCTTGAGCCAGGAGGCGGGGGCGAGCATGTCCCGGCCGGACAGGGCGGCCAGCGCGATCAGGTCACGGGTTCCGGCGAGGCGCCCGGGGCGCAGGTCGCCCAGCCGTCGGCGGCCGCGGGTCGGGTCCTCGAAGCGCAGCGGCCCGTCCTCGGTGTGGACGAGGACGCCGGGCGTGAAGGGCCGCAGCCGCAGGTCACGCAGCGCGATCCGGCGTCTGACCTGGGGGTAGGACGTGTTGAAGACCTGGAAGCCGCGGTCGACGACGAAGCCCTCGTGCGGGTCGGAGCGCATCCGGCCGCCCACCTCGTCGGAGGCCTCGAGCAGCCGGACCCGGAGGCCGTGCCGGGCGAGGTCGTGGGCGCACGCCAGACCGGCGAGCCCGCCGCCGACGATCAGGACATCGGGCACACCGCGCTTCGCGGTCATGGCAACCATCCTCCGAGCAGCCGGTCCGTCCGCGCGCCGTCGCACGCACCCTCCCGGACCGATCTTCCCGCCGGGCGCGCCGGGCGGATGCGGGGCCACGCCGGTGGACCGGCTTCGGGGACTCGGGGGATTTTCGGATATTTCGAGGAGGAATAGACCGATACGGTCCACTGTTACCCCTGGTGTGACGCGGAGCGGCCTCCGCAACACCAGGTGAGCGACCCCGGCTGGTCTCCCCCGTCCAGCCGGGGTCCCCTGCTTTCCCGCGCGGGTGCGTCAGTGGCCCGAGCCGTAGTGACCGCCCAGCTGGTCGCGGTAGCGCGGATCCCCGAGGTGCTTCTCCTCGTCGAACTCCGGTGCCGCCTTGATCTCGTCCTTGGTCAGGCCGACCCGGATCGTGCTGTCCTCGTGGCTGATCGCCGTGATCGTTCCGGCGGGCAGCAGCACCCGCTTGCCGAAGATCCAGACGCCGGTGTCGACGACGACGTACTGGGAACCGACCTCGTCGGAGTGCTTGTCCACCTTGCCGATGTGGCCGTCGGACGCCTCCACGCGGTATCCGGAGAGGTCGGCGTCGGGCGTGTGTCCGCTGGTCGGGCCGTAGCCCCAGAGATGCTCGTTCACGAGGAATTCCTCCGACTCGTCCACTGAAACGCGACTGAAGATCGACGGGTGTCCCGCTTCCCCGCCGCCGACACCCGTACACCGGGCGCGCGGCCGGGTTCTTCACATATCCGGCACACACCCGGTCTCGACGTGGCCGAAAACCGATGCCGCAGCCGGAACGCGTCCCGGTCTGGACCACGGGTACCCGAAACGGGCGGATCCGATCACTCCGGATCCGGTCCGGGCCCCACGGAGCAAGGACAGGAACGTTTCGCTGGGTAATCACCCAACTCCTCACGGTGACGGTCGGAGCACTCGGATCGACTGTCGGTGACCACTCGTTCGAGTTACACGCTTTTCCGTCACGTTTCGTATCGGGCGCACGAAAGCTCCACAGAGACACCACTATGTGACGCGACGAACGCGTGACGACCACGTCTGAGGGGGGCTGTGGCGTCACGTCAGGGGGTGGTGGGCTCCATGGGAGCGGTACTCACCCCTGCCCGGGGAGGGGACTTCACCGCATGAAGCGGACCATTCGCACCACCGTGCTCGCCATCGGCGCGCTCATCGACCCGGCCGGCCCGAAGGACACGGGCCTGCCTGCGGACGCCGGCGGGCGGACCGCCCACCGCGCGGACAACTGAGCCGCGCCCCGACCGAAGCTCCCGGCCGCCTCCTGCGCGGCCGGGACGGGCCCGACCACCCCAACCTCGGCCGTGGAGCACACTTCCATGCACGTTCCCCACGACGCGCGCAGCCTCAACGCGACGCGCGTCACCCTGCTCACCGAAGGCACCTACCCGCACAGTCACGGCGGCGTCAGCGTCTGGTGCGACCAACTCGTCGACGGAATGCCCGACTTCGACTTCGACGTCATCGCCGTGACCGGCACCGGACGTGAACCGCTCGCGTGGGACATCCCCGCGCAGGTCCTCGACGTCGTCACGGTCCCCATGTGGGGGCCCGCGCCCGGGGGCCGCCCTCCGCGCGGACGGCGGCGCAGGCAACTCACGTCCGCCTACGAACAGTTCCTGACCGCGCTGCTCGACCCCTGCGCCGAGGACCGGTTCGCCACCGCGCTGTACGCGATGGCGGGCTCGGCCGCGGACGGGACGCTGAGCGCCTTCCTGCGCGGCGACCGCGCGATCAGCGTGCTGACCGGGGTGTGGAACCGCCCGGGGCTGGCCGTCCGCGAGGCCAGGCCGACCCTGCACGACGCCGTCACCGCGACCGCGCTGCTGGAGCACGCGCTGCGCCCGCTGACCGCGCCGCTCCCCGAGTACGGGGTGGCGCACGCGGTCAGCGGAGGGGTCGCCGTGCTCCCGGGCCTGGCCGCCCTCGAACGGCACGGCGTCCCGCTGCTGCTGACCGAGCACGGCGTCTATCTGCGCGAGCGCTACCTCGGCTACCGCACCGCCCCGTACCGCTGGCCGGTCAAGGCGGTCGTGCTGGGCTTCTTCCGGCTGCTCGCCGAGGAGACGTACCGGCGCGCGGCCCTGATCACCCCGGGCAACCGCTACAACCGGCTGTGGGAGGAACAGGGCGGTGCCGCTCCCGGATCGATCCGCACGGTCTACAACGGAGTGGACCCGGCGGCCTTCCCGCCGGCCGGCCCGGAGCCAGGGCGGCCGACCCTGAGCTGGGCCGGACGCGTCGACCCGATCAAGGACCTGGAGACCCTGATCCGCGCGTTCGCCCTGGTACGGGCTCAACTCCCCGACGCCCGGCTGAGGTTGTTCGGCGGCACCCCGCGCGGCGGCGAGGCCTACCGTGAGCGCTGCGAGGCCCTGGCCGGGGAGCTGGGGCAGGCGGACGCGGTCACGTTCGAGGGCCGCGTGGACGACATCAAGGACGCCTACGCGGCGGGCAACGTCGTGATGCTCTCCAGCATCAGCGAGGGTTTCCCGTTCACCCTGATCGAGGCCATGTCGTGCGGACGGGCCACCGTGTCCACGGACGTGGGCGGGGTGCGCGAGGCCGTCGGCGACAGCGGTCTGGTCGTCCCGCCCCGCGATCCCGACGCCATGGCCGCCGCCGCGCTGGAGCTGCTCGGTGACGCCGGGCGGCGCGCCGCGATGGGCGAGGCCGCCCGGAACCGCGTCATCGAGCAGTTCTCCCTGCGGCAGACCGTCGACACCTTCCGGACCATCTACCTGGAACTGTCGACACTCGGCCGGATCGTCCCGAGCGATCCCGGGGCCGCCGACGCCCCGCTCGCGGTGCGGGGCGACCGGGCGTCCACGTCCGCGTCCGCGTCGAGGAGCCTGGCCGGATGAGCGGACCCATGGCCCTCGAACCCGGAGGCAGGGGGGACGACACCCTGTCCCTGCGGCTCGGCCGTGCGCCCGCCCGGTCCGCGCCGGGCGCGGACCGGGACGCGGTCGACCGGCTCGCCGCCGAACTGGCGGAGGGCATCGGCCCGGCCGTGCACCCCTACGAGGTGGCGGCCCTGCTGGAGTCGGAGGGGCTGACCGCCGAGGTCATCAAGGAGCGGTACGGGCATCCGAACCTCTTCTCGCTCGCCTCCGCGCTCTACGAGCGGGTGCCGCGCACCTTTCCCGAGCCCCCGCGGCCGGGCAACCCCTGGCGTCCCGACCATGTGCGCTGCGCGCTGCGCGGGGTGCTGTTCGCGCTGCCGGGCCTCGCCTATCTGCTGACCGGCGGGCTGTGGCACGCGGGCCGTGACCTCGACGTCCTGGTGGTGGCCGGTCTCGTCTCCTGGGCCTGGGGCCAGGCGCTCGGGCACCGCGCCTATCTGCGCATGGCCACGGGCCGCCGCGAGTCGGGCCGGACCCTGCTCAAGGGCGCGCCGCTCGGCGCGCTCGCCGCGACGGGGTCCGGGGCGCTGCTCGCCGGCTCCGGCACGGCGATCGGGGTCGCGGCGGCGCAGTCGGTGTATCTGTCGGCGGCCGGGGTGCTGCTGGTGCTGGGCGGGGAGCGGCTACTGCTGGCCGCGCTCACCCCGCTGGCCGCCGGCGCGGCGGCGCTGCCCTGGTGGGACCCCGGGACCGTGCCGCGCCTCGCGCTGCCGCTGCTGTCCGTGCTCTGCGCGGTCGCCGCGGCCTGCCGGGCGCTGCGAGGGGCCCTCGGCGCCTCCCCGGTGCCGGGCGGACCCCGTCCACCGCTGCTGCGGTCACTGCCGTACGGCCTGTTCGGGCTGTCCGCCGGGGTGCTGGTGCTGCTGGAGGGCCGGCAGCACCCGTACGCCGTGGTCGTGCTGACCGTGAGCATGGGCCCGGCGGAGTGGCTGCTGTACCGGTACCGCGGGATGTCCGTGTCCGCGCTGCGGGCGACCGCGACCCCGGCCGCGTTCCTGCTTCGCTCGACCGGCGTCCTCGGTCTCTGTCTGGTCTCCTACGTGCTTCCGCTGCTGCCCGCCGCCCTGCTGACCGGCGCGGAGCCGGTCCCGCTGCTGCTGCTCGCGGCGACGCTGTGGACG
This sequence comes from Streptomyces sp. NPDC127038, assembly GCF_042725875.1. NCBI lineage: Bacteria > Bacillati > Actinomycetota > Actinomycetes > Kitasatosporales > Streptomycetaceae > Streptomyces > Streptomyces sp. NPDC127038. The sequence goes on along the minus strand of NZ_JBHXDQ010000003.1, from coordinate 56,626 downwards.
GCTCTGCTGCTCCAGGCCTTCGGAGCGGCCTGGCAGCCGGCCGCGGTCTGCCTGGCGGCGGCCGTCGCCGCCGCCTCGGCCGCCGCGCTCCGTCCGCTGCCCGGACCCCTCGCCCTGACGCTGTCCTGCGGCACGGCCTGTCTGTGTCTCACGGCCTGCGCCGTACGGCTGCTGGGGCGACCCGCGCCGCACGCCTGAAACCACCTCGCACAGCCCGCCCGGACCCGTCCGGAGGGCCACCGTGCCTCCGTCAGCACCACCCGTCACTCACCGCTCATCACCCATCACGCATCACGCATGACATGGGCAACCAACCGGAAGGATCAACGAGTTGACCACCCAACCACTCGCCGCCGTCACCGGAGCCGAGGGTTTCATCGGCTCCCACCTCACCGAGGCACTGGTCGCCTCAGGGCATCGGGTGAGGGCCATGGCGCAGTACAACTCCTTCTCCTCGTACGGCTGGCTGGAGACGCTGCACCCCGACGTCCTGGACCAGGTCGAGATCGTCCTCGGTGACGTCCGGGACCCGGGTTCGGTCCGCGGTCTGGCCGAAGGCGCCGACTGCGTCTACCACTTGGCCGCGCTCATCGCGATCCCGTACTCCTACCAGGCCCCGCACAGCTACGTGGACACCAACGTCACCGGCACCCTCAACGTGCTGGAGGCGGTGCGCGCGCTCGGCACACCGCGGCTCGTGCACACCTCGACCAGCGAGACCTACGGCACCGCGCAGACCGTGCCGATCACCGAGGACCACCCCATCAACACCCAGTCCCCGTACGCCGCTTCGAAGGCGGGCGCGGACCGGCTGGCCGACAGCTACCACGCGAGCTTCGGCACGCCGGTGGTGACGCTGCGCCCGTTCAACACCTTCGGCCCGCGCCAGTCGATGCGCGCGGTCATCCCCACCGTCATCGGCCAGGTGGCCGCGGGAGAACGGGTCATCACCCTCGGCGACCTGCGGCCCACCCGTGACTTCACCTTCGTCGAGGACACCGCCCAGGCGTTCCTCGCGGTGGGCACGGCGCCCGCGGAGCGGGTGGTGGGCCGGACCCTCAACGCCGGTACGGGCGGCGAGATCTCGGTCGGCGACCTGGTGGCGCTGATCGGCAAGGTGATGGACACCGCCCTCGACGTCCGCGAGGACGCCGGGCGCATCCGGCCGGCCAACTCCGAGGTGATGCGGCTCGTCGCCGACGCGAGCCGGCTGGCCGAGGCGACCGGCTGGAGCCCCGGGCACGACCTGGAGCAAGGGCTCGCGCGGACCGTCGAGTTCTTCCGCGAACCGGCGAACCTGGCCCGCTACAAGACCGGCATCTACAACATCTGACCCGTCCAGCACGTCCCACGAAGGAAAAGAACCAAATGCACGCAGTGATTCTGGCGGGTGGCAAGGGCGTCCGGCTCCGGCCCTACACCACCGCCCTGCCCAAGCCGCTCGTTCCGATCGGTGACCAGCACGCCATCCTGGAGATCGTGCTCCGCCAGCTCGCCTCGTGCGGCTTCACCAGCTGCACCATCGCCATCGGCCACCTGGGCGAGATCATCCGCGCCTACGTCGGTGACGGCTCCCAATGGGGCCTGGCCGTCGACTATTCCACCGAGGAGAACCCGCTCGGCACCATCGGACCGCTGCTGACGATGCTCGACCGGCTGCCCGAGTCGTTCCTCGTGATGAACGGCGACGTGCTCACCGATCTCGACTTCGGCGACGTCCTGCACCAACACCGCCGTGCGGAAGCGCCGTTGACCATCGCGACGTACGCCCGCGAGGTGCGCATCGACTTCGGCGTGCTCACCACCGACGACCGCAAGGTGGTCGCCTTCACCGAGAAGCCGAGCGTGGACTACCGCGTCTCCATGGGTGTGTACGGCCTGTCGCGCTCGACCCTCCTGGACTACACCCCGGGGCTGCCGCTGGGCTTCGACGAGCTGGTCCTCGATCTGCTGAGCCGCGGCGACGAGCCGCACGCCTACGCGTTCGACGGGTACTGGCTCGACATCGGCCGGCCGGACGACTACGACCGGGCCAACGCCGAGTTCACCACCCGCAAGTCGCTGCTGCTCAAGGGAGCCTGACCACCGCATGCGCATTCTCGTCCTGGGCTTCAGCGGCTATCTGGGCGGCCATGTCGCCGGGCACCTGCGCACCCTCTCGGGTGTGCGGGTGCTCGGCGGCGGGCGCTCGCCCGCCGCCGAGTTCGGCATCGACCTGGCCACCGACCACCGTGAGCGACTGGCCACGACCCTGGCGGCGGCCGCGCCCGACGCCGTCATCAACTGCGCCGGCGCGACCGGCGGAGACGCGGTGACCCTCGCCGAGGTCAACTCCCGCGGCCCCGCGGTCCTGTGCGCGGCGCTGCGGGAGGCGGCGCCGGCCGCCCGGCTGATCCATCTGGGCTCGGCCGCCGAATACGGTCCCGGCGTCCGGGACACCGGCACGACCGAGTCCGACGCCACCCGTCCCCTCACCCCGTACGGGGCCACCAAGCTCGCGGGCACGGTCACCGTGTCCACCTCCGGTCTCGACACGGTGGTGCTGCGGGTGGGCAACCCGGTGGGGCCGGGGGCACCCGCCACGGGGCTGCCGGGCCGGATCGCCGGGCTGCTCCGCGCCGCCGGTCCCGACCCGGACGCGGTCATCCGGCTGGGCGACCTCTCGGCGTACCGCGACTTCGTCGACGTACGCGACGTGGCCCGGGCGGCGGTGGCCGCGGCCACGGTCCCCGGGCAGCTGCCGAGGGTCCTCAACATCGGGGGCGGCAAGGCCGTCCCGGTGCGTGAGCTGGTGAACGGCCTGGCGCGCATCGCCGGGTTCCGGGGGCGCATCGAGGAGAACGGCGGCGGTTCGGCCCGCTCAGGGGACGTGTCCTGGCAGTGCTCCGACATCACCGCCGCCGAGGCGGCCCTGGGCTGGCGTCCCGCGCTGACGCTCGACGACTCGCTGTCCGCGCTCTGGGCTGCGTCGGGGAACGTTCCCGTCCCGCGGGGCGAAGGCGACCGGACGCCATGAGCCTGCTGATTCCGCTGTACGTCCACCCGGGCGAGGACCCGGGCGCCTGGCACCGGCTGATCGGGGCGGCCGACCGGACGTACGGGGTCGTCATCAACCCGGCGGACGGGCCGGGCCGGGGGCCGGATCCCGCGTTCACCGCGGCGACGGACGCGCTGCGTTCGGCGGGTGCCCGGCTGCTCGGCTATGTCGACACCGACTACGGGGCACGCGATCCGGACGTCGTCGCGGACGAGGTCCTGCGGCACCGGGAGTGGTACGGGACGCAGGGGTGTTTCCTCGACCAGGTGGCGCCGACTCCCGCGGCGCTGCCCGGCTGCCGGCGGCTGGTGCAGGGTCTGCGCCGGCTCGGTGCGGCTCCGGTCGTGCTGAACATGGGGGTGCACCCGGCGCCGGGGTACGCGCGCTTCGCCGATCTGCTCGTCACGTTCGAGGGCCACTGGTCCACCTATGTGTCGGCGTTCAGCAGACCGGAGTGGACCGCGCGGCACCCGCCCGAGCAGTTCTGCCATCTCGTCTACGGCGTCCCGGAGGCACTCGTTCCGCTGGCCGTCCGCACCGCGCGTGACCGCGGTGCGGCGGTCGCCGGGCCGGTGACGGGCGAACTTCCCAATCCCTGGGCGCGGTTGACTCCGGCACTGAGCGAACGGGGGGCCTGAGCGGCACCCGTCCCGGGCCGGCCGCACGGCACCGCGGCTCCCCGCGGTGCCTCCTTGCGCGGAGTGATGGCATGTCTCGGTCAAATCTGCGAGGCTTTCGGGTGCCGTCGTCCTGACCCCAGGGTGACGGCACGGAAATCTCACCAGGCGACCGCGCGCACCCGCGCGCGGCCGCGGCCACCCAGCGGCGCACCCCAGTCGTCCAGGGCGGCCACCGAGCAGGCCGGAATCCCGGCCGCCTCAAAGGAGTTTCGTGTGAGACCGACCCCCCTCAAGGCCCTGGCGGCACGCGTCCTCACCGTCGCCGCCCTGGCCGCAGTCTCGCTCCCCGGCACCCCCGCGGCCGCCTCGCCGGGCACGGCACCGGCCGCCGCGGCCGCCTGCACACCCGCCCAGGTCGTGACCAACGGCGGCTTCGAGAGCGGCACTTCGCCCTGGACCCAGTCCTCGACGAGCGTCATCACCAGCCGCACCGGCCAGAGCGCCCACGGCGGAACCAGCTTCGCCTGGCTGGACGGCACCGGTGGCACCCACACCGACACCCTCTCGCAGAGCGTGACGATCCCGTCCGGGTGCAGCAGCGCCAGCCTCACGTTCTGGCTGCACATCGACACGGCGGAGACGACCTCGTCGACGGCCTACGACAAGCTGACGGCGAAGATCGGCAGCACCACCCTGGCGACGTACTCGAACCTCAACAAGGCGTCCGGGTACGCCCAGAAGACGTTCGACGTCTCGGCGTTCGCCGGCCAGACCGTCACGGTCGCCTTCACCGGCACGGAGGACTCCAGCCTCCAGACGAGCTTCGTCCTCGACGACATCGCCCTGAACACCTCCGGTGACACGACCCCGCCGGCCGACTCCACCCGTACGCCAGCCGCCCCCGGCTACACGGTCAGCCTGACCAGCAACACGAGCGGCACCAGCTGGAGCGGTCACGAGAGCGTGACCTTCACCAACGCCTCCTCCGCCTCGCTCAGCGAGGTGTACCTGCGGCTGTGGGACAACTACCACGGCACCTGCTCCGCGATGCCCATCACCGTCACCAACGTGACCGGTGGCACCGCCGGTTCGCTCTCGGTGGCCTGCACGGCCCTCCAGATCAGCCTGTCGTCACCGCTGGCACAGGGCCAGAGCGCGACGATCGGCTTCGACCTCGGCATCACCGTGCCCAGCGGCGCCGACCGCTTCGGCTACGACGGGGCGTTCGTCAACATCGGCAACGCGCTGCCCGTGCTCGCGGTCAAGGACGGCTCCGGCTGGCACCTGGACCCGTACACCAACAACGGCGAGTCCTTCTACTCGCTGGCCGCCGACTTCAAGGTGACCCTCGACCACCCGACGAGCCTCCTCGTCCCGGCCACCGGCACCTCGGTCGACACCGCCGGCTCCAGCGGCCGCACGGTCACCACGGCCACGGCCTCCAAGGTCCGTGACTTCGCCTGGGCCGCCGGTCCGTTCACCAAGATCTCCGGCACCTCCCCCGCCGGCACCGCGATCAACATCTACTCCGTGACGGGCATCAGCTCCTCCAGCGCGCAGTCGATGCTCACCACCGCCAAGTCCGCCGTCGACGCCCACGCCGCACGCTTCGGCGCGTACCCCTACGGCGAACTGGACGCCGTGATCGACAACAACTACTGGTTCGGCGGCATGGAGTACCCCGGGTTCGTCCTCGACCTGGTCAGCACCACGGCGCTGACCCACGAGATCGGGCACCAGTGGTTCTACGGGATCGTCGGTGACGACGAGTACAACAGCCCCTGGCTCGACGAGGCGTTCACCGACTACGCCACCGACCTGGCGCAGAACATCACCGGCACCAACTGCTGGAACAACGTCTCCTGGGCCTCCTCGGCGGAGAACATCACCAACTCCATGGCGTACTGGGACGCGCACTCCTCCCGCTACTCCACCGTCGTCTACACCTACGGCAAGTGCGCCCTGCACGACCTGCGGCGTGTGCTCGGCGACACCGTGATGGCCAACCTCCTGAAGAGTTACGCCAGTTCGCACTGGTACGGGGTCTCGACCACGGCCGAGTTCAAGGCGGCCGCCCAGGCCGCCACGACCACGGACCTGACGTCGTTCTGGACGACCCACCGCATCGTGGGCTGACCGGCCTCACCGGTCCCGTCCGTCGCGGTGGCGCCCCCGGGCGTCACCGCGGCGCGCATGCCCGGCCGAGTCGCGGGCAGGTTCCGCCGTACGGCGGCTCCCGGTCCGGGAGCACGGCACCCGATCATGGGATCAGGGAGCCGCCGGGCTCGGTGCGAGGAGACGTCATGCTGTTGGTACCGCCCCCGTTCGACCCCGAACTGGGCGCCGCCCTCGCGGCGGTCGGGCCCTCCGTGCCCTCGGGGCCGACCCTGGCGGACATCGCCGCCCTGCGCGCCGTGCAGCGGGCCGCCGTACCCGCGTACGACCTCACCGACGGCGGCACCTTCACGACCACGGATCTCACGGTGCCGGGGCCGGAGGGCGCGCCCGGCATCTCCCTGCTCGTCATCAGGCCCGCGGCACCGGCCGCGCGCGGGCCGCGCCCGGTGATCTACCACTGCCACGGCGGAGGCATGGTCCTCGGCACCAACCGGGCCGGGGTGGAACTCGTCCTGGAGTGGGCGCGGGAACTGGGCGCGGTCGTGGTGTCCGTGGAGTACCGGCTGGCCCCCGAACACCCGTACCCGGCGGGGGTGGAGGACGTGTACGCCGGACTGGTGTGGACGGCCCGGCACGCCGGGGAGCTCGGCGGCGACCCGGAACGGATCGTGATCGCCGGCGCCAGCGCGGGCGGTGGCCTCACCGCGGCGCTCGCACTGCTGGCCCGGGACCGCGAGGGGCCCCGGCCGCTCGGGCAGGTCCTGATGTACCCGATGCTCGACGACCGCAACGACAGCGTGTCCGCCCACCAGATGGCGGGCGTCGGCGCCTGGGACCGTACGGCCAACGAGACGGCATGGACCGCCGTGCTCGGCGATGCCAGGGGCGGCCCCGACGTCCCCGCCTACGCCGCGCCCGCCCGGGCCACGGACCTGTCAGGGCTGCCCCCGGCCTTCCTCGACGTCGGCTCCGCGGAGACCTTCCGGGACGAGACCGTCGACTACGCGACCAGGATCTGGCAGGCGGGCGGGGTGGCCGAACTGCACGTGTGGCCCGGCGGCTTCCACGGCTTCGACGCCTTCGCCCCGCACACCGTGCTCGCCAGGACCGCCCGCGCGGCCCGGCTCGACTGGCTGCGCAGGCTCCTGACGCCGTGACGGCACCCGCGACCGGGACGGGACGCGGTCAGGGCCGGGCGTCACAGGGCCGGTCCTCGTTCAGACGGGCAGCAGACGGCCGATCAGCGCGCTGAGCTGCCCGGCGTTGCGGCACTCGTGCATCTCCACGAGGTCGGCGTAGGCGAGGGCGGCCGAGTCGCCGGTGCCCCACTGCGAGCGCGCCTCGGGGTTCAGCCAGTAGACCCGGCGGGCCTGCCGGTTCAGCCGCCGGACCGCGGACAGGTTGGGGTCGCTCATGTTCGTGCGGGCGTCGCCGAGCACGAAGACGGTCGTACGGGAGCCGACCGCGGCGGTGTACCGCTCGGCGAACTCGCCGAGCGCGACGCCGTAGTCGCTGCTGCCGTGCCAGCCCGTGATCTCCGCCTCCGCGCGGATCCGGGCGCTCAGCCCCTCGGGGTCGGCACGGCCGGGACCGATCAGACCGGTCACCTCGTCGACCCGGTTGACGAAGGCGAACACCCGCACCTTGCTGAACTGGTCGTGCAGTGCCTGGACCAGCAGCATGGTGAAGTCGGAGAAGCCCGAGACCGAGCCCGACACATCGCACAGCAGCACCAGTTCGGGCCGCACCGGACGGCGTCTGCGCAGCACGGGACGCATCGGCACCCCGCCCGTGGACAGCGATCCGCGCAGGGTGCGCCGCAGGTCGACGGTGCCCCGGTGCGCGCGGCGGCGGCGCGCGGCGAGACGGGTGGCCAGCTTGCGGGCCAGCGGCTGTACGGCCTTGCGCAGTTCGGCGAGCCGGTCGCGGCCCGCGAAGAGGAAGTCGACGCGGTCGGCGGTCGGGGCGATCGCGCGCCGGGCGATCTCGTCACGGTCGCGCCGCTCGGCGACCCGGCGCCTGGCCTCGGTGGCGACCTGCTTCCTGAACACCTCCACGCGCCGGCGGATCTCGTCCTCCAGGAGACGGTCGGTGAACCCCTCCGCACCGCCGCCCGCGCGGACCGCGTCCCGTACCCGGGCCAGCAGCGTCTGCGGCCGCAGCCGGTCGAGCGTCTGGTACGACGACCAGCCGTCCGTCGCCGTCGTACCCCCGTAGCCGCCGAAGCCGTCGACGGCCTCGATCGCCAACCGGCCCATGAGTGCCTGGTCGTCGGCGGCCAGGGCGGCGGCGAGCCGGTCCCGCAGGCCGTCCCGGTCGGCGGGCGCGGTGCCGTCCGGTCCCCCGACACCGTGCGGGAAGTACACCTCGAAGACGGGGTCGAACACCCGGCGCTGTCCCGGACCGTGGAGCAGGGTGGCGGCCAGCCCCTCGCGCAGCCGTTCCCGGTCGGCGAGGCCGAGCGCCGCCACCGCGCGCGCGGCGTCCACGGTCTCGCCCGTGCCGATCCGGACCCCGTGCGAGCGCAGTGCGCCGACGAGCCCCGTGATCCGGTCGGCGACACCGTCCGCCGGCGCGCCCCCGGCCGCCGGCGCGGCGGCGTTCACACGGCGCCCAGGTCGAGCTTGGCCGCCGCCTTCAGCACGTCGTCCTGGTGCTTGAGGATCACGCCGAGGCTGTCCCGTACGACGTTCTCGTCGAGGGTGTCCGCGCCGAGCGCGAGCAGGGTGCGGGCCCAGTCGATGGTCTCGGCTACGGAGGGGACCTTGCGCAGGTCCATCTCCCGCAGGGCCCCGACGACCCGCACCACGGACTCGGTGAGCGCCGCGTCCAGCTCCGGCACCTTCAGCCGTACGATCCGGCGCTCCAGCTCCTCCTCGGGGAACCCGATGTGCAGGAAGAGGCAGCGGCGGCGCAGGGCCTCGGACAGTTCGCGGCTCGCGTTCGAGGTGAGGACCACGAAGGGGCGGCTGGTCGCGGTGATCGTGCCCAGTTCGGGGACGGTGACCTGGAAGTCGCTGAGCACTTCGAGGAGCAGGCCCTCCACCTCGATGTCGGCCTTGTCGGTCTCGTCGATCAGCAGGACCTTGGGGTCGTCGCCGCGGATGGCGGTGAGCAGCGGACGCGGCAGCAGGAACTCCTCGGAGAAGATGTCCGTGCGCGTCTCGTCCCACGACTCGTCCCGGCCGGCGGTGATGCGCAGCAGCTGCTTGGCGTGGTTCCACTCGTACAACGCCCGTGACTCGTCGACGCCCTCGTAGCACTGGAGGCGGACGAGCCGGGCGCCGGCGACCTCGGCGACGGCCTTGGCGAGTTCGGTCTTGCCGACGCCGGCGGGCCCTTCGACCAGGAGGGGTTTGCCGAGCCGGTCGGCCAGGAAGACCGTGGTGGCGACGGCGGGCGAGGCGAGATAGCCCGCGTCGGCGAGGCGCGCGGAGACGTCGTCGACGGATGTGAACAGCAACGGGGCCTCCAGCGCGCGCGAACGAGGTCGGGTTCACTATCTAAGCGCTTGTTCACCCTCGCTGTCACGTGTGACGGCTCCCACGGCCGGGCGCTGCGGGCAGCCGGGCCGGTCCGGCGGGACTCGTCGGCGGAGTACTCGGCAGAATCCTCGGAGGGGTCCTCGGCGGGGTCCTCGGAGGGGTCTAGGAAACCCTCAGGACGATCTTGCCCCTGCGGTGTTCGCGTTCGAGGGCCGCATAGGCGCCCGGGGCGCTCTCCAGGGGAACGATCCGGTCGACCTGCGGGATCAGCCGGCCCTCCTCGACGAGTGCGTTCAGCTCCTCAAGACCGGCGCGGTCCGGCTCGACCACGAAGAACACCGCGCGGGCGTCCACGCCCTCGGGCGGCCGGGGCGGCTCGACGACGGAGACCAGGACCCCGCCCGGGCGCAGCACCTTCCAGGAACGGTCCTGTACGTCCCCGCCGACGGTGTCGAGGACGACGTCCACGTCCTTCACCGCGTCCTCGAAGCGCTGCGCGGCGTAGTCGATCACGGTGTCCGCGCCCAGCCCCCGTACGAAGTCCGCGTTCCGGTCCGCCGCCGTGGCCGTCACCTCGGCCCCCAGCGCGGCCGCGACCTGGACGGCGAACGAGCCCACGCCCCCGGCGCCGCCGTGCACCAGCACGCGCTGTCCCGGCGTGACGCCGGCGTGGGTGACCAGGGCCTGCCACGCGGTCAGCCCGGCGAGCGGCAGCGCGGCCGTCCGCTCGTGGTCCAGGGACCCGGGCTTGGGCGCGAGATCCGCCGCGGGGACGGTCACGTACTCGGCCGCCGCTCCGTCCCGGGTGAAGGGGATCAGCCCGTAGACCGCCTCGCCGGTCCTGAGGCCGCTGACGCCGTGGCCGAGCTCGGCCACGACACCGGAGACCTCGTGGGAGGGCACGACGGGCACGCGCGGACGGCCCCCGTCGAAGCCGTCGGTCCAGGTCGCGTCCCAGTCGAGCTCACCCGGGGTCACCGACGCCGCACGCACCTCGACCAGCACGTCACCAGGACCGGGGACCGGCATGGGCGCCGTCTCGTAGATCAGTTCCTCCGGCCCGCCCCGGCGATGGCCGCGTACGGCGCGCATCGTGCCGTTCATCCGGTTCCTCCTCGTCGGGACGGCACACGGCCGCCGTCGAGTCGGCCCCGTCGGGGTCCTCGGGCTCCGGCACGGAGGGGCCGTTCCTCACGATAGTTCGGGGACCGGCGGCTTTCCTGCCGGGCGGGTGCGGGGCGGCGAAAAAGGTCTGACCCGTCACCACGGGGGGAGCGACGGGCCAGACCCTGTGTCCAAGGTGCCACGCCGGGACCGCGTCGCGCAGTCCCTTCGCGAAGTCCCGGGCGGCGGTCAGTCCCTGAGCCGGTCGATCTGCCGGATCTTGTTGGTGGCGTCGAGGGCGGCGACCTTGTAGGACTCGGCCAGTGTCGGGTAGTTGAAGACGGCGTCGACCAGATAGTCGACCGTTCCGCCGCAGCCCATGACCGACTGGCCGATGTGGATGAGCTCGGTCGCGCCGGTGCCGAAGCAGTGGACGCCGAGGAGCTTGCGGTCCTCGGGCGAGACCAGCAGCTTCAGCATGCCGTGCGAGTCGCCGATGATCTGGCCCCGGGCCAGTTCCCGGTAGCGGGAGATGCCCACCTCGAACGGCACGCACTCCTCGGTGAGTTGGTCCTCGGTCCGGCCGATGAAGCTGATCTCCGGAATGGTGTAGATGCCGATCGGCTGCTGGTCGAGCATCCGGTTCACCGGCTCGCCGCAGGCGTGGTACGCGGCCGTGCGGCCCTGTTCCATGGAGGTGGCCGCGAGGGCCGGGAAGCCGATGACGTCACCGACGGCGTAGATGTGCGGCACCTCGGTGCGGTAGTGCTCGTCGACGGAGATGCGGCCGCGCGGGTCGGCGGACAACCCCGCCTTGCCGAGGTCGAGTTCGTCGGTGAGACCCTGCCGGCCCGCCGAGTACATGACGGCGTCGGCGGGTATCTTCTTGCCGCTCTCCAGGACCGTGAGCGTGCCCCGCTCATGGCGCTCCACGGCGGCGACGGTCTCCCCGAACCGGAAGGTGACGGCCAGGTCGCGCAGGTGGTACTTCAGCGACTCGATCACCTCGACGTCGCAGAAGTCGAGCATGGCGGGCCGCTTCTCGACCACCGTGATCTTGGAGCCGAGGGCGGCGAACATGGAGGCGTACTCCATGCCGATCACCCCGGCGCCGACGATGACCATGGACCGCGGCACCTGCTCCAGGTTCAGGACGTTGTCCGAGTCCATGACCGTCCGCCCGTCGAACGCGATGGTGTCGGGCCGCGCCGGGCGGGTGCCCGTGGCGATGACGATGTGGTCGGCGCTCAGCCGCTTCTCGTTGCCGTTCGCCTCGACCAGGGCGACCGTGTGGTCGTCCACGAACCGGCCGACGCCGGCGAACAGGGACACGTGGTTGCGGGAGAGCTGGCTGCGGATGACGTCCACCTCGCGGCTGACCACGTGCTCGGTGCGAGCGGTCAGATCGGCGACGGTGATGTCCTCCTTCAGGCGGTAGCTCTGGCCGTAGAGATCCCGCTGACTGAGGCCGCTGAGGTACAGCACCGCCTCGCGCAGCGTCTTGGAGGGGATGGTCCCGGTGTGGATGGAGACCCCGCCGACCATGTCGGGGCGGTCGATGACGGCGACCCGACGGCCGAGTTTGGCCGCAGCGATCGCGGCTTTCTGTCCACCCGGGCCGGATCCGATGACGAGCATGTCGAAGTCGCGCACCAGCGGAGTCTTTCAGCCCGGGACCGCTTACCGAAAGGGTGGACGGGGGATCGGTCGTCCGAGTGACGGATGAAGCGCGGACCCGCCCGGCCAACGCCGTGACGGCGTCCGGGTGCGCGGGCGCGCGCCCGGGCGCGGGTACCGGCGCGCGAGGGTCCGGGCGGGCGGAGGATGATCGCACACGCGGGCCGGAGGCCGCGCCGGGAGGCGCCGACTCAGCGGCGGGCGAACGCATACGGGAATAGGGCACGGGCCGCGCCCGGGTCGGCTACATTCGGGAATCCTTGGCATCGGCGCCTCCGGGGGTGAGGTCGCGTCGAGGAGAACTCCGGAGCGGCGAATGCATCAGTCCCACCTTTCTGCACCGCCAACTACGCGCACGCAGGGGGGACTTGCCGACAGCCTTCGTGAAGCGGCGCTCCACACGCCCGATCTGCCGCAGCTCGCGCGCCGCGCCGAGGGCCGCTCCGGCGACTGGATCCAGGTGACGGCGGCCGAGCTGTGGGACGAAGTCGTCGATGTGGCACGGGGGTTCATGCGCTCCGGAATCCGTCCGGGCGACCGGGTGGCCATCATGGCGCGCACCCGCTACGAGTGGACGGTGCTCAGCTATGCCCTGTGGTCGGTGGGCGCCGAGATCGTGCCGGTGTACCCGACGTCGTCCCACGACCAGGTGGCGTGGATCCTCCAGGACGCGCACTGCGTGGGCGTGGTCGTCGAGGACGAACAGGGCATCATGACGGTCGGCTCGGCGTGCGCGACGCTCCCGTTCCTGCGCCACGTCTGGCAGTTGGACACCGGGGCGCTGAACCAGCTGGTGGAGCGCGGCCGGACGATACCCGCGACCGCGGTCGACTCGCTGCGCCGGATCGTGCTCGCCGACTCCACCGCGGTCGTCGCGTACACCTCCGGCACGACGGGGCAGCCCAAGGGCTGCGCCCTGACGCACCGCAGCCTGGCGAGCCCCTGCGACACGCTGCTCCAGGGCTGGCGGCAGACCGCGGCCCCGCCGGACACCCAGCCGGCCGTGCTCGCCTTCCTGCCCTTCTCCCATGCCTACGGGCTGATGATCCAGGGGATCTGTCTGCGCGGCGGCATCCTGATGGGGCACGAGCCGGACCTGCGGGAGGAGACCCTCTCCGAGGCCATGCTGTCGTTCCGGCCGACGTATCTGTACGCCGTCCCGTCCGTCTTCGAGAGGATCTACAAGAACTTCGTGCGGGCCTCCCAGCGAGCCGGGCGCGGTGTGCTGTTCGAGCGTGCCGTGCGCACGGCGCAGGACTTCGCGCTCGCGGAGGAGCAGCAGCGGCTCGGCACCGGTCCCGGCCCCGGTTTCGATCTGCGGCTCCAGCACTCCCTCTACGAGAAGACCGTGTACAGGAGGCTGCGCGCGGCGCTCGGCGGACGGGTCTGCGGCGCGGTCTCGGGCGGCTCGCCGCTGAACCGTGAACTCGCCCTGTTCTTCGCGGGAATCGGCATCTTCATCCACGACGGCTACGGGCTCACCGAGACGAGCGGCGGGATCACCGCGCAGCCGGTCGGCCGGGAGAAGTTCGGCACGGTCGGGCAGCCCCTGCCGGGCACGGAGATCCAGGTGTCGGACGACGGGGAGATCCTCGTGTGGGGGCCCTCGGTGTTCCAGGGCTACATCAACGACCCGGCGGCGACCGCGGCCTCGTTCCGCGACGGCTGGCTGGCGACCGGGGACATCGGCCGGGTCGACTCCGAGGGCTATCTGACCATCACCGGGCGCAAGAAGGACATCATCATCACCAGCGGGGGCAAGAGCGTGGCCCCCGCGGCCCTGGAGGAGCGGCTGCGGGTCCATCCGCTCATCCATCAGGCGGCCGTGGTGGGCGACAACAGGCCGTGCGTGGGCGCCCTGATCACCCTGGACCCGGAGTTCGTGACGCACTGGCGCGCGGCCCGCGCCAAGGGCGAGTCACCGGCCCGGGACGCGCGGGAGGAGAACGAGCTGCGCGAGGAGGTCAGGCGCGCGGTCGCGGCGGCCAACAGCACCGTCTCGCGCTCCGAGTCCATCCGCGTCTTCCGCGTCCTTCCGGAACCCTTCGACCTGTCCAACGGACTGCTGACGCCGTCGCTGAAGCTGCGCCGGGACGCGATCGCCCAGCGGTACGCGGCCGAGATCGAGGCCATGTACCAGACCTCGACCCGTCTTCCGCGCGAGGCGGCGATCGGGGACCCGTCGATCCTGGACGACTCCGACAACGTGTTCGGGTGACGGCGAGGGGCTCTCACCGCCCCGTCGCCGTCGACCCGGAACCGGGCCCTGACGCGGACCCGTTCGCGGACCCGTTCGCGGACCCGGTGTCGGTGACGGTGGCGACGGCCGTGGCGGGCCCGGTGGGTGTCCGTGCCCCGGGCAGGCGCAGGGTGAAGACCGAACCCGTACCCGGCTCGCTCGTGACGGAGACCGTTCCGCCGTGGGCGGCGGCCAGTTGCCGGACGATGGCGAGGCCCAGGCCGCTGCCGCCCGTGCGCCTGCTGCGGGACTTCTCGGCGCGCCAGAACCGGTCGAAGACGCGGTCCAGATCCGCGGGGGCGATACCGGCGCCGGTGTCGGCCACGGTGAACACGGCCTCGTCGCCCTCGCGGTGGGCGGAGAGCGTGACCGTGCCGCCGGCCGGGGTGTGGCGGATCGCGTTGGACACCAGATTGCCGAGCGCCTGCCGCATCCGTACGGGGTCAGCGTCCGCCCGGGGCGTGCCGTCCGTCCCGGTCCGCAGCCGGACGCCGGCGGCCTCCGCGCCGACCCGGTGCGCCGCGGCGACCTGTTCGAGGAGTTCACCGGCGCGCACCTCCTCGCGGCGCAGCCGCAGCGTGCCCGCGTCGGCCGCCGCCAGGTCCTGGAGGTCGTCGATGACCCGTTGCAGGACCACGGCCTCCTCGTGCAGGGAGGACAGGAGTTCCGGGTCGGGTTCCACGAGCCCGTCGCGGGCCACCTCGAGCCAGCCGCGGATGTTGGTGAGCGGGGTGCGCAGTTCGTGCGCGATGTCGCTGACCATCGCCTTGCGCTGCGCCTCCATCCGCTCCCGGCGCTCCGTGAGTTCGTTGAAGGCGAGCGCCAGGATGCCGGTCTCGTCCTGGGTGGTGACGGGCACCCGGACGTGGCGCTCCGGCGGCTGCTGCGCGGCCTGGGTCAGCGCGCGCAGGGGGCGGACGAGCCGGGTGGCGACCAGCGCGGTCACGGCGACCGTGAGGGCGAGGACGAGTCCGGCCACGCCGACCACCTTGGCCTCGTTCGCGGCGGACATGTCGAAGCGGGGGACGGGCCGGTCCCCCGTGCCGAGGAAGAGCTCGGCGGCCGGGGCGACATAGGGATCGAGCTGGGTGCGCCGGGCCCCGGCGACACAGGCGTTCGCGGTCCGGGCCAGTGGCCCGTCGGCGTCGACCGCCCGCTTGGCCGTCAGGTAGGGAAGGGCGGTCGCGCCGTTCACGGCGTCCAGTGGCAGCGCCAGGGAGCGGCCGAGGTGCGTCCCGTGGCGGTCCAGGCAGGTCCGGCTGAGCGCCGACAGGGCGTCCAGTGCCTTCTGTTCGGTCGGGGTGGGGGTGTTGAGCAGCCCGTCGGCGCACTCGGCCGGCACATAGCCCGGGTCGGGCGTCCCGTCGACGCCCTTCAGCACTGTCCGGCCGCTCGGCGTCACCTGCGCGCGGGTCCGGACCCCGTTGCGGGCGAAGCAGCGCTGCCGAACGGCCGCCAGCCCGGCGACCTTCAGGCGCTCGCCCGAGGTCAGCCGGTACGGCCCCACGGCCCGCGGGTCGACGCCGGTGAGCTGCGCCCCGGGTTCGGTGTAGGTGTCGGTGCGCAGCGGGTCGACGGTGGCGGCGGCCCGGGGCGGCAGGGAGGTCCCGCGGGCGGCGGAGTCGGCGAAGGGGGTGCGGTCGCCCGCGGTCAGGGCGATGCGCCGGCCCGTCCGGTGCGAGAGCGCGCGCAGGGTCCCGCCGACTCCGGACCAGTCCCGGTGGGTGGCCGCGTAGCCGCTGAGCTGCCGGAGGATGTCCATGTCCTCGGCGAGCACCTGGCCCTGCTCCTCCTGGATGGCCCGGGTGGTGGTCTGCACCGCGAGCCAGGCGGTGGCGGCGACGGAGCACAGGGCGATGAGCACGGAGGTGATCAGCAGCCGCACCAGCAGGCTCCGGCGCAGCGGCAGGGCGCGGCTCACGGCCGGTCGTTCCTGAGCTTGTAGCCGACGCCGAACACGGTGACCAGCCGCACCGGCCGGCGCGGGTCGGTCTCGATCTTCCTGCGCAGGTTCATGATGTGCACGTCGATGGCCCGCTCGGTCGAGGCCCGGTCGATGCCGCGGGTGTGATGCAGCAACTGCCTCCGGGAGAAGACCCGTTCGGGCTCGGTGGCCATCGCGAGCAGGATCGCGTACTCGCCCGGGGTGCAGTCCACCGGCGAGCCGTCGCACAGGACGGTGTGCCGTCGCGGGTCCACCGCGATGCCGCCCGCCCTGAGGACCGGATCGGCCGGCCGCGCGTCGACGGGCCGTCCGCCGCGTCGGAGCACCGTACGGATCCGGGCCATCAGCTCGCGCGGGCTGTACGGCTTGGTCATGTAGTCGTCCGCGCCGAGCTCGAGGCCGAGCAGGACGTCGTCCTCGGTGGAGCGGGCGGTCAGCATGAGGACGGGGATGTCGTCGTTCTCCCGCAGCGCCCGGCAGACCCCGAAGCCGTCGACCACCGGGAGCATCAGGTCCAGGACGACGAGGTCGGGCCGGTGCCGCCTGACCTCGTCGAGCGCGGCCGCGCCGTCGTGGACCACGGCCGCCGTGTGCCCCTCGCCCAGCAGCGAACGGCGTATCAGCTCGGCCTGTTTCTCGTCGTCCTCCGCGACCAGCACATATGCGCACACAGGGCCGATGGTAGGGGCCGCGGGCCGTGGATCGGCCGGTGAGAGGGCCTTCCCACACCCTGACACCTTCCTGACAACCCCGGGGGACACTCCGGGGCGTGCTGCGGCTCAGCGCCCCAGCGAGGCCGCGTCCCCCATGACCACCACGGGGTGCAGGGCTGGGTCCAGAGCGCGCATCAGCTTCACGAGGTCGTCCTCGCGCAGGCCGACGCACCCGTGGGTGGGCCCTCCGTGGTCCACGTGCAGCCAGATGCCCCCGCCGCGGGCCGCGCCCATGGGCCGGGTCCAGTCCAGGGGCGTGGTGCCGGGCCTGCGGTTGTAGTCCACGGCGACCACGTAGTCGAAGGAACCGGCCAGCGGCTCGCCCTCGAAGCCGGTGCCGGGCGAGGTGAAGGCGCCCGAGCGGTCGTACGGGAGCCGGGTGCCGGGGTCGGGCAGCAGGCCGCCCGCGTCCGTCAGCGTGAACACGCCTATGGGCGAGCGCAGATCACCGGCGCGATGGTGGTCCGTCCAGCCCTTGAGGGCGTTGTGCGCGGGCATGGTGGGACCGGCCCGCCAGCCCGCCTTCGTACGCTCGTACAGGACCGCGGTGGACCGGGAGGAGTTCCTGCCCCTGCCGGTCACCACGACGGCCTGCCGGGTCCGGGGCGGGATCGCGGCCAGGGTCCCGGCGCCCAGCCCCGGCAGGCGCTCCGGTGCCGTGCGGGAGGCGGTCGGCGCGGGCGCCGGTGTCGCCTCGCCGTGCCGGCCCGGCGGGCCGCCCGCGCCCAGCTTCTCGGCCGGGGCGCCGCAGCCGGCCAGGAGGAGGCAGACGGCGAGGAGCGAGGGGACGGCACGCAGCGCGGCCCGGGGACGGAGCGGGAGGGGGACGGCGGGCATGACGGCCCAGGGGCGGAGTGGGGAGCAGACGGCACGCGTCACGGCCAGGGGACGGGGCGGGGAGGGGACGGCGCGCGTCGCGGCCGCGGGACGGAGTGGGGAGTCGATCATGCACCGACCCTGGCCGACACATATGAGGAACTCGTCAGGTCATTCACGCTCCGCCGCGTACCCGGGATACGGCGGATCACCGGTTCCCCGTCCCGTCCGATGGATCACACGGGCCCCGGACGGACCGTCACCTCACGCGTGGTCGACCCGCTCCGCCGTGGCGACGGGCACCCGCGCGTTCACCCAGCCCAGCAGTGTCACCGAGACGACCGCCGCGCACGCGCACCACGTCGAGACGAACTCCAGCTCCCACAGCGACCAGCAGAGCGCCGCTCCGGCCCCGGTCAGCCCGCCGAGCAGCACGAGCCCGCGGTCGCCGGAGAGCAGCAGCGCGCCGACGGTGGCGAACAGGTAGCCCGCGACGACCAGTTCGGCGTGGGGCAGGTCGAGGACGTACCCCATGGTGTGGCCGCGGATCTCGGCCCTGACGGGACGAACGGCCATGGCGTGGGCGAGCGCGGTCGCGGTCGCGAGGCCGGCCGCGAGCGGGAACAGCAGCCGGCGCCGGGCGCTGACAGATGCCGCGCACAGCACACCCGCCGGCACCCACACGGCCAGCAGCGGCAGGGCGATCACGGCCCAGGCCACGGTGGCGGGTCCCGTACCGCCGCCGGTGTCCCAGACACGGGCCTCGACGATCTGGTGGGCGCCGAGGAGCAACGGCAGCGCGGCCAGCGGCAGATCCCTCGCGCGCCGGGCCCGGATCACACAGGCGGCCCCGATCGCGGCGATCCCGGCACCGGCCGCCAGATCGGCCGTCGCGCTCCAGCACATCGCGCCCCCTGGGTCGGTGTCGAGGCTTCCCTTCGTCCGCGTCCACGCTACGACGCCCGCGCCCGACACCCCTCGCGGCCTGCCGTCAGGGCGCCACCCCCCGTACGGCACTTCATGAAGTTTCAACAAAGGTATCCCCGAAGTCCGGTTCGCCCCTGTGCCACGGCCTCGAAGAGTGATTGGGTGGGGCCGGCCATGCCATCCGACACGCAGGAGAGCTCCACAACCATGAGCACCCCGTACACCTTCGAATACAAGGTCGTCACGTTCCGCGAATCGCTTATCGGTGACGCGCTGGACAGCGACAAGCTGGAAAAGGTCCTGAACAAGCACGCCGAGGACGGGTGGGCGCTCAAGGCGATCACGGCCGCGGACGTCAAGGGCCGCATAGGTCCCGGCGCCGTGGAGGGCCTCCTGCTCACGCTGGAGCGGCCGCGCGGCTGACGGCCCCGTGGCGCACACGGCCGACGGCCGCGTGGTGCGCGCGGCGCCGATGCGGGAGATGCTGTGGGTGATGGGACAGCGGATCCGCAGGTGCTGCTGACGCCGTAGGAGGCCTTCCGGCACGGAGGGCCTCCCACGGCTGATCACACGTCCGGGAACCCGGCGAGGTTCCCGGACTTCGCGGGACCGCTGCCGACCACTCGGCCAGGACGGGCGGCGATGAAGAGCGACGGAACACTCCACACCGGTGTCGTCACCAGCCAGTCGGTGTTCGGCGCGCCGTGCTGGGTCAGTCTCACCACCACCGACCTGGGGACCGCCCAGAGCTTCTACAGCGCGGTGCTGGGCTGGAGATGGGCCCCGGGCACCAGACTCGGCGAGCAGTACCGCATCGCCAGCGTCGCCGGTATCCCGGTCGCCGGGATCGCGGAGGTCGACTTCGTGGCGAAGACGGCGGTCGCCTGGACCCCGTTCTTCGCCGTGGCCTCCGCCGACGAGGCCGTCGCCCGCAGCCAGGAACGCGGCGGCACGACCGCGGTGGGCCCGATCTCCCTGCCTCCCGGCCGGGCCGCGCTGCTGGCCGACCGTGACGGCGCGGTCTTCGGGATCTGGGAGGGCGACCTGATCTCGGGCTGGGAGCGCTGGCGCAACGCGGCCCCCTCCTTCATCCGGCTGCACACCCGTGACGCCTTCGACGCCGCCATCTTCTACGGCGAGGTGCTGCGCTGGGCGACGTCGGTCCCCGGCTGCTGCGAGGTCGACTACGAGGAGAACGAGGTCGTCCTGCGCAGCTTCGGCGACGTGGTGGCCCGGATCCACTCCGGCGCGCTGGGGGCGGCCCCCGACCCCGCCCTGCGGCCGCACTGGCAGATCCACTTCGCGGTCGACGACGTGGAGGCCTGCGTGCGGGCCGCGCGGGCTCACGGCGGCGCCGCTCACCAGCAGGGCATCGGTTCGGTGGAGGCCGTCATCGTCGACCCGGACGGGGCCCGCTTCTCGGTGACCGCGCGGACCGCCGGATGACGGCGCGCGGAGCCGCCCGCGGACGTGCCGCGGCGAAAAGGTCCGGCCCACGACGCGACGGATCACGCCGTTCGGGCTCCAATGGAGGATGACGGGATACCACCGGTACGACGGGCGCCGCCGCCCCCGTGGCCGTGCGACGACCCGATGGAGGTCCGCGATGCCCACTGCTCTCCGGCTCCTGCCCTCGCTCTCGCCCGAACACCGGGACCGGCTGATGAGCGTGGCCCGCGAGGTGTCCTTCCCCGCGGACGGGCAGATCTTCGAGGCGGGCGGCACCGCCGACCGCTTCTGGGTGGTCCGCTCCGGGACGGTCTCCCTGTACCAGCGGGTGATCGCCGAGAGACGGATCACCGTCGCCCAGCTCGGGCCCGGTGACCTGCTCGGCTGGTCGTGGCTGTTCCGCCCGCACACCTGGGACTTCGGCGCCGAGGCGTTCAGCCCCGTACGCGCCTACGAGTTCGACGCCTCCGAGGTACGGACCCTGTTCGACCAGGACCCGACGCTCGAGCTGTCGCTGACCCGCACGATCGGCGCCATCCTGGCCCACCGTCTGGAGACGACCCGGGCGGCGCTCATCGAGCACTACGCGCGCCACGGCGGCGGCCGCTGAGACCGCGCTACGGGGCCGGGCCGCCGGCTCACGCCCGCTGGGACCGCGCGGCGGGGCCCGGCCTCGGGTGACGCCCGCTGTCGGACCCGGCTGCGACAGTGATCTCCATGAACGACATCCCCGGCACCCCGGACACCCAGGACTCCTTCGCGCTCCTGCCCGGAGCGGTCCACTCGCCCGTGATCCTGCACGTGCCGCACTCCTCCCGGGAGATCCCGGCGCCGGTCCGTGCGGGCGTCCTCCTCGACGACACGGCGCTGGAGGACGAGTTGGACCACATCACCGACGCGCACACCGCCGAACTGGCCGCCGCCGCGACCGAGGCGGCCGGGCTGACCCCGTGGCGGTTCGTCAACCGGCTGTCCCGGCTGGTCGTCGACCCCGAGCGGTTCCCGGACGAGCGCGAGGAGATGCTCGCCGTCGGCATGGGCGCGGTGTACACCCGTACGACGCACCGGGCGCCGCTGCGGCCCGAGGGCGCCGATCCACGGCCGCTGATCGACGGGTTCTTCCACCCCTACGCGCGGGCGATGACGGAGGCCGTGACCGGCCGGCTGGCCGCCACCGGGCGGGCCGTGATCATCGACATCCACTCCTACCCGACGGCCCGGCTGCCCTACGAGCTGCACGGTGACGGACCCCGGCCGCCGGTGTGCCTGGGGACGGACTCCTTCCACACGCCGCCGGAACTGGTCGCGCTCGCGGAGAAGGCGTTCGCGGGACTCGGCGGTGTGGGGATCGACAGCCCGTTCTCTGGCGCGTACGTGCCCCTGCGGTACTACGAGCGGGAGCCGGAGGTCATCGCGCTGATGGTGGAGATCCGGCGGGACACGTACATGAAGGAGCCCGGAGGCCCAGTGGGGCCCGGATTCCCGCGCCTGGTCTCGGCGCTCACCACGCTCGTGGACGCGGTCGACGAGTGGACCCGCAGCGGCCACACGCTGAGCGGCTAGGGCGGCGGGCGTCGTTCGCGCGACGGGGCGAACACGGCCCGGCGCCGGGCCGTGTCTGCCGAAGGGGCCCCTCCGGACCGAGCCGGGTGCGGGCCGGTCCGGAGCGGACCCCTGGCGGGCGGGCGCCGGACGCCCTAGGGTCGGCGGTAAGCAAGCGCTCAGCCACGGCGGGGCGCCGAGCCGTCCCTTGCGCGCCCCGCCACAGCCACCCCCTCAGGAGGGCAGGACCATGCCGGTCGTCGACGCGTGGATGCAGCACCCCACCCTCCGGCACTCCAACCACGAGATGTTCGAGTCCCTGCGCCGCTGGACCGGCATGAAGACGCTGGAGGAGGAGCTGCCGGTCGAAGTCACCCTGGCCGCGCTGGCCGAGGCCGGTGTGGACACCGGCCTGTCCTCGGCCTGGTACGGACCCCAGGGCGCGCTCATCACCAACGACGAGGTCGCCGCCTTCGTGGCGCGGTCGGAGGGCCGGCTGCGCGGGGTGGCCGGCGCCGACCTGACCCGCCCCGTCGCCGCGGTCCGCGAACTGCGGCGGGCCGTCCAGGAGTTGGGCTTCGTGGCGCTGCGGATCGTTCCGTGGCTGTGGCAACTGCCGCCCACCGACCGGCTCTACTACCCGCTCTACACCGCCTGCGCCGAGCTGGGCGTCCCCTTCTGCACCCAGGTCGGGCACACCGGACCGCTGCGCCCCTCCGAGACCGGCCGGCCCATCCCGTACATCGACCAGGTCGCGCTCGACTTCCCCGAACTGACCATCGTCTGCGGGCACATCGGCTACCCGTGGACCACGGAGATGATCGCGGTCGCCGACAAGCACGCCAACGTGTACATCGACACCAGCGCCTACACCGCCCGCCGCTATCCACCGGAGCTGGTCGCCTATCTGCGCGGCCGGGGGCGGAGGAAGGTCCTGTTCGGCTCCAACTATCCGATGATCGAGCCGGGCCGGGCCCTGGAGCACCTGGACGAGCTGGGCCTGGACGAGGAGACCACGGACCTCTTCCTGTCGGGCAACGCCCGGCGCGTCTTCCGCCTCGGCGATCACCCCTAGCGACCGCTTCCCGGGCCTGCGCCGACCCCGCCGACCCGCCGGAGCACCCGGCGGGTGCCCCGTTCCCGAGCAAAGGTGACCGATCGTACATACGATTGGCTCTGTATCGGCCCCGACGCGCGCCCTCGGCGTCCGCCGGGCCGGAACGCAACTGACCTGCTCGGGGTGGGAGAGGTATGACCCAGGCCGCCAGTCCGGCGCGGACCGTCATTCTGACCGTCGACGACGACCCCGGGGTGTCCCGGGCCGTCGCCCGCGACCTCCGGCGCCGCTACGGCGAGGGCCACCGGATCGTGCGCGCGGAGTCCGGCGACGCCGCGCTGGAGGCCCTGCGCGAGCTGAAGCTGCGCGGCGACCAGGTGGCGGTGATCCTCGCCGACTACCGGATGCCCCAGATGAACGGCATCGAGTTCCTGGAACAGGCCCTCGACGTGTACCCGGGCGCGCGCCGGGTGCTGCTGACCGCGTACGCGGACACGAACGCGGCGATCGACGCGATCAACGTGATCGACCTCGACCACTACCTGCTCAAGCCCTGGGACCCTCCGGAGGAGAAGCTCTACCCGGTCGTCGACGATCTCCTCG
Organism: Streptomyces sp. NPDC127038; assembly: GCF_042725875.1. NCBI lineage: Bacteria > Bacillati > Actinomycetota > Actinomycetes > Kitasatosporales > Streptomycetaceae > Streptomyces > Streptomyces sp. NPDC127038. Next base: position 33,294 of record NZ_JBHXDQ010000003.1, on the reverse strand, counting down.
ACGCCTGGCGCGCCAGCGACTACCGGCCCGTGGGCGCCTGCAAGGTGGTCGGCCACCGCTGGTCGGCGCGTTCGTCGGGCGTCCGGGAGTTCCTGGCCCGCAACCAGGTGCCCTACCGGTGGTACTCGTCCGACACCCCCGAGGGGCAGCGGCTGCTGAGCGCCGCCGGGCAGGACGGTGAGCGGCTGCCGCTGGTGGTCACCCCGGACGGCACCCCGCTCGTGGAGCCCGAGGACCCGGAGATCGCGGCACACGTGGGGCTCGCCACGACCCCCACCTCGGAGTTCTACGACCTCGTCGTCATCGGCGGCGGCCCGGCCGGGCTCGGGGCGGCCGTGTACGGCGCGTCTGAGGGGCTGCGTACGGTGCTGGTGGAGCGGTCCGCGACCGGCGGGCAGGCCGGCCAGAGCTCCCGGATCGAGAACTACCTCGGCTTCCCCGACGGGGTCTCCGGGGGCCAGCTGACCGACCGGGCGCGACGGCAGGCGGCGAAGTTCGGCGCCGAGATCCTCACCGCGCGTGAGGTGACGGGCCTGGAGGTCACCGGGGCCTCGCGGACCATCCGCTTCTCCGACGGCTCCGCGATCTCCGCGCACGCGGTGATCCTCGCGACCGGGGTGTCCTACCGCCAGCTCCAGGCGCCCGGCCTGGACGAGCTGACGGGCTGCGGTGTCTTCTACGGCTCGGCGCTGACCGAGGCGGCCGCCTGCCAGGGCCACGACGTGTACATCGTGGGCGGCGCGAACTCGGCCGGCCAGGCGGCGATGTATCTGGCCCGGGGCGCCAAGTCCGTCACCATCCTGGTGCGCGGCTCCTCGCTGTCGGCCTCGATGTCACACTATCTGATCGAGCAGATCGCCGCGGCGCCGAACATCTCGGTGCGCACCGGCACGGTCGTGGACTCCGCGCACGGCGACGGTCATCTGGAGCAGCTGACCCTGCGGGACGTGGAGAGCGGTCACACCGAACTCGTCGACGCGCAGTGGATGTTCGTGTTCATCGGCGCGGCCCCGCTCACCGACTGGCTGGAGGGCACGGTCCTGCGGGACGCCCGGGGATTCATCGTGGCGGGCCCGGACATGACACCCGACGGGCAGCCTCCCCGTGGCTGGGAGCTGGACCGGCCTCCGTACCACCTGGAAACCAATGTGCCCGGCGTGTTCGTGGCCGGGGACGCGCGCGCCGAGTCGGCGAAGCGGGTCGCGTCCGCGGTCGGAGAGGGAGCCATGGCCGTCATGCTCGTCCACCGTTATCTGGAGCAGTCGTGAGCGGGCGGCCGGTGCCGTGCGACGCGGCCGAACTGAGCACGCTGTTCCTGTTCGAGAAACTCGACTCCGAGCAGCTCGACCGGCTGTGCCGGGAGGGCCGGACGGAGCAGTTCGACCCCGGCCCGGTCTACACCGAGGGCGATCCGGCCACCTGCTTCTACGTGCTCCTGGAGGGCACCCTCGTGATGTCGCGCCGGGTCGGCGCGGACGACGTGGAGATCAGCCGCACCTCGCAGCGCGGGGTGTACGCGGGCGCGATGCAGGCGTATCTCAGCGACCCGGGCGACGCCCAGTACAAGGGCTCCATGCGGGTCACCGAGCCGTCGCGGTTCTTCGTCCTGCCCGCGGCGACCTTCTCCGCGATCCTGCGGGACTGGTTCCCGATGGCCGTCCATCTGCTGGAGGGCATGTTCTTCGGCAGCCAGAACACCCAGCGCACCATCGGGCAGCGCGAGCGGCTGCTGGCGCTCGGCTCGCTGTCCGCGGGGCTCACGCACGAGCTCAACAACCCGGCCGCGGCGGCCGTGCGGGCCACGTCCGCGCTGCGGGACCGGGTGGCCCACATGCGGCAGAAGCTGGGGATGATCGCCGCCGGGCCGTACGCGCGGGACGCCCTGGAGACGCTGGTCGAGATCCAGGAGCGGACCGCGGAGCAGGTCGCCAAGGCCACGCCGCTGAGCCCGCTGGAGGCCTCCGACCGGGAGGACGCGCTCGCCGACTGGCTCGACGACCACGACATCGCGGGCGGCTGGCAGCTGGCGCCGACGTTCGTGCAGGCGGGTCTGGACACCGACTGGCTGGACCAGGTAGCTGCGGCCGTGGACGGACCGACCCTGGAGGGCGCGGTCCGGTGGCTGAACTACACGGTCGAGACCGAACTGCTGATGAACGAGATCGAGGACTCCACCACCCGTATCTCGCACCTCGTGGACGCGGCCAAGCAGTACTCGCAGATGGACCGGGCGCCCTACCAGGTCTCCGACGTGCACGAACTGCTCGACAGCACCCTGATGATGCTCGCGGGCAAGATGGGCGCGGGCATCAAGGTCGTCAAGGAGTACGACCGGTCGCTGCCCCGGATCCCCGCCTATCCGGGTGAGCTGAACCAGGTGTGGACGAACCTCATCGACAACGCCGTCTCCGCGATGGGCGGCGAGGGCACGCTGACCGTGCGCACCGCCCGCGACGGCGACCATCTGCTCGCCGAGTTCCGTGACACGGGCCCCGGGGTGCCCGCGGAGATCCGCGACCGGATCTTCGACCCGTTCTTCACCACCAAGCCGGTGGGCGAGGGCACCGGTCTCGGCCTGGACATCTCCTGGCGGATCGTCGTCAACAAGCACCACGGCAGTCTGCTGGTGCAGTCCGAGCCCGGCGACACCCGTTTCCAGGTGCGTCTCCCGCTGACCGCCGCGGACCCCTCCGAGGAGCCGTCATGACCACACCGAACGGAATCGACCCGTCCGTGCCGCCGAGCGGAACGGGCTGCACCGAGTGCGACGCCGCGGGCGGCTGGTGGTTCCATCTGCGGCGCTGCGCCCAGTGCGGGCACGTCGGCTGCTGCGACGACTCCCCGGCCAAGCACGCCACCGCGCACGCGCGGGACACCGGGCACCCGGTCATCCAGAGCTTCGAGCCGGGCGAGGACTGGTTCTGGGACTACGACACCTCGGAGCTGTACGAGGCGGGTCCCGCCCTCGCTCCCCCGGTGAGCCATCCGCTGGACCAGCCCGCGCCCGGACCGGCCGGACGGGTCCCGGCGAACTGGGCCGAGACGCTGCGCTGACCCGGGGCGGGGCCGACCGAGGGCGTGCCTTGGGCCGGCCCCGGCCGCCGGCTCAGAGGACCTTGTTGCCGTACATCTCGCCGAGCGGATCGGCGAGCAGCTCGATCCGGGCGCCATCGGGGTCGCGGAAGTAGAGGGAGGTGCCGCTCTCCTCCAGGTACTCGACCCCGGCGGCGTCGAGCCGTTCACGCAACTGGCGCCAGGTGCCGGGTTCGACCGAGATGGCCAGGTGGTGCAGTCCGCCGAGGACCTCCGCGTACGGGCCGAGGTCGAGGCCGGGCATGTCGAAGAAGGCGATCAGGTTGCCGTTGCCGAGGTCGAAGAAGAAATGGGTCGAGCCCTTGTAGTCCCGGTTCTCGATCATCTCGGTGAGCGGGAAGCCCAGGACGCCCTGGTAGAACCGTACGGTCCGCTCCACGTCGGCGGACAGCAGCGCGACATGGTGCACGCCTCGGGCCGTGCTCGGCGGCCGCTCCGCCTTCAGATGGGCGTCCTTGATCCGCTGACGCTCGGCCTCGATCGCCGGCAAGTCCATCGCACTCATCGAAAGCTCCTCGTCCGGAGAATCCGCTACGCGTTCGGTACCGCATACAACCACTCTCACACCGTCCGCGGACCGGTGTCCGCGCGTGTCCGTCCCGCCGGGATGCGCGGCGGGGCCCGAAGGACGATCCTGGATACATGTCCGGACGGGCTCCATTGGTTGTGCATCCGGCCCTGGATACCAGCGGCCGTGAGGTGACCGCGCGGGGTGAGAACCTCGGCGTGGCGTTCTCCGACGAGGATCTCCTGGAGTTCCTCGGCCGGGCCGGACTCCCCGACGCGGAGGACCTGCTCGACGATCCGGCCTGGGTGAAGTGGCGCGGAGGACAGGCGCACTTCTACGGGACCGGGTGACGGGACGCCGCCGCGAGACCTGGTGAGGGACGCCGCCGCGGGGCCCGGTGAGGGGCACCTCCGCGGGGCCCGGTGACGGCGGAGGCCGGCTAGTCTCCCGCCGGCGGGGTCAGTACGGCGAGTGTGCCGTTGGCCTGGCGCAGGGCGAGTTCCAGGGGAAGCGCGGGATGCAGCGCGCCCGTCCCGTCCGGCGGCACGATCCATTCCAGCGGTCCGGCCGAACGGTACGGCGGAGGTACGGCGATCCACGAGCCCCTGCCGAGATGGCGGAGCCCCGACCCCTCCCACCGGCTCATGGGGTCGGGCGGCAGGAAGAAGCCCACCCGCCGGGCCGCGCAGTCGACCAGCGTCGGCCCCGGCACCTGGAGCGGTTCGGACCACAGGATGTCGAGGGCGAGCAGGCCGAGTTGCTCGGGCACGCTCAGCACGTCCCAGTAACGCCCGGCCTCCAGGAGCACGCTTCCGCTCCCCTGGTCCCACTGGCGTTTGCACGCCCTCGGATTCGTGGCGGCCGCCGCGAGCCATTCCACGCTGCGCGTCCACATCAGGTTCGTCATGCATCACCCCGGAGATGGTTCCCTCCGCGCGGCAGGCACGCGGGCGGGACGGGTCGCAGGCCCGCCTCCGCCCGTCAGGACCGCGGCATATGCATGGTGGTGGATATCTCTACGTGGCGGAAGGGGTGGCGAGGTGTGGCGTTTTCCCGGGACCCGTTGACGGCCTCCGTGAGGGTGCCCGCAGGGAGTCGAGTGTGCGGGTGTGCAGCGGGGTCGTGTGCCAGCGGGCGGTGAAGGTGCGGCCGGGAAGGACGCACTCCACGGTCAGCCGGTGCGGGGTCTCCAGGAAGATGACGTCGACGCGCAGGGTGTCCGGCGCGGTCCAGCCCCCGCCGACCGCCATCGGGGTAGGACCGGGGTCGACGCTCCATTCCGTCCCCCGGAGCCGCAGTTCGAGCCGCCGGTCCCCCTCGGCCAGGGTGACGCGGGTGTCGGCGCCGGCCTCGGCGACGAGGACGCCGGTGAGCGTCCGCTGGGCCGCGCAGACGCCTCCGGCGGGGGTGAACTCCGCCCGCGCCCAGGCCTCCCGGGGCTCCGGGGGCTCGGCAGCGGCCTCGACCGGGGGCAGGGCGAGCCGGGCGAGGCGCCCGCGCAGCGCCTCGTCGTGCCCGTCCGCGGCGGGCAGGGGCGCCGTTCCGAACGCGGGCAGCAGATGGCGCCACATCAGGTTCAGCAGTTCCTGCATCCGGTCGGTCGCCGCGGTCGTCGCGATCACGGCGTCGTGCTCGGGCAGGACGACGCAGAACTGTCCGAACGCGCCGTCGCCGCGGTATCCGTGCCGGCCGCGCCAGAACTGGAGCCCGTAGCCCTGCTGCCAGTCCGAACGGGCGCCCTCGGCAGTGCCGTCCGCGTTCGCCACGTGGACCCGGGTCGCCTCGGCGATCCAGGAGGCCGGCAGGAGCCGCTTCCCCTCCCAGACGCCTTCGTCCAGGTACAGCAGCCCGAGCCTGGCGATCGCGTCGGTCGCGGCGTGCAGCCCGCTGAAGCCGATCTCCCGTCCGGCCCGGTTACGGGTCCACGCGGTCTCCCCGATGCCCAGCGGCTCGAACAGACGGGGCCGCAGATAGTCGGTCAGCGACTGGCCGGTCACGCGCTGGACGATCGTGGCGAGGGCGAAGGTGGCGGACTGGTTGTAGGCGAAGACGGTGCCGGGGTCACGGTCCGGCGGGATGAGCAGGAAGCCGCGTACCGTCTCCGCCCGGTCGAGCCGGAACGCCTCGGCCCAGGTCTCGGTGAGATGGCCGCTGGCCATGGCGGCGGCGTGCCGGACGAGCATCGCGCGGCTGCGCGGATCGGTGATGTCGGCCTCGAACTCGGGGAAGTACGAGATCACCGTGCGGTCGAGGTCCAACAGGCCCTCGGCCACGGCGAATCCCGCGGCCGTCGAGGTGAAGCTCTTGCTGAGCGAGTAGAGCAGCTGGATCCTTTCGGGCGTGTACGGCGCCCACCAGCCGGAGGCGACGAGGTGGCCGTGGCGCAGGATCATCAGGCTGTGCGGTTCGATGTCCGGGTCCGCCTCGACGGCGTCGAGGAAGGCGGCGATGCCCGAGGCGTCGACCCCCTGCTCGGCGGGCGGGCTGACGGGCAGCGGTCGGGCACTCATGCGAACGGCCTCCGGACGGCTCGGCGGTGGGTGAGGGCGGGACGCGTCGGGTGGGGAGCACGGCGGGCGGCGGGACGCGTCGGACGGAGAGCATTTCGTGCATCCGCCATCTTTCCCGGGCGGCCCACCGCTGTCCACGTCCCGGCGGAGGGTGAACCGGCGGGAAACAGCGGCCCGATTCGTTCGTACGGGAGCGCGACCACACCGCGCCCGGGTAAAAACACGCATCTCCTGCCGTCTCCCGTTGAACACTCTTCGTCACGTCCCGCGTACTTATGGGAAAGGCGGGTGCCCGGTACACGACGAGGGATGACGATGGCCAAGGCGCAAGACTCCGCGGGCGAGTTGATCGCCGGGAGATACCGGCTGCTCGACGTCTTCCTGCGCGAGGAGGGCCGGGCGCTGTGGCACGGCGAGGACAGCGCCTTCGGACGGCCCGTCGTCCTGGCCAGGTCACGCGCCGCCGGAGAACCGGACGGGGAAGCGGACGGGGAAGCGGCGGAGCCCGCCGCCGACCGGATCCTGCGCACGGCCAAGCTCCTCGGGCCCGCCTGCCACGGAGGCGTGGCCGCGGTCCTCGACGTGGCCGAGGAGCCCGGCTTCGTGTGGACGGTCACCGAACGGCCCCCGGGCGCCCCGCTGACGGAGCTCCTGCGCGACGGTCCCGTCGATCACGTCTGGGCCGCCGCCGTCGGGCTCCGCGTCCTCGACGTCCTCACCGCCGCGCACCGCGAGGGAGTCGTGCACGGCGAACTCGGCCCGAGCCAGGTGTGGGCCGACGAGCACGGCGCCGTCACCGTCACGGGCTTCGGCGCGACACCGGCGGGCGCCGCGCACCGCGTCACCACCCCCTCGTACGCCTCCCCCGAACAGGCCCGCGGCGAGGCCACCACGCCCGCGGCGGACCTCTGGACGCTGGGCGCGATGATGTACGCGCTGGTCGAGGGGCGGCCGCTCGTCCAGGAGCGGGACAGTGCCGAGGCGACCTTCCGGGCCGTGGACCGGCTGCCGGTCAAGGAGCCGCGGCAGGCGGGTCCGCTCGCGCCCGCCATTCTTGGCCTGCTGCGCTGGGACCCGGTGGAGCGGGTGCCCGAGGCCGTGGTGCGCGAGGCGCTGACGCGCATCCTGCGGCAGAACTTCGAGGAGGTCACTCCGCCGGAGCCGCTCCCCGACCTCCTCGGTCCCGTCGGCGACCACCGGGGCGGCGGTGCGACGGGCGAGGGTACGGGACCCTCCGGGCCCGGCCGGGAAGGGCTGCCGACAGGCCGGCCGCTCCTGCTGGGCGCGGCCCTCACGGTCACGGTCGCCGCCGTCGGGGCGTTCGTCCTGATGGGCGGACTGCCGGGCGGGGACGCCACCTCGGCGTCCGGGCCCGCCCCGTCACGGGCCGCCGCCGGGACACCGACCGCGGGCCCGACCTCCGCCGCCACACCGGCCGGCCGGACGCCCACGCCGTCCTCGAAGCCGTCCCCCTCCCCCTCGGCCGGCGCCGGTACGGCGCTGCCGTCCGGCTTCTCGCTGTACCGGGCGCCCCAGGGCTTCGCCGTCGCCCTGCCGACGGGCTGGAAGCCGGTGGAGACACAGTCCTCCGACGACCTCGCCTACCGGGTGACCTTCGGGGCGGCCGGCGATCCGCGGACCCTGGCCGTCACCTACAGCACCCAGCTGGGGTCCGACCCGGTCGCCGTGTGGAGCGCCCTGGAGCCGTCCCTGCGTGCCGTGTCCACCGGCTACGAACGCGTGGGCGCCATCCGGCCGGTGACCTACCACGGCATGAAGGGCGCCGACATGGAGTGGTACTCCGTGTCCGGGGGCGTACGGGTGCGCACGCTCGGCCGCGGGTTCCTCATCGGTGATCACCGGGGGTTCTCGCTGCGCTGGACGACTCCGGCGGACGACTGGGACAGCGCCGCGAACCGGCAGGCGCTGAAGGTCTTCTTCGACTCCTTCCGGACAAGCGTGAAGTGAGTGTCCGTCACCGAGCGCTCATGTCAGTGTCCTTCCGGGATGCGCAGACCCGGCCTGCGCTGTGCCAGCCACACGGCGACCTCGTCGGCGATGGGCTGCCCCGTCTCCAGCTCGATGAAGCCGAACTGGCCCCCCTGGTTGCACTCCAGGAACCACCAGATGCCGTCCTCGTCCTCGGCGAAGTCGAAGGCGGCGTAGGCGAGTCCGGTGAAGGCGAGGTAGTCGTGGACCGAACGGGCGATGCGGTGGGGCACCGGTGTGGGCTCCCAGCCGTTCTCCGTCTCGCCGAACCGGCCGTCGACCTGCCCCGGTTCGGCGGCCTTGCGGGCGGCGAACATCCGGGTGCCGATCGCGGTGAGCCGGATGTCGGCGCGTCTGGGGATGTAGCGCTGGAGCAGCGCGGGACCGGCCGCCACTCCGGAGAAGTCCGTGTCGGGTCCGACCAGTGTGGTGGGCAGGGCCGCCGGGGGCTGGCCCGGCGGCGGCCCTGAGGCCGATTTCACCACCACGTCCCGGTGTTCCCGGACGAACTGCTCGGCCACCCGGGGAGCGGTCGTGATGACGGTGGGCGGCACGGCGAACCTGCTGCTGTGGGCCACCCGCAGTTGCCAGGGCTTGTGCCGGGCCTGCTCGGCACGGCGCGGGTGGTTCATCCAGCGGGTCGAGGCGGAGTAGAGCATGCCGAACAGGGCCTGCCTGGTCTCGGCGGTGAGCCAGGCCGAGGGTTCGGCGGCATGCGCCGCCGGCTCGCCCGGCCTGCGCACCCACACCGAGCGCAGGCCCCCCATGCTGAGCACATGGCCGTTGACCGACAGATAGCCGTCGAAGTCACCGTGGGCGTAGTCGGCCGACAGCACCGCCTTGCCGGGCAGGTCGGCGGGATCGAGGCGCACCATGGGCACGCCCCGCTCGTGCAGTCTGGCCACCACCATGTCGGCGGTGACGTCCTGTTCGGCCGTGAGTATGAGAACCGTCATGCGCGCGGCATCCGTCAGTCGTCGAAGTGCGTCTGGGAACCGGCGGTCGACGTCGTGGTGCCGGTCGCCATCAGCAGCGCGCGATCACTGACGGCCGGTCTGCCGTCCGGCAGCACGTTCAGTTGCAGGGACACGTCGAAGTGGTACGGGGGTATTGCGGCCGACTGCCCTGAGGGCCGGGCGTAGTTGAGAGTGAACGGTCGCACGAAAGATCCTCCCGCGGTCGCGCGATGGCCAATACACACCCGTACGTGACACGGCCGTAAGGAATTCATCACTTTCTGCCACATCGGGGTGAAGGTCATCACATCGCGTCGTTTCTGAGCTTGCACATTTCGGATTTACTGGGGTGTCCGCATGGTTCGCGGTCTCCGCGTGTCTCCTTGATTCCACGCAGACCTTAGGCCATAGCTTCATCCTCTGTGACATCAACGCCCCACCATCCCAGGAGAGTTCCCGGTGACCGCAGCCATCACCTCGTCCGATGAATCCGCCGTACGGGCCGACGCGCCGGCCCTCGTCGAGCGCGACGCGCGGGACTTCGGCGCGTACGCACGCAACGGCGGCTGGGCCTTCGCGCTCAAGGTGGCGCGCAGCGTCCGCCCCGGCGGGCAGTCCGCGGACGAGACGGAGAAGGTGTCCGCGAAGGAGTTCGCGGAGCTGGCCGGATGCTCGCCGGAACGGGTGATGCGCTACTACAAGGCCTGGGACAGGGCCGCGGACGACGGACTGGTTCCCCATTTCGAGACCCTGATGCCCGGCGCGGACGTCGAACTCCCGGACGGGGAGGCCTGGTCGGCGTACTACGCAGCGCGTTCCAGCGCGGCCTCCGAGCGCGGCGCCGCCATCTCGGAGGCCGCCGAGGCCGAGGGGATCCGCCCCACCAAGGCCCTGGAGGTGGCCGAGAACCCGACCGCGCTGCGGGCCGCGATCCTCGCCGACCCCTCCACGGCCAAGGCCGCGCGTGCGGCCCTGCTGGACCGCGTGAAGGAAGACCCTGCGCTCCAGACCGAGTTGGCCCGCGACATCGCCCGTACGGACGAGCTGAAGAAGGCGGTCGCCACCGAGAACAGGGCGGCCGACCGTATCGGCTATGTGCGCCAGATCGCGGAGAAGGGCCAGATCAGGACACCGGCCGGGCAGACCCTGGACGCTCCGGCCGAGCTGCGCTCCGAGGCCGAGCGGCATCTGTCCCTCCTCGACGAGCTCGACGAGGGCGAGGACGCGGGCGAGTGGGCCACCGAGGCGTACGACACCATGAAGAACCTCGTCGTCGAGACGGTGGAGGCCGACCCCGAACTGCGCGTCCAGGAACGCCGGACGAAGTTCTACAGCAGCCTTCAGAAGGCGACGAAGGTGTTCGAGGAGCTGACCTTCGACGACGCCGACGACATCTACGAGGACGACATGGTGCAGCGCCTGGAGGAGCTCCAGCAGGCGATCGGCACGGCCATCGCGGCACTGCGCGGGGCGGCCGGACGGGAGTGAGCCGGCCGGGCCGATGTGCGAGGGCCCGGCTGAGTACCCGTACTCATGCGACCGACCACGGGGTCCACCACGATGGGGCCACCTGGACCAAGGAGGCCGTCATGCCCGGATCAGCCCTCGCACCGCACGGCCGGCTCCACACGCCCTCGAAGCGCGCCCCGGGCGCGGCCCTTCCGGCCGCGCTCCTCGCGGTGGTCGTCGCGGGCATGGCACTCTCCGCGTGGCACGCCAAGGACGGGACGACCTGGCTCCTTGAGACCGTGTGGGTGCTCGTCGGACTGCCGCTCGTGGTGCTCGGCAGACGGCGGTTCCCGCTGACGAGCCTGCTGTACTGCCTGCTCGCGGCGCACGCGCTGGTGCTCGCGGTGGGCGGCCACTACACCTACGCGCATGTGCCGTTGGGCGACTGGGTGCGCGACACGTTCGGGCTCGACCGCAATCCGTACGACCGGTTCGGGCACCTCATGCAGGGCTTCGTGCCGGCCGTCCTGGTGCGGGAGGTGCTGAGCAGGACGTCACCGCTGCGCGGAAGCAGGTGGCTGGCGCCGCTCACGGTGTGCGCGTGCCTCGCCTTCAGCGCCCTGTTCGAGATGTTCGAGTGGGCGGCCGCGGTGATCGGCGGCCATGGAGCCGACGCCTTCCTGGCCACCCAGGGCGATGTGTGGGACACCCAGTGGGACATGTTCTGCGCCCTGATCGGCGCGACCGTCTCGGTGCTGGTGCTCCGCCGGGTGCACGACCGGCAGCTCGACGCGCTCGCGGCGCCGCGGCCCTCCGGGAGCTGAGGGCCGCCGGCGCCACGGGACGGCGGGGGCACGGCAGAGCCGGACCGCGCGGGCACGGTGGGGGCACGGTGGGGGCCGGACGGCGCGAGTCCTGCGGGAGGGGGCCGGACGGCGCGGGTCCGACGGGGGACGGGCGCCGGTCAGGCCGGCCGTCACCAGCGGCTCTCGACCTGCTCCTTGATCCGGCGGTCGTAGAGCTCGTCGATGGCGTCCAGCGTCGCGCGGGACAGCTCCGGCAGCTTCGCGGCCTCCGCGTTGGCGTGTGCCTGTTGGGGTGACCTCGCTCCGGGGATGACGGTGGTCACGCCGGGCTGCGCGACGATCCACCGCAGCGCCAGCTGGGCCGGGGTGTACCCCTCGGGCGCGAGGGCGGCGAACTCGGCCGCGGCCTCCACGCCCGTCGCGAAGTCCACGCCGGAGAAGGTCTCGCCCTGGTCGAAGGCCTCGCCGTGACGGTTGTACGTCCGGTGGTCGTCGGCGGCGAAGACGGTGTCCTTGGTGTACTTGCCGGACAGCAGCCCGGAGGCCAGCGGGACGCGCGCGATGACGCCGACGCCCGCCTCCCTGGCGGCCGGCAGGACCCGGCGCAGGGGCTTCATGCGGAAGGGGTTGAGGATGATCTGGACGCTCGCCACGTTCGGGCGGGCGATGGCGGCCAGCGCCTCCTCGCACGTCTCGACGCTCACGCCGTACGCGGCGATCCGCTCCTCCTCGACCATCGTGTCGAGGGCGTCGTACACCGCGTCCGTGGAGTACACCGGCGTCGGCGGGCAGTGCAGCTGCACCAGGTCGAGGCGGTCGACGCCGAGGTTGCGGCGCGAACGGTCGTTCCAGGCACGGAAGTTGTCGAGGACGTAGTTCTCGGGGACCTGGTCGGCCCGGCGGCCCATCTTGGTGGCGACCATGACGTGCAGGTCAGGCCGGCCGCGCAGGAACCCGGCGATGGTCTCCTCGCTCCGCCCGTCGCCGTACACGTCGGCGGTGTCGAAGAAGGTCACTCCCGACTCCGCCGCCGTCTCCAGCACGGCCAGGGCTTCCTTGTCGCTCACGTCGCCCCAGTCGGCTCCCAGTTGCCAGGTCCCGAGACCGATGACGGAAGCATGCTGGCCCGACCTGTCGAATGCGCGCTCGTCCATGGCGCCAGTCTGCCACCTCCCCCGGACCGAACCGGACGTCCGCGCTCCGCGTGCCCTCGCGGAGCGGCGCCGCCCTCAGCCGTGGGCGGGTCGGCGGTCGCGGTGGCCGACCCTGCGCCACAGGGCCCGCTGCCCCCGCAGCGTGACCGCGCCCACCGCGATCAACACGGTCACGTTGATGAGGAGTTGGACGAACGCCCCGCGCGCCTCGGACCAGCTGCCGAACGCGGCGGAGACGCTGAGGTCGGCGGCGGCCGGGATGGTCGTGACGGAGATGAAGACCCCCAGCAGGGCGCTCGTCCTGGCCTCGCTCAGGGAGACGACACCGACGACGCCGGCCAGCGTGGCGACCGCGAACGAGAAGAAGTCGGGCGTGGAGATGAGACGGGACACCGGGCGCACGTTCAGCTCGAACGCCCTGGACTCCAGGCCGAAGCCCCGGATCAGCAGGCCGAAGAGGAACGTGGCGGCGACGGCGAGCGCGAACCCGGCCGTCAGGGCGTTCAGCCCCTCGCGGACCCGCCGCCCCGAGCGCCGGTCGATGCCCAGCGCCACGCTGACGATGGCACCGTACTCGGGCCCGACGACCATCGCCGCGACGATGAGGATCTGGGAGTTGGTGACGATGCCGACCGCGCCGATGAGGCCCGCGACGACCATGTAGAGGTAGAAGCTCGGCGCGTAGGTGCCCTGCGCGCGGATACGGGCCTCCACCTCCTCCCAGACCGGCGCCCGGGACAGCACCCCGAGCCGCTCGGCGCCCTCCCGGGCCGCGTGGCCGGTGAACGCCATGTCGACGGGTTCGATGACGATCGAGCCGACCTCGTGCAGACGCAGCTCCCGCAGTCCGCGCAGCACGTCGTTCGCCCCTCCGGTCAGCACGTCGCAGGCGAGGGCGTCGCCGTCCGGCTTCCGGGCGATGCCGGGCTGCACGACGAGGTTCACGACACAGGGGTCGTCCCTGAGCAGGGCGGTCACGGCGTCGGTCAGCCCGGCGGGACTGACCATGCGCACATGGATCAGGTCCATGCGGGTACCTCCCGGGACACCGGCACGCGCCCCGTCGGCGCGGAACGGTCTCCTCCAGTAACCCCGGCCGCCCGGCGTTCGGCAATCCAGCCGCACACGACGGGCCGCCGCCCCGTGACCTGGCACCGCCCCCGGAACCCGGCGCCTCCGGAGCCGGGCCGCCGCCCCGCGCCCCGGCCCTCGCGGGACGGGAAGCGCGCATGTCCGGCATGCCGGATAGTGAAGATGCTCGGATCCTCGAGATTGGATCAGCATGGACCGCTATCCGCCCATAGCCGACCACGGCCTGGTGGGGGATCTCCAGTGCTCCGCCCTGGTCTCCGCCCAGGGCGTCGTGGACTGGTTCGCCGCTCCGCGCTTCGACTCCCCCAGCATCTTCGCCGCGCTGCTCGACCACGACCGCGGCGGCTGGTTCCGGTTCGCCCCCTCCCGCCCGGAGGGCACCTGGAAGCAGCTCTACTACCCGGACACGGCCGTCCTGGTGACCCGGTTCATGTCACCCGACGGGGTCGGCGAGGTCCTCGACTGGATGCCGCCCGACCGGTCCGGGTCCGCCTCCGCCCGGCACCGGCTCGTCCGTTGCGCCCGCGCGGTACGGGGAACGGTGGACTTCGCCCTGGAGTGCCGCCCGCGTTTCGACTACGGGCGGGCCGGCCACGAGCTCACCCTCGGCCCCGAGGGCGCCGCGTTCCGGTCCCCCGGGATCACCGCGTTCCTCCAGGGCACGTTTCCGCTGGAGCGGGACGGCCTTGACGTGCGCGGCACCGTGACGCTCGGGGCCGGTGAGACGGCGGTGGCCGTGTTCACCGTGGACGGTCCGGACGCCACCGCTCCGCCGCCGCCCACCGTGCCGCGGACCGAGGAGGACCTGGCGCGGACCCTGGACTTCTGGCAGGACTGGGTGCGCGACTCCCGGTACCGGGGCCGCTGGCCCGACATGGTGCACCGCGCCGCCATCACCCTCAAGCTCCTGACCTACGCGCCCACGGGTGCCCCGGTCGCGGCGGCCACGATGGGGCTGCCGGAACAGGTCGGCGGCGAACGCAACTGGGACTACCGCTACACCTGGGTGCGCGACGGGGCCCTGTCGCTGCGCGCCCTGCTCGACCTCGGGTTCACCGAGGAGGCGACGGCCTTCACCCACTGGCTGCGCGCACGGCTGATGGAACGCCTGGACCAGGAGGGCGAGGCGCTCCAGATCATGTACCGGGTGGACGGCACGCCCCTGGACGGCGAGCAGATCCTGGAGCACTTCGAGGGCTACCGCGGCTCCTCCCCCGTACGGGTGGGGAACGCGGCCGCCGGCCAGCTCCAGCTGGACATCTACGGCGAGGCCCTCTACGGCCTCTCGGAGAGCCGCCAGATCGGCATCCAGGCCGACTACGCGGGCTGGAAGGCGGTCTCCCGCACCCTGGACTGGCTCGCCGAGAACTGGGACCGCCCGGACGAGGGCATCTGGGAGACCCGCGGCGGGCGCAAGGACTTCACCTACAGCCGGGTGATGTGCTGGGCCGCGTTCGACCGCGGTCTGCGGCTGGCCCGCGAATGGAGCCGCCCGGCGCACACCGCGCTCTGGACCCGGGCCCGGGACACCGTCATGGAGCAGGTGATGGAGCGCGCCTGGAACGAGAAGGAGAAGGCGTACGTCCAGTACTACGGCGGCGACGTCCTGGACGCCTCGCTCCTGCTGGTCCCGCGGGTCGGCTTCCTGGGCGCGAAGGACCCGACCTGGCTGTCGACGCTCGACGCGATGGGCCGGACCCTGGTCTCCGACAGCCTCGTCTACCGCTACGACCCCGCCGCCTCCCCCGACGGCCTGCGCGGCTCGGAGGGCACGTTCAGTCTGTGCACCTTCCTGTACGTCGACGCGCTGGCGCGCTCCGGCCGGCTGGCCGAGGCCCGCTACACGTTCGAGAAGATGCACACGTACGCGAACCACGTCGGCCTGTTCGCGGAGGAGGTGGGCCCGAGCGGCGAGCAGCTGGGCAACTTCCCGCAGGCGTTCACCCATCTGTCGCTGATCATGGCCGCCACCACGCTCGACGAGGCACTGGACGGGCAGCGGGCCCCGGCCGGCGCGCCGGAGCCACGGCCCTAGGACGCCCGTCCCGTCGAACCCGGCCGGTCGAACCCGGCCGGTCGGACCCGGCCGGTCGGACCCGGCCGGGTTGACCCGTCGTCCGGTCAGACCCGTGCTCCGGGCACGTGCTTCGGCTCGGCCAGCAGTCCGTAGATGACCAGCAGGGACACGAGCATCGTGAACAGCGACCACCACGGGTAGACCGGCAGGAAGATCATCTGTGCGACGAGGCAGAACGCGGCCAGACAGACACCCGCCAGCCGCGCGCCCCGGGAGCCCACGAGCACACCGAGACTCAGCAGGGCCATGACGATGCCGATGGCGACGAAGATCCACCCCCAGGCCGTGTAGTTGAGGATCAGCAACCGGTTGCCCCCGGAGTACACCTTCGAGTAGTAGCCGTGGTTGAAGACCGCCACGAAGCCGGTGAGGAGGTTGAACAGGGCGCTGACCATCAGCAGGACTCCGGCGAAGGCCACCCAGTGCGAGCGCTCCATCGGCGGTACGAGGTCGTCTGGCTCGGAAGCTTGTCGCTGCATGACAACCATGAGATCCAGCCGGAGGGAAGAGCGCAATCCGCACTCGACCGTTGGGGTCGGACCGGACCGGCGGGGCCGCACGCCGTCAGACCGGCCGCACCGGGTCCGCCGTCCCGGCCGGGCCGAGCAGGATCGCGGTGTCCCGCGGCCCCGGCCGCGGGGTGCGGGTCCCGGTGACCGGCTCCAGCCGCCCGTCGGGGCGCACGAGGAACAGCAGCGCGTGCCCGTCGGGGAGGCCGCCCTCGGCGGGGCGGGAGACGATCCGGGCGCCGTGCCCGTAGCGGCGGGCCAGTTCCGGTCTGCTCAGGGCGGCCCCGAACAGGGTGTCACCGGTCGTGTAGGGGGCGACCACGCCATGGCTGAGACCGGGCGGCCCCAGCCGGTGGACGAACCCCTCGAACGTGCCGCGCAGGGTCTCCGACGCCAGCGCGTTGAAGTCGTCCTCCTCGGTGAGCAGCAGCACGCCGGTGATCCCTTCGAGCTCGGCCCCCTCACCGGTGGCCGCGGCGAGCAGCTCACCGGGGGCCAGGTTCAGCCCGGCGTCCCGGATCAGGTCGCGCTGCTCCTCCCGTCCGGCCCACATCAGCACGTCGAGACCTGCGGCACGCAGCGCGCGGCCCAGGTCGATCGCCCAGGGGTCGCCGCCGACGAGCAGCGGGCGGGCCCGCGCGGGGCGCAGCGCGCCGAGGCGCCGGGCGACGGGGTGCGCGCTCAGCCCGTACAGGGTCACGGTGGCGACGATCACCAGGAAGGTGGCGGGCAGGATCTTCTCGGCGCCCGGGACGTGATCGGCCGCCAGCGCGGCGGAGAAGGTCGAGGCGGTGGACGCGGCGACGATTCCGCGCGGTGCCATCCAGCCGATGAACGCCCGCTCGCCGCGGAGCAGATCGGTGCGGACGGTCGCCAGCAGGGCGACCAGCGGCCTGACGACGAGGACCAGGGCGGCGACGAGGCCGAGCGTGGGCAGGACGACGTGGCGCAGGGACGCGGGGGTGACCGTGGCCGAGATCGAGATGAACAGCAGCCCGATGATCAGGGAGACCAGGGTCTCCAGGAAGGGGCGGCGCGCCGGGAGGGAGACGCCCGGCAGGTTGGCGAGGGCCATGCCCATCACGACGGCGGCGATGAGCCCGGTGTCGTCGCGGATCGCGTCGCAGAGGGCCGCCACGCCCACCGCGGCGGCGAGCTGGGCCGTCGTGCCCAGGACCTCGCCCAGGTGCAGCCGGCTGAGCAGGAGCCACAGGACGGCGGCGCCCACCGCGCCGCCGATGAGTCCGACGGCCGAACTCGCAGCGAACTGGCCGATCTTGCCGCGCAGATCGCTGCTGCCGCTGGCGACGACGGCGTGGAAGACCAGGGCACCGAGGATGCCGCCGACCGGGTCGATCAGCGAGCCCTCCCAGATCAGGATGCGCTGGAGGCGTTCGGTGGGGCGCACGAAGTAAAGCAGGGGGCCGACGACGGTGGGGCCCGAGACGACGAGGATCACGCCGAGCATGACGGCCGAGCTCTTCGACATGCCCAGCAGCGGTACCGCGAGCACGGCCGTGGCCGCCCAGGTGATCAGGACGCCGATCCAGATGAGACGGGCCACGACCCGGTGCATGTGTCCGTGGAGCCGGCTGACGTCGAGGCCGAGCCCGGCCTCGTAGAGGATCACGGCGACGGCGAGGGAGACCATCGGCGAGAAGGCGTCCCCGAGGAGCTTGTCGGGGTTGACGATGTCGGTGAGGGCGCCCGCGGCGAAGCCGACCGGCAGCAGGACGATCAGGGCCGGGATGCGCAGCCGGCTCGCCACGAGCTGGGAGCCGACGGCCAGGACGGCGATCAGTCCGAGGCCCTGGAGGATCTGGTTCTCCGTCATGACTACCTCCCTGCCGGTGGTTTCGGCCTGCGGACGGTTCGCCGCGGTCCGTTGTCCGGGAATCCGCCCCGGCACGCGCCGCCCGTACGGACGCTCGGCCCGTGCCGGGCCCGCCCGCGACCGGGGCTCAGCCCGTACCGGGGCCGGCCGGCGGGACGGGCGCCTTGTTCATACGGGCCTCGCCGGCCGGTGCCTGCGGTGGACACGGGTGCGGACTCGCCCGGCTCGGCCGTTGGAAGTAGCCGGGTCCCTCGGGCGGAGCAACGGCCGGGCACGCACGGCGCCCCGGAACACTGCTCCGGGGCGCTGTTCCGCGGCAGCCGCTTCCCTCGCCGCGGGACACGAACCGGCGGTGCCGGTCGGCGCGGTGGCCGGCGGTTTTCCGTGCCTCTCCAGGACAGGAGTCACCGACCCGGATCCAGAGTGCCTTGTGAGGCGGGTGGGGCGGGTGTGGTTCGCCCTCATGTCATCACCTCGTAAGGAGCCGCACATGTGAACGTCGGTCCGCCACCGCTCCCTGTCGCTCACCACGGCCGGCACAAGGCCGAATTCGGCACTCCGTCCGCGTCGATTGCTTCAACTCATCGTGCTTACTGGCCAATTGGCGGGGTTCCTTGTTTCATGCCTTGACGTCTTTGGTGCAGACCTTTAGGTTCACCGATCACCACGACTCCACGCATGCGTTCAGCGTTCATGGACGTGAACCCCCCACCACGCGAAGGAGAGCCGGATGCGCGGCACCGAATCCCTACCGGCGCGCGGCGCC
The DNA here is from genome assembly GCF_042725875.1 of Streptomyces sp. NPDC127038. Classification (NCBI taxonomy): domain Bacteria; kingdom Bacillati; phylum Actinomycetota; class Actinomycetes; order Kitasatosporales; family Streptomycetaceae; genus Streptomyces; species Streptomyces sp. NPDC127038. Next base: position 14,551 of record NZ_JBHXDQ010000003.1, on the reverse strand, counting down.
CCGCGGGCCCTCGTCCTGCGGGTCCTGGTCCTGATGGCGGCCCTGATCGGCCTCGCCTCGCCACCGGCCGCGCACGCGAACGCCACGGCGGCCCCGTTCAAGGTGCTCGCCCTCTACAACGGCACCTACGACGCGGCCCACATCAGCTTCGCCCACGAGGCGAACGACTGGTTCCCGAAGCAGGCCGCGGCCAACGGCTTCACCTACACGGCCAGCAACGACTGGGACCTGCTCGCCGACGGAGGCGTGAACGCGTACCAGGTCGTCCTGTTCCTCGACGACCTGCCGGGGACCGCGGCCCAACGCGCGGGATTCGAGCAGTACATGCGCGGGGGCGGCGGCTGGATGGGCTTCCACGTCTCCGCCTTCACCACCGACGCCGGAAGCTGGTCCTGGTACCACGACCAGTTCCTCGGCAGCGGGAACTTCACGTCGAACACCTGGGGGCCGACCACGGCCGTCCTGAAGGTCGAGGACCGCACGCACCCCTCCACCGTGAACCTGCCCGCGACGTTCACCTCGTCGGTCAGCGAGTGGTACAGCTGGTCCAACGACCTGCGGCAGAACCCGGACATCCGGATCCTCGCCTCGATCGACCCCAGCAGCTTCCCGCTGGGCACGGATCCGAACCAGACCTGGTACAGCGGCTACTACCCGGTCCTGTGGACCAACACCAAGTACCGGATGCTGTACGCGAACTTCGGTCACAACGCGATGGACTACGCGACGAACACCACGCTGTCCTCGACGTTCGCCAGCGCGGAACAGAACCGGTTCCTGCTGGACGGGCTCAAGTGGCTCGGCGGGGCGGACACGTCGGTGCCGCCGGCGGACCCGATCCCGGAGACCACCTGGTACTCCCTCACCGACGCGGGCAACGGGACCTGTGTGGACGCCCGTTCGGCCGGCACCGCGAACGGGACCGTGGTCCAGCAGTACGCGTGCAACGGAACCCAGGCGCAGCAGTTCCAGTTCCGTCCGACGGACGGGGGTTACACGCGGATCGCGCTGAGGCCGGCTCCGCAGCAGGTCGTCGATGTCACCGACCGCTCGACGGCCGACAACGCGCCGCTCCAGCTGTGGAGTTGGTCCGGCGGCCAGAACCAGCAGTGGCTGTCGGTCAAGGAGGGTTCGGGACGCTACCACTTCGTCGCGCGCCACAGCGGCAGGTGCCTCAGCGCGGCGGCCTCCGCCGCGAACGGCGTCCGGCTCACCCAGCGGGGCTGCGACGGGTCCGCCGCCCAGAGCTTCGCGCTCACCGCGCGGCCCTGACGGTCCTGCCGTGTGAGGGTGTCTCCGCCGCGGGGAGCGGCGGGGACACCCTCAGGACGACGGCCCCGCCGAGGCCACGGCGCACGGAGGCGGGCCCGGCACCGGCGGCCGGAGGCGCGGCCTCACACCCTGCGCCACCGTGCCATCGCGAACGAGAACAGTCCGAACAGGACGAGGCCGGCGGCGACACAGGTCAGCAGCCACGGGCCCATCGGCGCGCCGGCGAAGGACCGCAGGGTGCCGTCCATCCCCTTGGCCTGGTCGGGCCGGTAGTCCACGGCGGCCCTGACCGCGAACACGCCCGCCCCCGCGAACACGACACCCCGGGCGGCCCCGCCGCCCACGCCCGCCGTGTCGACGGCCCTGCGGACCCGGCGCGACATCTCACCGAGCTTGAGGTGCTTGTGGTACTTGCGCATCACGGCCCGTACGGCGATCCAGCCGCCCGCGACGACGAGACCCGCTCCGGCGGCACCGACGATCCACTGGCCGCCGGTCACCCCCAGTGCCTTCGCCGTGACGTCGCGGGACTGCCGGTCACCCGAACCGCTGCCGCGCGCGCCGGCCGCGAAGGCCAGCACGGAGTAGGCGACGAATCCGTAGAACACGGCCCGCGCGCCCGACATCAGCCGCTTGCCCGCCTTGCCGCCGCCCTGTCCGGCGGCCCCGAACACCGCCTCGGACAGCCGCCACAGCGCCATGCCCACGAGCCCGGCGCCGAGCGCCCACAGCAGGACCGAGCCGAACGGCTTCGTGGCGAGCTCCTGGAGGGCGCCGCCCCGGTCGGCCTGCCGCCCACCGCTGTCGCCGAAGGCGATGCGCAGGGCCAGCAGGCCGACCAGGACGTAGATCACCCCCCGGGCGGTCAGCCCCGCCCTGGCCGCGCCCTCGCGCGCCGAGCCGGTCGCCGCCCGGCGGGCGCCGATCTCCCCGCCGCGGGCCGCCGTCCCGGCGTTCACACGGGCCGCGTCTCGTGCGCCGCACCCGAATCCAGTCGCAGTTTCATCTGTACCTCCTGGTCGCCGGCCTCCGTGCCCAGCTCGTGCACGGTGAAGGCGGCACCGAGGGCCTCCCGCAGTCTGCGTGTCGCGAGGGGACCGCCCTGTGCCTCCACGGTCGGCTGCCCCGAAAGTTCCGCCACAGGCCCCGCGGTGTCCCCGGGATCGCCGGAGGTGTCGAACAGCACGGTCCACACGGTGGGCCGGCCGCTCGCGGACTCATGTGTCTCGTCGGCCTGCTCGCGGTCCGCGGTGAAGCGGCCGCACAGGACACCGAGCACCTTCTTGGCGTCGTCCGCGGAACAGTCCCCGAGCATCACGTGGACCGTGGACGCGGGCAGTTGTTGCACGCTCATGAAAACCCTCTCCCTCGCGTCGGCGAACACGCGGGCACGCCCGCGGACGAGCCCGTCGTGAGCGTTGTCCGGGTACCCCTGGACCGCACGTGAAACGGGGAACGCAGGCATTGCTTGCGCCAATACCGGCCCAGGTCAGAAGGGTCGGTGAGCTATGTTGAGTTCTCGTGGGACATGAAGGAGGACACGCACCGGTGCCATCGCCGCAGCAGGCACGCGCACAGGCATCCGCGATCACCTCGGGCAAGACGGCCCCCGAGGCGGACGTGGCGCCCACGTCCCAGCTCAGGGAGCTGTTCGACGGCCCCCGGCTCTCCCCGGGCCAGCGGCGCATCGCGCAGTACCTGATCGAGCACATCACCGAGGCCGCGTTCCTGTCGATCACCGACCTCGCCGAGCGGGTGGGCGTGAGCCAGCCCTCCGTGACCCGTTTCGCGGCGGCGGTGGGCTTCAGCGGCTACCCGGCGCTGCGGGAGAGCCTCCAGGCCATCGCGCTGAGCACCCTGGGCAGCACTCCGGGGACTCCGGCCGAGGTCACGAGCAACGAGCTCCAGGCCGCGGTGGACGCCGAGATCGAGAACCTGGAGAACCTGCGGCGGGACTTCACCGATCCCGACCAGATCATCCGCGTCGGCCGGGCCCTGTCGAAGTCGGCGCCGCTGACGATCCTCGGGCTGCGGATCTCCGGCTCGCTCGCCGAGTACTTCGCGTACGCGGCCCGCCGCATCCACCCCGACGTGCGCGTGGTGACACGCGGCGGCTCGGTCGCGTACGACGCCCTGCTCCAGTCCCGAGAGGCGGGCGGCACCTGGGTGCTGGCCTTCGGGATGCCCCGGCACGCCCACGAGACGCTCACCGCCATGCGGGTCGCGCGCAGCGCGGGCCTCAAGGTGGCCCTGGTCACCGACCTCGGCCTCGGCCCGCTGGCCGACGAGGCCGACGTCACCTTCGCCACCGGCACCGGTTCCCGCCTGGTCTTCGACTCCTACGCGGCGCCCGTGGTGCTGTCGGCGGCGCTGCTGCAGGCCATGACCGACGCCGATCCGGAGCGCACCCAGGCGCGCCTGGAGGAGTACGAGCAGGTCGCCGAGCAGCACCAGTTCTTCCTGCGCGACTGACTCCGTCCCAGGTCACCCCCACCCCCGTCACACCCGGCCACGGCGGCATCACGGGATCATTCACAACAAAGCACGCATGAATGTTTTCATGCCCTTGCGCTTACGGCGGCATATATAAATACTTCTTTCGGATCGTGCCCCGGATGCTTCCAGGTCACGACCCATGAGCACTCGGGGCCGTCCGCTCCTACCCGCATCGGGTCCCGGGTGTTCGAGCGGGTCTCGACTGCGAGACCCGTGGTGGCGGCCCCGGTACCCCTATGCCGGGGCCGCCCCAGAGTCCCCCGCCGACGTAACCCGGAAGCGATGAACATGGCCCTGACGTACTCACCGATCACCTCGGACTGGCCGTGCCAGGTCAAGACCCCCGGCAGCTTCGACTGGGAGCGCTCGGCGGTGAAATGGCTGCGCGAGCTCGTACCGAGCCGCTACGCGAGCTACCCCGTCCTGCACAAGCACCCCGTCCTGCTCGCCCGCCACGCGCACCTCCAGGTGCAGCAGGAGATACGGGTCGCCCGCACGGCGCTCCAGACCGCCCGCTCCGAGCTGCCCGGTCTCGGGCTCCAGGAGGGCGTCATCGAGCACTCCATCAAGATGTACGCCGCCGAGGTGATGCAGCTCCAGCACATCGCCCGCAGCATCCGTACGGTGTCCCAGGCGCTCGTGGACCACGCCCACCAGCGAAACTGATCCCCCGGGCCCTGCCGTGGCCCGGCAGGACCGAGTCCCAGGGAGACGGCGTGGACGGTACGGACAGGCGCATCGACGGCGTTCGCGGAGGCGGTGGAGCCCCGGCGGCCGCACCGCTCGACGTGCGGTGGATCCACGGCTCGCCCTCGGCCAAGCACAACACGGACCCCGACATCCAGGTCCACTCCTACGACGAGCACACGGTGATCCTGCGCCAGAACATGGCGGTCGACTACGAGGCGCCCTTCATGTTCCTGCTGTTCGGGAGCGCGCGGGCCGTCCTGATCGACACCGGCGCCACGGCCTCCGCCGACCACTTCCCGCTCCGCCGGGTCGTCGACGAGGTGATGGAGACCTGGCTGGCCGGGCACCCCCGTGACGACTACGGGCTGCTGGTCCTGCACACCCATCCGCACGGCGACCACGTCGCCGGGGACGGCCAGTTCACCGGCCGTCCCGGGACCGAGGTCGTGGACGCGGCCCTCGACAGCGCCTGGGACTTCTTCGGATTCCGCGACGACCCCGAAGCCGTCGCCCGGGTCGACCTCGGCGGCCGGGTGCTGGAATGCCTGGCCACACCCGGGCACCACCAGGCGTCGGTGACGTTCTACGACCCCTGGACCGGGATCCTGTTCACCGGCGACACGGTCTATCCCGGACGTCTGTACGTCGAGGACTGGCCGGCCTTCACCCGCACCGTCGACCGGCTGATCGACTTCTGCGGACAGCGTCCGGTCACCCACGTGCTGGGCTGCCACATCGAGATGACCCGGGAACCCGGACGGGACTACCCGGTGCGCACCACGTACCAGCCCGACGAGCCACCGCTCCAGATGACCACGGACCAGCTGCTCGACCTGCGCCGGGCCGTCGGCACCGTCGGCCCGCTGCCCGGCCGGCACGTCTTCGACGACTTCGTCATCTGCCGCCGCGACACCGGCGGGTGAGCATCGGCAGGCCCGGACGGCCCGGCCCGGAGCGATGGACGGGCCGTCAGCGGGCACACGGGAAGGAAGCGCACCCGACGACCCTCTGGACGGACGCATGGACTCGACCTCGTGGACCCTGGTCCTCGTCATCGTCGCGGTACTGGGAGCCGCCGCGCTCGCGGTGGCGCTCGTACTCCTGCGCCGGCTCGTACGCACCCGCCGTGAGCTGCGGCGGGCCGGACTGCCGACCGGACCCCGCTGGGTGTTCTGGGGAGCCGTGCTCTATCTCGTGCTGCCGACGGACCTGCTGCCCGACCCCGTCTACCTCGACGACATCGGCGTGATGCTGCTCGCCCTGCGCTCCCTGCGCGCGGCCGCACCGCCCGTACCGCTCCGGACGGCGGTCGAGGCCGCGCGCGGCACCCGCCCGGTCACGCGCCGGCCGCGGGAACCGTAGGACACGGGTGGTCCGTTGAGCGGTCGACGGCCCGTGCTCCTCGCTCCCGGCGGGAGGGCACGGATCACGACAGCGACGGGCGGCGCCATGAGCGAGCTGGTTCCCGGAGGCAACACGCCCCTGCCGGACGAGGTCCTGACCTTCAGGGTCCCGGGCCCCTTCGACCTGTCCGCGCTCGTCACCGACGACGGCGGAAAGGTGCGCGGCGACGGCGACTTCGTGTTCTACAACCAGCCGGCCGCGCCCGGCGTCCGGCTCGACGGGGACCGTCTCACCGTCGATCCGCCGCGGCTGCGGCCCGGAGCGACCCGGGTCACCCTCGTCGTCAGTCCGGCGGACCTCACCACTCCCCTCGGCCGGCTGCCCTCCCCGACGGTCCAGGTCACCGCGCCGGACGGACGCGCCCTCGCCCGGTTCACCCCGCCCCGCCCGCAGCGGGAGACGCTGCTGCTCCTCGCCGAGCTCTACCGTCGGGGTACGGCCTGGAAACTGCGCGCGCTCGGACAGGGCTACGCGGACGGACTGGCGGGCATCGCGCGGGACTTCGGCGTCGACGTCACCGAGGACACCGGGGGCAGCGCACCGGCGGCCGCGGGGCCGGGAACCGCTCCCGTCGCGGCCGACCGGGGCGGCTCTCCGCGCACACCGGGCGGGGGCCCCGGCACGAGCAGCGGCACCGGCACCGGCACCGGTTCCAGGAGCGGCGGCGAGGATCTCCTCGGGCCGGTGAACTCCGCGCGTGCCGCCGCCGGTTGCCCGCCCGTGCGCCTCGACGACCGGCTGACCAACGCCGCCCGGGACCACGCCGGCGCGATGGCGACCCGCGGCGCGCTCGCGGTGGAGAGCCCGGACGGCGTCAGCGTCTACCACCGGGTCGTCTCGGCCGGTTACTCCTATCTGACCATCGGCGAGCATCTGGTCTCCGGACCCCGCTCCCCGCGGGAGTTCGTCGAGTACTGCCTCTCCGCCGAGCAGACACGGCGCACGCTGTGCGATCCGGCCTTCGACCAGGCGGGGATCGCCCGCGTCCCCGACCCCCGCACCGGCGACCTGTACTGGACGGCGCTGTGGGCGCGGCCGTTCAGCCGGGCGGGCCTGGAGCGGACCGCGCGCGAGGTCGTCGCGCTCACCAACACCGAGCGGGCCGCGGCCGGTCTGCGTCCCCTCGGCACGGACACGACCCTCACGGCCGCCGCCCAGGCCCACAGCGCCGACATGGTGGCCCGCGACTTCTACGCGCACACCTCCCCCGAGGGGAGCCGGCCCTGGGACCGTGCCGCGGCGGCCGGATGCGGCCTGCGGGCCATCGGCGAGAACATCGCCTGCGGACAGCGCTCCCCCGCCGAGGTCGTCCAGGGCTGGATGGACAGCCCCGGCCACCGCGCCAACATCCTCAAGCCGGACTTCACCCACATAGGCATCGGCCTGGCCGGCGGCAGCAGGGCGGGCACGTACTGGACCCAGCTCTTCGGCGGCTGAGCCCCGGCCCACGCCCTCTTCGGCGGCCGGCCGGTCCCGGTCGGGTCCGGTGCGGCTGCTTTCCGCCAATTCGCCGATTCCGGTACGCCGTTTCCGCGTGATTGCCGGGCAATGCGTCCCACGGCCCGCCCCAGCGCGTACAGATGGTGCCGTCGCCCGCATCCGCGGCGCGCTCCGGGCCGGGACGTCGAGCCGGCAGATGGCACTCGGGAGAAGCAGATGGTCTCAGCAAAGGCGGTTACGGGGACGGCGCTGGGCGCGGTCGTGGCGTCCCTGCTGGCGGCCCCGGCACAGGCGGTGACGCCCACGGGCACGGGGCACGCCGGCACCGCACGGACCGCGGTGGCCGCCGCCGCGGCACCCGACGAGGCGGGCCTGCGGGCGATCCTGCGCACGGCACTCGCGCAGGGGGCGCCCGGCGCGATGGCGAGAATCGACGACAACGGCACCGTCCACCGGCTGGTCCAGGGGGTCGACGACCGGGCAACCGGACGGACCATCAGCACGAACGACCGGTTCCGTGTCGGCAGCGTCACCAAGTCCTTCACCACCGTGGTGCTGCTCCAGCTCGTCGACGAGGGCAGGCTCAAGCTCGACAAGCCGGTCGACACCTATCTGCCGGGGCTGCTGCCCGACGACCGGATCACCGTGCGGCACGTGCTGAGCCATCGCAGCGGCCTGTACGACTACACGAACGACATGTTCGCCCGGTCCGTCTCCGGCTTCGAGGCGGTCCGCAACAAGGTGTTCGGCTACCGCGACCTGGTGAAGCTGTCGCTGCAGAAGCCGCGCACCAACGCGCCCGGGGCCGCCTACTCGTACTCGAACACCAACTTCGTCGTCGCCGGCATGCTGATCGAGAAGCTGACCGGGCACAGCGTGGCCACCGAGTACCAGAAGCGCATCTTCACCCCGCTGAACCTGAAGGACACGTTCTACGTCCATCCCTCCACCGCGATCCCTGGCCGCCACGCCAACGGCTACCTCACGTCCGACACGACGGGGGCGGCCCCGGTGGACGCGACGAAGCAGACGGCGTCCTGGGCGCAGAGCGCGGGTGCCATCATCTCCACGCCGCACGACCTGGACACCTTCTTCTCCGCCCTGCTGCGCGGCAGGCTCGTGTCCGCCGCCCAGCTCACCCAGATGACGAAGTGGACCCGGGTCAACAGCACCACGTCCTACGGACTCGGGCTGCGCCGCCGGGACCTGTCCTGCGGGATCTCCGTGTACGGGCACACCGGCACCGTGCAGGGCTACTACACGTACGCCTTCACCACGAAGGACGGGAAGCGCAGCCTCACCGCGCTGGCCAACACCTCCAACAACACCGCCGTGCTCAACACCATGTACCGCACCCTGGAGCCCGCGTTCTGCGGCACGTCCGCGACCAGGGCCGCCGCCCGGACCGCCGCGCCCGGGGCGGCCCCGGTGGAGGAGCACGAGGACATCGCGCCCTCGGTCGACCGCGACTGACGCGCCGCGGCCGCGTCGTCCTAGCCCCGGGAGTTCGGCCGCCGGTGCGGCGGCTGGTCCGGGGCGGGGCGCGGCCGCTGCGGCGGTATGGGCAGGCTGCGCGGCTCGTCGGCGTCGACGGTGAGGTTCTCGCGGTGGTGGCGGATCTCCAGCGGGCCGCCGGACGCGAGGGTGTAGGTGGCGGTGTCCCGCTCGATCTCCACGCGGAGCCGGCGGCCGAGGACCTCAAGGGAGAAGGCGAGGCGGCTGAACCGTTCCGGGAGTCTGGGCGCGAACTCCAGGGTGTCCCCGTGGTGGCGCAGCCCGCCGAAGCCGGCCACCAGCGCCGTCCAGGTGCCGGCGAGCGAGGCGATGTGCAGGCCGTCGCGGGTGTTGTGCTCCAGGTCCTCCAGGTCCATCAGCGCGGCCTCGACCAGATAGTCGTAGGCGAGTGCGCTGTGGCCGGTCTCGGCGGCGATCACGGCCTGGCAGCAGGCCGAGAGGGAGGAGTCCCGGACGGTGAGGGGCTCGTAGTAGGCGAAATCGCGGGCCTTGTGCTCCTCGTCGAAGAACGGGCTGCACTTGTAGAGGGCGAGCACCAGGTCGGCCTGTTTGACGACCTGCTTGCGGTAGATGTCGAAGTAGGGGAAGTGCAGCATCAGCGGGTACTGGTCGGGGCGGGTGGCGGTGAAGTCCCAGCGCTGGGAGCGGGTGAACCCGGCGTGCTGCTCGTGCACGCCCAGTTCGTCGTTGTACGGGATGTGCATGGCCTCGGCGGCGTCGCGCCAGGCGGCGCTCTCCTCCTCGTCGACGCCGAGTTCCGCGGCCTTCGCGGGGTGGCGCTCGACGGCGTCGGCGGCGGCCAGGAGGTTCGCGCGGGCCATCAGGTTGGTGTACGTGTTGTCGTCGGCGACGGCGCTGTACTCGTCGGGGCCCGTCACCCCGTCGATGTGGAAACCGCCCCGGTGGTCGTGGTGTCCCAGGGAGCGCCACAGCCGTGCCGTCTCGGTCAGCAGCTCGACGCCGGTGTCGCGTTCGAAGGCGGTGTCGCCGGTGGCGGCGGTGTAGCGGACGACGGCGTCGGCGATGTCGGCGTTGACGTGGAAGGCGGCGGTGCCGGCGGGCCAGTACGCCGAGCCCTCCGGCCCGGCTATGGTCCGCCAGGGGAACGCGGCCCCGCGCAGGCCGAGTTGGGCGGCGCGCTCGCGGGCGGCGGGGAGGGTGTTGCGGCGCCAGCGCAGTGCCTCGGCGACGGCGCCCGGCGAGGTGTAGGTGAGCAGCGGCAGGACGAAGGTCTCGGTGTCCCAGAAGGCGTGCCCGTCGTAGCCGGAGCCGGTGAGGCCCTTCGCGGGGATGGCGCGCTGTTCGGCGCGGGCGCCCGCCTGGAGCACGTGGAAGAGGGCGAAGCGGACGGCCTGCTGGATCTCCTCGTCGCCGTCCACCTCGACGTCGGCGCGGGCCCAGAAGTCGTCCAGGTAGGAGCGCTGTTCGTCCACGAGGCGGGACCAGCCGCTGTGCCGGGCGGCGGCGAGGGCCGCGTCGGCCTGGTCGCGCAGGGCGGGCAGCGAGCGGTTGCCGGACCAGCCGTAGGAGACGGTCTTCTCCAGGCGCAGGGTGCTGCCCGGTTCCAGTACGGAGGTGACCGTGAGGCGGGCGAGGTCGTCGCCGCTCTCGCTGCTCAGGGTGGTCCCTTCGGGTCCCGTGACGGTGTGGTCCGCGGCCGCCGCGACCCGCAGTCCGCTGTGCCGGGTGCGGTGCAGGAGCCGCAGCCGGCCGCCCGACGCGAAGTGTTCCTCCGGCTCAAGCGGCGAGTCCAGCGCGAGCGCCGCCCTCGGGTCGCCGTCGCGGCCGGGCAGTTGCTCGTTGGCGACGAGCTCCGACTGGAGGACCACCCTGATGCCGCTGTCGACGGGCTCGACCTCGTAGGCGACGGCCGCGATCGCCCGCTGGGTGAAGGAGACGAGCCGGGTGGAGCGGACCCGGACCCTGGAGCCGGCGGGCGAGGTCCACTCGCAGGTGCGGGTGAGCAGCCCGGTGCGCAGGTCGAGGACGCGCTCGTGGGAGTGCAGCCGTCCGTAGCGCAGGTCGAAGGGTTCGTCGTCGACGAGCAGCCGGACGATCTTGCCGTTGGTGACGTTGATGACGGTCTGTCCGGACTCCGGATAGCCGTAGCCCGCCTCGGCGTAGGGCAGGGGGTGTGTCTCGTGGACGCCTCCGAGGTAGGAGCCGGGCAGGCCGTGGGGCTCGCCCTCGTCGAGGTTGCCGCGCCAGCCGATGTGACCGTTGGCGAGGGCGAACACGGACTCGCTCTGCGGCAGCAGTCCGAGGTTCAGCTCGCTCTCGCGCAGGGCCCAGGGCTCGACCCCGTACGACGTGTGTGTGATCACGGCCGCTTCCCCAGTTCGTCCAGGTCCTGTACGACGACGTCGGCGCCGTGGGCGCGCAGGGCGTCGCTCTGGCCGACGCGGTCCACGCCGACGACGTACCCGAAGTGGCCGGAGCGGCCCGCGTCCATGCCGGCGAGCGCGTCCTCGAAGACGGCCGCGCGGGACGGGTCGACCCCGAGGTCCTTCGCCGCGGCCAGGAAGGTGTCGGGGCGCGGCTTGCCCGGCAGCCTGCGTTCGGCGGCGACGACACCGTCGACCCGTACGTCGAAGAGGTCCTGCGCCCCCACCGAGCGCAGGACGTCGAGGCAGTTGGCGCTGGAGGAGACGACGGCGGTGCGCAGGCCGCGGGCCCGTACCGCCTCGATGTAGCGCAGGGTGCCGTCGTAGGCCTCGACCCCGTCGGTGCGGATCATGTCGAGGAGCAGCCGGTTCTTGCGGTTGCCGAGGCCGTTCACCGTGGCCCTGTCCGGCGGGTCGTCGGAGGTTCCCTCGGGCAGTTCGACGCCACGTGAAGCGAGGAAGGACCGTACGCCGTCGGCGCGGGGCATGCCGTCGACGTAGGCGGAGTAGTCGGCGTCGTCGAAGGGGCGGAATCCGTCGCCGTCGCGTTCCCGCAGGAAGTCGTCGAACGTCCGCTTCCAGGCGGCCGCGTGGACGACGGCGGTCTTCGTGATCACCCCGTCGAGGTCGAAGAGACAGGCCAGGATCTGTTGCGGCAGGCCGAGATCGGTCATACGGGGAGTCTGCCCCCGGGAGCCGTCTCCAGCGGGTGGTGAGCGCCACATCACCGCCCTGGCCCAGGGTGATACTGGTGGGCATGGAGATCGCTGTGCCCGTGCCGTCGTCCGGGCCCGTATGACCGGGGTGTGCGCGTCCTTCGAGGACCTGGTGGAGCGGGCCGCCGCGCTGGTGCGGCCCGGCCGCCGTGCCCTTCTCGGGATCACCGGCGGTCCCGGGGCGGGGAAGACGACGCTCGCCGAGCGGCTGGTGGGGCGCCTCGGCGCGGGCGGGGCCTTCGGCGTCGCCCATGTGCCGATGGACGGGTTCCATCTCGCGGACGCCGAACTCGACCGGCTGGGGCGCCGGGACCGCAAGGGCGCGCCGGACACCTTCGACGCAGCGGGGTACGCGGCACTGCTGCGGCGGCTGCGCGAGGACGAGGAGGATCTCGTCTACGCGCCCGGTTTCGAGCGGGTCCTCGAACAGCCGCTGGCGGGAGCCATCGCGGTTCCCCGGGACGCCCGTCTGATCGTCACCGAGGGGAACTACCTGCTGCTGGGCGACGAGACGTGGGCGCGGGCCCGTGCGCAGCTCGACGAGGTGTGGTTCTGCGAGCTCGACGAGGCGGAGCGCGTGCGCAGACTGGTCGCCCGGCACGAGGAGTTCGGGAAGGACCACGACACGGCGGTGGCGTGGGTGCTCGGCACGGATCAGCGCAACGCCGATCTGGTCGCGGCGACCCGGGGCCGCGCCGACCTCGTCGTCGGTCCGGCGGTCGTCGGACAGCGGGCCGGAGGGGTCTGAGCCGGGGGTGGCCGGGGCGGAGGGAGCGACCGTCACCGCACCGCCGCCCCGGCCGGCTCAGGGGGTGGCCGTCCTGGATTCCAGGTCGGCCCGGGTGTCGTCGCCGTAGACGCCGGACTCGTCGCCCCGGATGCCGTACCAGAGCTGGAAACGGGCGACGGCGGCGGCGAGCGTCGCGTCGTAGGTGCCGTCGGTGCTGCCGTGTTCGTACACGTTCGGGATACGGAGCAGGCGTCGCTGAAGGTCCGTCACCTCGGGGCCGCTGTCGCCCTCCCGGAGGGTGCCCGCTCCGTCCGGATCGACGGCGGGCGCGGTCCTGGCGTGTCCTCCGGCTCCGGTGGAGGCGTCGCCCCGTCCGGCGCCCGGCACCAGGAGGGCCGCCGCGAAGCCGGTCAGGCCCGCCGCGACGATCGCCAGCCCGATCGCCGCACGGCGCAGTGCCGGACCGCGCGCCGGACCGTGGGCGCCCTTGGGCCTCTCGGCGGGGGGTCCGCCGAGGACGTGCGAGGCGACGGCCGTGCCGGTCCCGGACGACGGCGGGGTGTCGGCCGTATAGTCCTCGCCCTCCAGGACGGCGGGCAACTTCCCTGGTACCGGGGGCAGTTCCTCGATGACCGGGGGCAGTTCCTCGGTCTCGTCCTCCTCCGGGACGGGCAGGAGGCGTACCGGGGGCGTCGGCGCGGGGAGCGGGTCGAAGCCGTCGTCCGCGTCGTCCATCCCCTCCTTCTCGCGCACCTGCCGGAGCAGCTCCGCCAGGGATTCGGAGCGACGGCGGCGCTCGATGTGCGTGGGTTCGATCACGGAGCGCCCGGAGGACCTCCCGCGTTCGGGCCGTGTCGGCACACTGCTCTCCTTCCGTGCACGCGGTCTCCCGCCGTCCTGTGCAGTGATACGCGGGCACGGGCCCGGACGTTCACCGCTCGGTCACACCGGTGATCACGCCGGGAGTCCGCCGCCGCGTCCGACCGCGACCGGTGAACTGAGGCTGTTCGGACGGCTGTTGACGGTGCGGGGTCGCGAACAGGCCTTCCCGGGGCGCCGACCCGCCGGCCTTGGACGATCCATGAACCGAGTTGGCGGAAGGTTGACCATTTCCCTGGAGATCGCTGACGCGGGCGTCTATAGGGTCGGCCGCATGCCCCCACAACCCCCGAGGTCACCGGCCCTGCCGGTGCTCCCCTACCGGAAACCCACCCGTGACCGGGACTACTGGGTCTTCGACGACGTGCTGCCCGACCCGGACGCCGTACGGGCCCGGTGTGTCGGCAGGGACGACTGGGCGAAGGGCTATCCGTACACCTCGGAGAGCTGGCCGGGCATGCGGACGATGCCCGGTCTCGAACCGGACGAACTGGCCCGTGTGGAGCGGCTCGTACGCAAGGCCACCGGCGCCCAGAAGCTGTGGCAGCAGTCGACTCCGTCGGGCGCCACGCTCAACCACAACTGTGTCCAGGTCGTCGGCAAGGACGAGGGGGAACCCCGTCCGCACACCGACTCCCGCGCCCTGTGCCGTTACGCGGCGGTGCTGTACCTGAACCCCAACGTCCCCAAGGACTGCGGCACGGCCTTCTTCCGCCAGGCGCTGCCGGGCGGGCGGCTCGGCGGCAACGTCGTGGTCGCGCCGCACAACAACCTGGTCGAGGCCCTCGGGACCCGCTTCGTGCCGCCGGACTCCTTCGTCGAGGACATCCGCGTCCCGCACCGCTACAACCGGCTGCTCCTCTACAACGCCAACCTGATGCACAGCGCCACCGAATACTGCGGGACCACCATGGACGACAAACGGATGACCGCCGTCTTCTTCTGGATGGCGTGACCCAGACCGGCTCCGGCCGGATCCCGGTACGACGCGGTGCGGCCCCGGACCCGACGGTCCGGGGCCGCAC